>CADAMO010000015.1 GCA_902788995.1 Oscillospiraceae bacterium
TGGGTTCCTCCTTTCCCAGACTAAATTCTACCACCAATGGTTTCCCGCACTAAATTCCACATCTAACTTCCACTGTGGAATTTACTTTGGGAATTAACTGATTTTGTTTTCTTTCTTTTATTTTAAGGGAAGCGGTTGACTTTTGAAATACCCGTTGTTATACTAAATTATATATCAATCAATTCGCCTTGACCGGCGGGAGAAAGGGGGAAAATCCGGCGGTGTCTATCGCTGCAACGCTCGAACGGACAAAAAACATCGCCACTGCGATCACGCTTTCCCCCAAGGCAAAACGCCGCCTGCTGCTGGCCCTGCTTCTGTTTGCCGCCGTGGCCGCCGCGCTGCTGTCCGCCTTCGTTTTCCTGCCCGCTGCCAAATACAGGCAGGCCGCCAGAATGCTGGCGGAATACGAGCCGGATCTGGCGATGCAGGAGCTTTCTCAGATCTACAATTACAAAGACGCCGCGGAGCTTTACAGTAACGCCGCCACCGAAATCGGCGACGCCTTCCTGGACCTGGGACGGCCCATCGACGCGGCGATCTGGTTCACCAAGGCGGGCCGCTCGCTGGAGGCGGAGCAGATCTTTGATTTCAACTCCGTGGTGACAGGCGCTTCCTACGTCACCGCCGCCATCGGACAGGACGGAAAGACCTATTACCTCTCCAACCGGGAGGGCGACGACAGGCGCTCGGGCGCGGAGACGGTGGCGACCTACAGCCGCTTTCTGCCCCACTCCCCCGGCGTCAACGGACTGGACAAATTCGGTTTCGTCCGGCTGCACGACCTGGGCAGTTACGGGCTGTACCTGCCGGACCGGCAGATGGAAAAGCTGCGGACCTGCACGGGCGTGAAGGATATGATCGGCGTCGTCGGAAACGGCGTCGGGCCGGATTACACGGTGCTGTTGTTCAACGACGGTACCGTCAGCGTGCTGGGCGAAGAGCAGGCGCCTCTTTACGGGCTCACCGGATGGAAGAATATCGTCTCCGTGACGGAGGGCTACCGGAAGATTTTCGGCATCGACCGGGCCGGGCGGCTGCACATCGCCTATGAGCGGGACTACCCCCAGGACCAGCGGTATGACATCTCCGATTGGGGCGGCATTCAGAAGGTGGTGGAAACCGGCAAGGCGCTGGTGGCGCTGCAGCGCGACGGCTGTGTGACGGTGGCCTACGCCGGAACGGACGCCCGCTACCGCGGCGCTCTGACCTATCAGAAGAACATCACGGATATCGCCACCAACAGCAGTCTGTTGCTGCTGCTGCGCGCCAACGGCAGCGTCAAGGCCTTTCGGGTGCCCAACTGGGCGTCGGACGCTGATTCCGGCGCGGACAGATATCTTGACCGGATCAGCGCCGCCGTCAACAGCTGGAACGGCGTCGTGCGGATCCGCTTCGCCGCCAAGGGGATCTACGGTATCCGGTTCAACGGCTCCGTCCGGTACGTCAGCTGCGACGTTTCCTACAACTCCGTCAAGCGGAAATACGTCTACGACGGCCACGCCGATTTCGCAGCCGCCGTCAGCGGCTGGAGCGATATGGTGGACGTGATCTCCTGCGGGACCCACGCCATCGGCGTGTGCGAGGACGGCACCCTGCGGGCCATCGGCGACGGCACCTATCTGGAGAGGCGGGACAGCCTCTCCGGCGCGACGGACTATCTGCGTAAAAACAACGGCGAATACCTGAACGTCGCCGGATGGGATCTTTGGTAGCGCGAAGCTGCCGCGAACCGGCCGTTTTCCCGGCGCAGGAGTCAACGATTTTTTTCCTTTTAACAGACAAATCCCGCTTCCCCCTATCGGGCAGCGGGATTTTTGTTGTTCAGCCAGTGAAAAAGCCGTTTCTGAAAAAAACGCAGACGCGCCATCCCGTAGGAGGCCGCCGAACGCCTCGCAAAAACCTTTCTCTTATCTTGCTCCCACAATGATCCGTGAGGAACCAAAAAAAATGATTTTTAAATTTAAAATTTCTTCGCACAAATGTTCGATTTTCTATTGAAAATCATCGCCGTTGATGCTATAATGGTATATTGCCAAAACGAAAGGGGGGCGGGCGTATGTCGCGGTTGGACGATCTGCTGGACGAGATGTATTCCGACGAAAAATTTCTGAACAAAAAGAGCATGCAGTCGAAGACCTACACCGACGAGCCCATCCTCAAACGCGCCTCCGCCATGAAGAACTATACGCCGCCGAAAATCACCGAGATGCGGGCGCTGGCGGAAGGGCAAAGCAGCTATAACTGGTCCTCCCCCAGGCTGTTCGTAAAGCAGGGAAAGCTGATGGCAGACTATGAGGACGACTTTTCGTACAGCGGTTCGTTTTTTCGCTACTACCCCACCTATCAGCTCATGAGCGACGTGCAGCTGCGGGGATATTTCTCATGGCGAACCAAGGTGCGAAAGGGGCAGGTGGAATACATCCCCCTTTCCTTCGTGTTCGTCTATCTCTACGAGCTGCTGAACCTGATCGGCGTGGAGACCCCGGAAGAGGGTTATGAAAAGCTGCTATGGTTCCGGGAGGCCTACGCCCCCTTCGACGGGTCGCTGGAACACTATCTGAAGGACTGGCTGGTGGATTTCGCCGCTTATTACGGGCTGGACCCGGTGCTGATCCGGGACGAGGAAAGCCTGCTGCCCTACCGGCAGTTCACCGTCCTGTACCGCTGGAAGACCCATTCAAAGGAGGAGCTGTTCAGCGCCATCAGCGGCCTGTCCTCCTACAATATCGAAAAATCGAAATTCTATAAAACCTATCCGGAGGAGACGAAAGAGGTGCTGTGCCGCGTCTTTTCCGCCTTTTCGGAACACCATGAAACCAAATGCAAAAACAGCCTGTGCGAACGGCTGTTCGGCAAGGTGCACACGCTGCCCTACACCCTGTTTTCCTCCGCGGTGGTATCCGTCGAACGGAACAGACCCGACTGCGATTACGTGATTTTCCCCTGGTTCAGCTATTCCTGCCGAAACGGCTCCTGGTACCGCACCCGGCTGGACCGCAGCCCCGCCAAAAACCGGAAGCTGGGCGAGCTGGTGCGGGACGTGGACGCGATTCTGCGGGACCGGTTCGGCTTTGACGCGCCGCTGAAGGCGACGGACAAGACCAAGCTGTTCACGGGCATCGTCAACGCAGCCATCGACGAGGTGCAGGAGGAAAAGCGCAAAAAAGCAGCGGCGGTCATCCATATCGACGTGGGCAAGCTGGCCGTCATCCGTTCAGACGCCGCCGAAACGGGGGAAAAGCTGCTGACGGAGGAAGAGAGGGGCGAAGAGAGCGGAGAGCGGAGAGTGGAGAGCGGAGACGCAGCACGGCGCCTCGCGCCGTCAGAGTCGCCAGTCGCCAGTCGCCAGTCGCCAGTCGAGAGCGGAGAGCGGAGAGCGGAAAGCGGAGAGAATGCGGAATGCGGAATGCGGAATGCGGAATTGAATGCAGCACGGAGCCTCAGCTCCGTTACAGTCGGAAGTCGGAAGTCGGAAGTCAATCCGGCAGACGTGCCGGATTCCCCGCTGGACGAGACCGAGACCGCCGTTCTGCGGGCCGTACTGAACGGCGAAAACGGCGCGGCGGCGGCAAAGGCCGGGGGACGGATGCTCTCGGTGGTGATCGATGCCGTCAATGACAAGCTGTTCGACCGGTTCGGCGACACGGTGATTTATGACGACGGCGACCGCCCTGCCGTCTATGAAGACTATGAAGAGGAACTGAAAGGATTGACGCAAGCATGAAGATACCCAAACGGATCGCCTCCACGGTGATCAACTCCCTCAAGGGCGGCGTGGTGCCCCGCATCGGCCTGCCCTATATCACGGTGGGGCGCAAAACCGAGATCGACGCCCTGCTGCACGACGTGGAGATCATCTCCGAGGGCGGCGCGTCCTTCCGCTTCATCATGGGCAAATACGGCAGCGGCAAGAGCTTTCTGCTGCAGACCATCCGCAACTATGTGATGGATAAAAATTTCGTGGTGGCGGATGCGGACCTCTCCCCGGAACGGCGTTTGCAGGGCACCCGGGGCCAGGGCCTTGCCACCTATAAAGAGCTGATCCGCAATCTTTCCACCAAAACGCGGCCGGAGGGCGGCGCGCTGACGCTGATCCTCGACCGGTGGATCAGCGGCGTGCAGAGCGAAGTGATGACGGAGGCTGACTGCCCAGAGGACAGCCCGGAATTTGCCAGGGCGGTGGAAAAGCGCATCTTCGCCGTCATGAACAACCTGAACGAGATGGTCCACGGCTTCGACTTCGCAAAGCTGCTGAGCATCTACTACCGCGCCTATGTGGAGGGCGACGACGAGCGGAAGGCCAAGGTGGTCAAGTGGTTCCGGGGCGAGTACGTCAACAAGACCGAAGCCCGGGCGGAGCTGGGTGTGAACATCATCGTCAGCGACGACGATTGGTATGAATACATCAAGCTGTTCGCCGCCTTTTTGAAGCAGGCGGGCTACGCCGGCATGCTGGTGCTTATCGACGAGCTGGTGAACATCTACAAGATCCCCCAGTCCATCACTCGCCAGTATAACTATGAAAAGATCCTCACCATGTATAACGACACCCTGCAGGGCAAGGCGAAGTATCTCGGCATCATCATGTGCGGCACGCCCCAGTGCATCGAGGATACCCGCCGGGGCGTTTACAGCTACGAGGCGCTGCGCTCCCGTCTGCAGGAGGGCCGCTTCGGCCGGGACGAGCTGAAGGACGTGCTGGCGCCGGTCATCAGGCTTTCTCCCCTGACCTATGAGGAGATGCTGGTGCTGATCGAAAAGCTGACGGAGATCCACGGGGTGCTGTTTGATTACACGCCGAAGCTGACGCAGGATGATCTGGTGACCTTCATCAAGATTGAGTTCGGCCGCATCGGCGCGGACAGCAAGATCACCCCGCGGGAAGTCATCCGGGATTTCATCGAGCTGCTGGATATCCTGTTCCAGAACCCCACCGCGGACGTGAAGCAGATTTTGGGGTCGGAAGCCTTTGAATTTGCCAAAACGGAAGTGGAAGAGAGCGGCGGCGCGTTTGAGTTTGAACTATAAAAAACCGTAAGGAGCATTGACCATGCGTGAAACAATCCGGAAATACTTTTGTCTGATGTTTGCCGCAATACTGCCGATGGCATGCGCTGTTCCGGCGACGGCGGCTTCCTCTGACCGGGTCGTCGGCTATGCCTCCTCCGGCGAATGCGTTGCGGGCGACGTGGACGGCGACGGCCGCGTGACGCCTGCCGACGCGCGGCTGGCGCTGCGCATCAGCGTGAATCTGATGCGGATCACCGCCGACCAGACCTGCTACGCGGACGCGGACGGCGACGGCCGCGTGACTTCTGCCGACGCGCGGCTGATTCTGCGGTACTCGGTGGCGCTGGAAACTGACGGCGCCATGCAGCGTTTTACCGCCCCGCCGAAGAAAGAGACGTCCGCCGTCTCCTTTGCCGACAAGCATGAGGCAGATTTCGTCATACTGCAAGAAAACGATACCGTTTCGCTGGGCGACCGCCACCTGATCCGCGCCGGAGACGACGCTCGTTGGGAATCCTCCAATCCAGCGGCCGTCACCGTTTCCGAAAACGGCACGGTGCGGGCGGTGAAAAAAGGGATCGCCTGCGTCCATCTGACAATCAACGGCGAACGCTACTATTATTTCTTTGAAGTCCGCACGCCTTTGCAGACGCGCATTTACGCGCTGCAGGAGAAGTACCCGGACGGGTATTTCTGGAACGATTATCCCAAAAGCGAACGCTACCCCGCGGTGACGGAAACGCCCTGCACCGACCACAGCACCGGCGCTTACGCCCACTGTCTCGGTCAATGCGCCGGTTTTGCGGAAATGCTCAGCGAAGAGGTGTTCGGCTATTACGCGCCGGTGCGCAGGAATCTGACCGTCGACGAGATCCGGATCGGGGATTACGTCCGCTGCCTGCCGGGGCATTCCGTATTCGTGATCGACAGGATCAACGCGGGCGAGGTGATCGGCTATAACGCGTATCTCGATATCAACGTGACCGCCGATGAAGATATCATCACCGTTGCGGAGTGCAACTGGGACTGTCGCTGCGGGATCCGTTGGGGCAGGATGATCCGGCTGAACAATCTCTCCATCGATTCCTATGAGACGTATACGCGGTACTGAGAAAGGAATAGCGAAGGATGTCTGATATCTTTTCCGAATACGCCCCCTTCATACAGGATTTCATCTACAAAAACAACTGGGAGAGCCTTCGCGCCGTGCAGGTGGCGGCGGGAGACGTGATCTTCCACTCCGACGACAACCTGCTGCTGTGCGCCTCCACGGCGTCCGGCAAGACGGAGGCCGCCTTCTTTCCGATCCTGTCCCAGTTTTACGAGGACCCGCCCGCGTCGGTGGGGGCCATCTATATCGGCCCGCTGAAGGCGCTGATCAACGACCAGTTCAGCAGGCTCAACGACCTGTGCGAGGAGGCGGCCATTCCCGTGTGGCACTGGCACGGAGACGTGCCCCAAACCCACAAAAACAAACTGCTCAAACACCCCTCCGGGGTCCTGCAGATCACGCCGGAATCGCTGGAAGCGCTGCTGATGCACAAGCACGCCTACGTGACAAAGCTCTTCGGCGACCTGCGGTATATCGTCATCGACGAGGTCCACTCCCTGATGCGGGGCGACCGGGGCGGGCAGACCCTGTGCCTGATCGAACGGCTCTCCCGCATGGCGGGGGTCAATCCCCGGCGCATCGGCCTTTCCGCCACCATCGGCGACCTGGAGGCCACCGGCGCGTTCCTCTCCGCAGGTACCGGACGACGCACCGCCATCCCGAAAATCGAAGCCAAGGGCGTCAAATGGCGCATCTCCATGGAGCACTTCTACGTGTCCGGGCCGCAGGCCGCGGATGAATGCGGAATGCGGAATGCGGAATGCGGAATTGACGGCGCGGCGGCCGGTACCGTAGCACGGAGCCTCAGCTCCGTCTCCGAAGATTCCACTGTAGCACGGCGCCTTGCGCCGTTGGAGTCGGAAGTCGGAAGTTGGAAGTCGGAAGTCGGCAGTACCTACGGCATGGGCGAGCGGCGGCAGCGGGAGGAAGAAAAGCGGAACGCCGTGGCCAACGCCCTGCCTGCTCTGGATATGGCCACGGACGACGCGCCGGTGAACGCCGACCCGGGGGTGGGATATATCTTTGAACATACAAAGGGCAAAAAGTGCCTGGTGTTCACCAACTCCCGGGAGGAGTGCGAGGCGGTCACCACCACCCTGCGCCAGTATTGTGAGCTGAAGCACGAACCCGACCGGTTTTTCATCCACCACGGCAACCTGTCCGCCTCCTACCGGGAGACGGCGGAGACCGCCATGAAGGACGAGGACAGCTTTCAGACCACCGTCACCACCGCCACGCTGGAGCTGGGCATCGACATCGGCCGGCTGGAACGGGCCTTTCAGATCGACGCGCCCTTTACCGTCTCCTCCTTCTTGCAGCGTATGGGACGCACCGGCCGCCGCGACCTGCCGCCGGAGATGTGGTTCGTCATCCGGGAGGATATGCCGGAGGTGCGGGCCATGCTGCCCACCACCATCCCCTGGAAGCTGCTGCAGGGCATCGCGCTGGTACAGGTCTATGCGGAGGAACGCTTCGTGGAGCCGCCCCGGCTGGACCGCTATCCCTACAGCCTGCTCTACCACCAGACCATGTGCACCCTGGCCTCCTGCGGGGAGCTGTCCCCGGCGGGACTGGCCCAACGGGTGCTGTCATTGAGCTATTTCCATATGATCGACAAGGAGGATTATAAGGTCCTGCTGCGTCACATGATCGCAAACGACTATATCCAGCCCACCGAGGAGGGCGGGCTGATCGTGGGACTCGCCGGGGAACGGCAGACAAATTCCTTCAAGTTCTACGCGGTGTTTCAGGAGAACGAGGAATACAGCGTCCGCTGCGGGCAGGAGGAGCTGGGCACCATCGTCACGCCGCCCCCCGCCGGGGAGAAGATCGCCCTGGCCGGCCACGTGTGGGAGGTGGAGGAGGTGGACCACAAGCGCCATCTGGTCTACTGCACGCTGGTGAAGGGCAAGGTGCCCGCCTATTTCGGCCAGTGCCCCGGCGACATCCACACGAAAATTCTGGAGCGGATGCGGCAGGTGCTCAAAGAGGACAAGCAGTACCCCTACCTGATGGCCAACGCGGCGGCCAGGCTGGCCCACACCCGCCACGTCTGCGCCAACTCCGGCATTGCGGACGAGCCGCTGATCCACCTGGGCGGCGACATGTGGGCGCTGTTCCCGTGGCTGGGCACCTACGCCTTTCTGGCGCTGGAGCGGTTCATCCGCCGCAAATGCGCGCCGGAGCTGGGCCTGAAAAAGCTGGAACCCGGCCGCCCCTATTTCATCCAACTGACCATGAAGGCCGACAAAGACCGGTTCATTCAGGTGCTGAAAGAGAAAATCAAAGAACCCCTCGACCCGTTGGAGCTGGTCTACCCGGGCGAGGTGCCGGTCTTTGAAAAATACGACGAATTCGTGCCGGACGAGCTGGTGCGCAAGGGCTTCGCCCACGGCGTGCTGGATATCGAGGGCATGAAGAAACGAATTGAGAGCTGGTAAACCCGATGTTGCTTCAAGTGACGGAAATCGACGCGGCGGTCGTGGACCGGCTGTTTGCGGTATATGCGGAATCCATGGGGGACCTTGCAGAAAATTTTGATTCCGCGGAGGAGATGCGCGAAAGCTACGCGGGCTTTTTGCGGGAGTTTATCCGCGAGCCCGGGCAATTGGTTCAGATCGAAACCGACGGGGACCAATGGGTCAGCGGCCTGCGGACCGTGGAATACCGCCCCAGCTTCTGGTTTATCGAAGCGGTGGAGACCACCCCGGCCCGGCGCGGACAGGGCTTCGGCAAACGGCTGCTGACCCACACGTTGGAACGCCTCACCCGCCTCGGCGCAAAACAGATCGAATGTATCATCAGCCCGGACAATACCGCCTCCCAACGCCTGCACGCCGCCTGCGGGTTTGTCCCGACCGACGACGAACCGGTCAACTGCTGGGAAGAAACGGAAACCGGCTGCATTCTGTGGCGGTATAGCCCCGGAAGGACGGGGGAAGAATAAAAGAAAGAGACTAATTGGGAGTTTGTCGAAGTTACCCGGTAGCGCGGCACCTCAGTGCCGCTATAGACACAAACAACTTTTTTGGGAGAATTGTCTGGTTAAATGACGTGTATTGTGTAAGAGAAACTGGCCAATAGTTCAAAAAATCCGTTTCAAAAGCAAAATTAGCCATTAGCGGCACTGAGGTGCCGCGCTACGGGGTTCGCGTCACCCCAGCAGAACTTGTTTCAGGAGGCGCTTATGAAATCCGTTTTGATCAAAGACACAACCCGAGCGGAACGGGAAGAGATCATCAGAAACGCCCTGTCCTGCGGCGGGGGCTGCGAAAACTGCTCCTCCTGCTGGCTGGGCGGCGGGTCGCCGTGGGAGATGTACCGGGACTATATCGACGGCAAAAAGGAGATTGCCGAGATCAACCGGGACTATAACGCCCGATATCTGCATTGAAACAAACAAGAAAGAGAGAACGGTTATGATTAAAAATATCGTCTTTGACCTGGGCCGGGTGATGGTGGATTTTGACCCCGTCGCCTATCTTCGTACATTCGACTATCCGGAGGAGGACGTGCAGCTGCTGAACCGGGTCGTCTTCGGCCTCGACTGGTTTTTGCACGACAGGGGCGATTATGAGACCATCGGGGATCTGTGCGAAGCGCTGGCGGAGCGCTACCCCTCCCACGCGGATCAGATCCGGGCCGTGCTGTCCGCCCCGTGGGTAGAAATGCACGTGCTGAAGCCCGATTCCGCCGCCTACATGGCGGAGCTGAAGCAGCGGGGCTATCATATTTACATCCTCTCCAACCTCTCCGCGGAGAGCCACGCGTTTGTTTCCAAATATGATTTCTTCCGGTTGGCGGAGGGCGGCGTATTCTCCTATCAGGAGCGCAGCTGCAAGCCGGAGGAAAAGATCTACCGCGCGCTGCTGGACCGCTATTCCCTCCTCCCGGAGGAGACCGTCTTTATCGACGACAACCCGGCCAACATCGAAGAGGCCAACCGGCTGGGGATCCACGGCGTGCTGTTCACCGACATTTCCGCCGCAAAAACCGAAACGGAAGGGCTGCTGGCGTCTCTTCGTAACTGAACGGTTTTCAAAAAATCAAGCAAATGCAGCCAACAAAACACCTGCCGCCCGGCGCATGACACGCCGGGCGGCAGGCTTTATACTTGAAACAGATTGCAATCGCAGTCAGTTACCATTTCTGCGAAAATGCAGGGTTTATTTACCCATCACCGATTTCAGGTAGATGAACAGATGCAGGAAGAATTCAATGATCCGCGTCAGGATGCCGGCCGCGTAATGAATATCTTCCGACGAGTAGTCTCTGAAGGGCTTGAGCAGCTGACGGCTGTTCTCCAGCGCGGCCATCAGGTTGGGATATTCCACCTGAAGGATCTCTTCCGCGATGAAGGCGAAGCGCTCCATGTAGCCGATGGAGGAATCCATGGCCATCATCAGGAAGTCGATGTAGCTGTCTTCATCCTTGTTGAAGCGATGGAAGAAGTCCGCGTCCGCGTCGGTCACGGTATCCGCACCGAAGAATACCCAGAAGACGGTGGCCAGGGCCACGTCGTTGATGCCGTGGAAATCTTCCACGTCCTCATCCAGCATCTTGAGGTTTTCCAGCAGCGTGGTCACCAGCGCCATCAGATTCTCATCCTTGATGACGTCCTTAAGAAGCTTCTTCAGATTGGCAACGTTGTCCTCAAAGACAAGCTCCTCCACGCCAAAGTCAAGCACCTTCGTCACCAGATCGGCCTTGCCGTCGTCGGAAAGGCGGATGGTGTAGGCGTCGTCGCCGTTGGCGGAAGTAAATTGAATGGGATCGGTGAAGTTCAGTTCGGAGCTGAGGGATTCCACCGAAAAATCGATCTTGAGCTCAATGTCGGTCTTATCCTTGATCAGATCGCCCAACTTCACCAGCAGGAAGTCAATGGGATCGGTCTCGGCAAAGCGAAGGTCAAAGCCCAGTTTCTCATCGGCCAGCTGATAGATATCCAGATCGTAGACCGGGCGGATGGTATCCAGCAGCACGTTCACCGCAAACAGCAGGTTCGGCACGGCTGCCTGAATTCCGCCAACCCTGTCAAAATACAGCAGCGCGGGGACGGTCTCTTCAATGAAGACCAGCGGATTCGCCTGCAGCGCGTCCAGCAAGGTAAATACGGGATCCACGATGTTCTTCACGATATTCGCCTTATCCGCCTTGAAGGCAGCAGTGGTCTTGACGTTCTTGCAGCCCAGCGCCTCCAGCAGCGGCACGATGCCGTAGGAATAACCGTCGTAGCCCAGCGCCTTGACGGGAACGGCGTCCAGCAGGGTGATCTCAATGGGTTCCTCCGCCAGAACGAACCGAAGCACCGGCGCCAGCGGCTCAAGACATTCGATCACGGCCGCCTTGAACGCCGCAGCGTCGCCGTCCGCAAAGCTGAAGGTCATCTCATCCCAGGCGTGGACGTCCAGTCCCAGCTGCTCCAGCAGCCCCAGATCCGCGATCGCTTCGGGCAGCTCAAGTCCGCCGAAGAAATCCTTTAAGGCGCCTGCCAGGGAATTGGCCGTATCCGCCTTGAACAGATCGTTCAGCAGATAGTTCACCGCTTCGCCCAGCGTCTGCGCGTCGCCCAGCTTTTCGCTGAAAATGGTCACCACGTCGTCCGCGAAATTGCCGAGGTGCTCCGCCATATAAACGGCCTTCTTCTTCGTCCAAAGGGTCTCGTTGCCTTCGGCGTCCACGTCGGTCCAGTAGTTTTCATAATCGGTTTCGCTGATGGTGCCTTCGGTGATCCAGTCGATCTTCTTTACGTCGGCCATATCGTAGCGCTGCGGGAAGAGCAGCTCCACCACGGCGGCGATGCTGTCGGGGCTGTTGGCCACCACGTTGTCAATGAGCGTCTGAATCGTCTCGGAGAGCTCGATCTTCGTCTCTTCTTCCGTCTTCCCGGAATTGATCAGATCCAGTACGCTGTTGACCAGATCGTTCTGATCAATGCCGCGGATAGCGTAATCCAGCACGCTGAGGAAGATATCCGCGCGGTTGTCCGCAATGATGCGGGCGTAATCGGTTCCGTGGCCCTCCACCCCGGCGAAGGGACTGACGGTGCGGTAACCGGAGAGCCACTTCACGTCGGTGCCCAGCATGGCCAGCTTCGCTTCGTCGATGGTGGGCAGGGTGATGGAGACGGGCTCGGCTTCCTCATCGTCGGATTTCGTCAGAAGACCGAGCACGGAATTCAGCAGACCGTTGAGAGAGGAGAGGTCGATGCCCATATCGGCAAGGTTGATCATTTCGCCGAGGTTGATGCCGATGGAATCCGCAAGGGCTTCTTTTTCGCCGGAACCGCCGATGCCGGCGTCGTACTTGGCGATGGCATTGTAATCAATGTTGGTCTTCAGTTCGTTGAGCAACGGCGCGGCCAGATTCATATGCAGCGCGAAGGCCAGCGTCGGGAGCAACCGGATGATGGAATCCAGCGGTTTTTCGGCAATCCCGGAAAGAATACCTTCCAAAGGACCGATCAGGCCCTGTTCCAGCACCGCGCGGGTGGTGGTCAGCGTATTGCCGTTGGGCAGATTATCCGCACCAAGGGCCGACAGAATGGGCGCCACGGCGTTATTGTAGCCGGGATTACCCGAGAACGTCATATTCAGGTTGATCGGATCGACGTTGATATTGACACAAGCGTAAGTACCGCTGCCGGTTCCCACCTTCACATTGCTTACCGCAAACGTTTTGTTGGAGATCAGCGCCAGCAGCAGCGGCGCCACGCCGGACAGCGCTGCGGAAGCGGCGTTCAGGAAGCTTTCCTTATCCGTGATGCCCCACACAAGCGTCAGCTTGCCGGTCTCCGAGTCGTAGATATTTTCGTTCTCCCAGGGGTTGGTGACCCACTGGTCGTTCGGCTTGTCAAAGTCGGTGGTCCCGGGCACGGCGGCCAGCTGCGCGGCGGCCTCGGGGTAGGCGCTCACTTCCGTCGCCAGCAGATTCGGCAGCAGCTTCAGCCCCATATGGCCCAATGCGGTGGGCATATCGTCAATACTCAGGGTCAGCGTTGTAGTGACCGGATCCGTCAGGTCATAGGTCGACGGCAGGTCCGCCCACACCTTTGCGAATTCCTTGGTGACAAGCGGATAAACGTACTGCACCAGCGTATTCAGGAAATCGTCGGTATAGAGGTTATCCAGCACGCCGCCGACGGTGCCGGAGAGATCGAACTTCTCTTTCACCGCATCGGAGGCAAGGATCTCCTCCAGCATATCGATGATGGCTTCCACCTTTTCATCCGTCACGTCGTAATCCGCGTTGCGGGCGTAATCCCTGGTGGAAACGGCGCGGATGATATCCTCTACCTCAGCGTGGTTGAATTTATAGGCGGAGAGGCCCTTGGAGGCGTCGTAGTTCACGAAAGCGAACACCGCGTCGCGGATCTCTTCGTATTTCGCAACGGTCTCTTCGGGGATATCGAAATGCTCCGTTCCCGCAAGGAAATCATAATGCGCCGGATTGAGCAGCCCGAAGGCAGCCCGCAGAGAGTTATAATTCTCGATGGTCACGTCGTCCGCCATATCAATGGTATAGCCGTATTCGGCCACAAATCCCTGATACAGATCGTAGGCGTTGTTGACGGTGGCCTCGATGCGGGCGTTGAGCATGGCGTAGACGGAATCGATTTTCGCTTCCATGGCGGCATCCAGATCGCCGAGGATCTTTTCCGCCAGCACGGCGTCGTATTCATTGAGCGTCTCGGTGAACGCTTTCAGGTCGGTATACCACGCGTCGTGGGAGTTCAGCACGGAGTAGAGCTGATCGGTGGTGTAGTCGGGGGTCACCGGCTCAAACGCCGCGGTATATACATTTTTATATTGCGCGAAGGTCTCTTTCAGGTCGTTGACCTCGATCAGGCGGTCGAATTCCGTGCGCAGCGCGCCGAAGGTCCCCGAAACGAAGGCTTCGCCGAACACCGCGTCCACGTTCGCGGACTTATACTGGCCGAGGGTCTCCTCATAGCCGTCCAGCGCGGTACCGGCGGCGGCGATGACGGCGGCGGCGTTATCGGTCGCCAGCACCCAGTCGTCGTCGTAGCTCTGATAGAGCGCAACGTCCTCGTCAATGGACGGTTTGACGATTTCACGCAGGTAGGCGCGCTGATAGGCGTCTTCGATCTCCGCGTACTTGGCGTCTACCGCCGCACGGTCAAGAATCCCGTTATCCGTCTCGAAATAGGCGTACACCTCGTCGATGCCGATTGCCTTATAGCTGTTGTAATTCGCCTTCAGGCTTTCGTAGATCGTCGTCAGCGCCGCCAGATCGAATTCAGAGATATCGGTGGCAACGTAACCGTTGATCGCGTCGACAATGGGGGCGTACTGGGCGATCTTCATGGCCGCCTCCAGCGCAGCCAGCTTTTCCAGCTCCGCAGAGAAGAAATGGGTCACGATAGTCAGGTTAAACGCTTTCACAGCGTCGTTCTTTGCGGTGTTGACCGCGTTGAACGCCGCCGACAGCGCCTCGTATCCCATGGCGATCTTGCCCGCCTGATCCGCGTCGAGGACCGCCGCGTTGTCATTGCACGCGGTCTGAAGAGCGGTCAGCTTGCTGAGATCGACCGCTTTCGTACCGGTTGATTCACTGGCGCTGCTGCAGGTGCAGTAATACGTATCCTTCGCACCGCAGCCGGAGGGCTTATACTTCCGCGTATTCGTATGATTGATCGTATAGGAATACGTGGGGACGGATCCGGCCTCTTCCAGCGTGCTGCAACTCATCAGCGATGAGGAACGCGTCACCGTAACGGTAACCGTTGTTTTCGGCACGCTGCTCTGCGTCGTGTTCGTGCTGCCGCTCACCGTCACGTTGCCGCCCAGATAATTCAGGACGCCGGCAACGCCGTAGGCGGTGAAGTCGTCGCCCATCATGCTCTGCATCTTCGTGATGATGAGATCCCGGACCTGCGACGAGGTACGGTAGTTGTACTTGGATTCCGCCTCGGAGCCGCTGCTGCCGGTAGCTTTGAAAATATAGTTGTTCAAAACAGCAAAATAGGCGGCCGCAGCGGTATACACGTCACCGCTGGGGTCGTCCACCGTAACGGTGTTGGTACCGTTGTAATTTGCGTATTTCACGTTGTCGCTGCGCAGCGCGTCGGCCAGAGCATTCCATTGCTCGTCCGTCACGCTCCCCTCGCCTGCGGCAAACGCTTCCACCGTCAGGATACTGAAGGTTGAAAGCGCCATCAGCAGGCTCAGGAACAGGCTGAGCAGCCGGGTGGAGTTGGTTCTTTTCATCATGGGATGATCACGACCTTTCTTAGAGTCTTTACGGCAGCGGAACTGATTTCTGCCCGCTTCATCATATGAATTACATACGACTCATATATATTATATTTTTTATTTTAGTTTTTTTCAATGACCACAATCGCCATTCTGTGCATTTGGAGTTTTCCACAAAAGCGAAACGGAGCTTTTGGCGCAAACCACAGATAAACAAGCGGTTTTCATGAACAAACAGTAAACTTTTCTTGTGAATCCACAAAAAAATTATGAATAAGGAGTAAACATTTTTTATCAGAAAAACTTATAGGTTTGACAGCTATCAAAAAGTAACTTATAATAATTGAAAAAGAGAAGGAGAAGGAGCCGCCTATGGGAAAGCTGATGTTTGCCGCCGGGTATGTGATCGCGCTGGCAGTCAATATGATCACTTACTATAAATACAGAACGACCCGTCTGCGCGTTGGGGTCTATTCGCTCACCGTGATCTACGGATTTCTGTGCGCCATGGCGGCCGGCGCGGTATATACCGCCATCCACAGCCGGATGGGATACCGGAACGGCAGCCGGATGGCCATGTTCGGGGCGGTGATCCTGACGCCGCTGCTGGAAATCGTCACCGTTCTGATTGAAAAAGCGGTGCGTGGAGCGCTGGGCAAGAAGCGCTTGGCGGCAGGGAAACAGCCGTTGTCGCCGGTCAGCGTCCGGGATACGCTGGATATGCTGACGCCGGATTTCTTTATCGTGCTGGGCTGCGGCAAGATCGGCTGCCATATCGACGGCTGCTGCTACGGAATCGAATGCAGTTGGGGCATTCCCACCGTCTGGGCGGAAAACGTCCGGGTATTTCCCGTGCAGCTGCTGGAAGCGGCGCTGATCGCGCTGGTGATCGTGCTGTGTTACTTTCTGAAACAGCGCCCGTTTTACCGCCGCGGCATGGCCTATCCCCTGACGGCCGCCTTCTACAGCGTCGTCCGTTTCATCGTGGAATATCTCCGGTGGTATGAGCCGGAAATGCGCCATGCGGTCTTCGGACTGACCTTGTGGCAGTTCTGCGCCGTCGTGGTATTTGTCGCCTCCGTCGTTTCGATTGCGGCGCTGGCAAAAACACAGCCCGCCCAACCGCTGCCCCGCAGGACGCAAAGAAACTGAAAACACCTAAAAGGAGAAAAAACCATGTATCAGACGCTTTCACTGTTCGGCCTACGCATGGATATGTACAACACGATGTTCTTTCTCGGACTCGTCAGCGTGGTCGTCCTGTATTTCTGTCTCAGAAAGCGGTTCGGGTACACCGGTCCGAGGACGGCGTTTTACAGCCTGTTCACGCTCGTCTTCGGCTTTTTGTCCGCCATGATGACGGCGTGGATCGAAAACGGGCTGCTGTATGCGGCAAGCGACGGCGCCTACGACCATTTTGAAAATCTGCGGAACTACGGGATCCCCATGTTTCTTCCGGTTTTCTGGCTGATATACTGTCTGCTGTGCCGGGAGCCGTTCAAAAAACTGACGGACCTGCTGGCCCCCGGCGTTTACAGCGTCATGACCTTCGTCAAAATAGGATGCACCCTCAAGGGCTGCTGCTACGGGGAGGCGGATCCTCACGGGATCTGGAATGAGGACCTTGGTTATACCACCTTCCCCGTGCAGATCTACGACGCGCTTTCATCTCTGCTGATCGTCATTGTTTGCCTCGTCCTGATCTTTACGTTCGGAAAGAAGCATACCGGCTATATCTATCCCATCGGAGGCATGCTGTTTGCATTCACAAAAGGCTTTTGGGAAACCTTCCGGGTACACAGCACCGTATGGGAAAAGAATTATCTGAACACCGGATGGACTTTCTGGCAGTTCTGGATGGCGATCCTGTTCGTCTGCAGTCTGCTCTGGCTGGTTCTGACTGTCGTCAGAGAGAAAAAAGGCGTCCCTGATTTTGACGGCGCGGTGAATCTCCGGCTGCCGCGCATCGACATCCGGAAAGCGGGCGAAGCGCTGGCAAAGATTTCTCCGATCCGGACAAAAAACAAGAAGCAGCCTGTGCATCACAGAAAAAAGAGAAAATAAAAAGCAACGATCGAGAAAACAGGGAGAAAAACGTATGTCGCCTATTGAGAACAAAATCCGCTCCGGTTTTATCCGTCTGCTGGAAAAGAAGCCCATCGAGCAGATCACCGTGACGGAGATCTGCGCCGAAGCGGGCGTCAGCAAGCGCAGTTTTTACAACTACTACTGCGACAAGTTCGACGTGATCATGAAGGTGCAGGCCATTCCGGAGCTGGAGGACGAGGATGCGGAGGTGTCGCTTCACACGCTGGAAAACTACTTCCGGCATCGCTACCGCTGGCTGCTGGAGCACCGCGGTTTTCTGAAGAATATCAGCCTTTACTTCGGGCAGAATTCTTCTGTGCTCGCCTTCAAGAATTCCGTGGAGGAGCTGCTGTGGAAGATCATGCGGCAGGACCACCCGGAAATACAGGAAACGCCTGAGCTTACCTATGCGGTCAAATACTTTGCCTCCGGATATCTGTATTTTGTGATCCGCATCATTCTCACCGATCCCGCCTACAGCGAACAATACTTTCAGAAGGAACGGTTCATTGAGGATTACATTCCTCCCGTTTTATTGCGGTATCTGCATTATTGATTTTTTCGTCACCTTATGCTATGATTGGCGTAAGGTGACAATTATTCTTTTGGAGGAATATATCATGCTCGCCATACTGCGCCGTTTTATTTCCCTCTTCATTACCCTTGAAATGCTCTTCGGCAGCGCCTTTGCCGGGGGCGGGGTCCGTGCGTCCATGCCGGAGAACGCCGCCGGGGCATACGGTTCTTACGTCAACGCCCTGATCGGCACCGGGGGCATCCCGTGGATGTGCGGCATGCTCAGTCCCGCCGCCTGCGTGCCCTTTGGATGCGTGCGGGTGGGGCCGGATACCTGCGCCATCGGCGGCGCCAATCAGATCAAGACCAACACCTCCGGCTATTATTATGAGCACCGGCATACCCTCGGCTTCAGCATGAGCCGCCTTTCCGGCACCGGCGCGCGGGATTACGAGATGTTCCGGGTGACGCCCGTCTGCGGGAAGACCGCCGGAAAGCCCGCCGCGATGGCCTTTTCCCACAGGGACGAGGCCGCCTCCCCCGGCTATTATGCGGTGTATCTGCCCGGGGCGGCGGCGCTGTGCGAGATGACGGCCGCCTCCCACGCGGCGATCCAGCGCTATACTTTCCGGACGAAAGAGACGGCGGGGCTGTACGTTGACGCCGCCTCCGCCGTGGGCGGCAGCAGCGTGATGGACGCCCGGATAGAGGTGGATCCCGACGGAAACAGCCTGACCGCCTACGCCCTGCTGGACGGCACCTTCGCCGGGCGCTACGGCGGCCTGCCCGTCTGGTGCTACGCCGAATGGAACGGGGAGCTTTCCGGCGTGACCGCCCACACCGAGGGCGGCGACACACAGCAATACAGCGCCTCCGGCAAGGAGGCCGGCGTGCTGCTGCGCTTAGCGGGCAAGCGGGATCAGACCGTGACCCTGCGGATGGGGATCAGCTTCATCAGCAGCGAAAACGCAAAGGCCAATCTGCTGGCGGAGACCGGCGGCGCGGACTTCGACGCCCTCCGGCGGCAGGCCGCGGACAAATGGGAAGAACGGCTCTCCGCCATCCGCATCGACGCGGACGACAGGACCAAAGAGATCTTTTACACCGCCCTTTACCACGCCATGGTGATGCCAACGGATTTCACCGAGGCGGACGGGCAATATCTGGGCTTCGACAAGCAGCCCCACAGGGCGGAGGGCTTCACCTACCGCACGGATATGTCGTTGTGGGACACCTGCCGCTGCGTCCACTCCCTTTATACGCTGATCGCGCCGGACGTGCAGAACGACTGTCTGCAGAGCCTTCTGGCCATGGCGCAGCAGGGCGGCACCCTGCCCCGCTGGCCCATGGGGGCGGGCTATTCCGGCTCCATGTTCGGCAACCCCGCCAACATCGTCTTCACCGAAAGCTACCTGAAAGGGCTGGACTTCGACGCGGAGGCGGCCTATGAATGGATGAAAAAATCCTCCGACGGGACCTACCATGGCCGGGTGGAACGGGACGACGCGGCCCGGTACGAGCAGTACGGCTACGTGCCGGACGACCTTGCAAGGCGCTACTCCGTCAGCGAGACGCTGGAATACGCCTGGGAGGACGCGGCCACGGCGGCGCTGGCCGAAGCGCTGGGCCATACGGAGGAGGCCGCCCTCTACGCCTCCCGCGCGGGCAATTACAAAAACCTGTGGGACCCGCAGACGAAATACTTCCGCCCGAAGAACAGCGACGGCAGTTGGGGCCCGGTCTATCCGTGGCACTCCTCCTTCTATGACGACATCTTCGGCACCTCCCTTTCCAAGGCCTTTTGCGAGGGCAGCGCCCGCCACTGGCGGTGGTTCGCGCCCCAGGACCCGGAGGGGCTGATCGGCCTGTTCGGCGGGAATGAGACTTTCGTGAAGGAGCTGAACGACTTTATGGAGGACGCCGCCTGCGTCAGCCCTGCCGTCGACCCCGGCACCGGCTATTGGATCGGCAATCAGCACGATATCCAGACTCCCTACCTCTTCAACGACGCGGGACGGCCGGACCTGACCCAGAAATGGGTGCGCTGGACGCTGCAAAACCGGTTCAGCGACGCGGTGGACGGGCTGGACGGCAACGACGACGGCGGCACCATCAGCAGCTGGTACGTATTCTCCGCCCTGGGCTTCTACCCCATCGCCGGCACGGACCGCTACTGGATCGGCTCCCCCTGCGTGGACGGCGCGACAGTCGCTCTGCCGGAGGGAAAGACCCTGACCGTGACCGTGCGCAACCAGTCGGAGAAAAACGTCTACGTCGCCTCCGTGACATTTAACGGAGAACCGCTGGTAGCGCCCTACCTGACCCACGCGCAGCTTTCGCAGGGCGGCGAGCTGGCGTTTACCATGGTGGACAAAGCAAAATAATATTCCTTCAGGTAATAATATCCAAATTTTTACAATATAATCATGAATTGTGCTGATTGACTGGATTGCAATTCTCTGATATAATCATATTTATCAAATAGGAATTATCATGGAGGTTGATCCCATGAGTCTGTTTTCTAAACTGCTGAACGGCGCAGGCGGCGACAAATCCCCGCTGGACATGCTGAAAAACGCCGCGGAAACCGTGCTGAACGAAGCGGAAAAAGCCGCTGAAAACGCCAGAAAGGCGCAGCAGGCGTCACCCTCCCAAACAGCGTCGCAGTACGCCGATCAGGGCAGCGGCTGGTACGATTCGATACCCGCCGAAGAAAATCAGTACAACTTCAACGGCACCTATCTCCAGTATTTCGACAAGCTGTTCCGGGAGGAATTCCCCGGATACGAGATCCGGCAGGAGCCGGGGCGCGACGCCCGTTCCCCGCTGTTCGTCTTTTACCGGGACGGGGGCAAGCGCCTGGTGGTGGAGCTGAAAAGCGAGCGCAGCAGCGCCCAGGCCATCCGCCGCCGGTGTGAAGCGGAGGGAACGCCCTATCTGCGCTTTTACTATGACCACGAAGGCTGGTGGAACACCCGCTCTTACGTGAGGGACCGCGTGAAGAACGCGCTGCCCGTTTAATTGATTGTTCGTATAAAACAGAGGAAGAACGCCTTGCGCCTGCGGCGGACCCGGCACGGCCATTTTCGTACGATTCCGATTCGCATGTCTGCTGCGGCATCTGCCGCCGCAGATGATGTATCACTGAGGATCAGAACGGTATCAGACTTCGCAGGCAGTCGGCATGTGTACGGCCCGGTACATCCATGAATTTCATGGATTTAATTTATTCTTCCTCTGTTTTTCTTTTTTTGTCATGTCGCTGCTGGATGAACTCTCCCGGCCAGAGCGCTGGGAAGCCTTTTACGAATACAAAGCGGGCCTGGCCTGCCCGAAACGGTTTTTGAAAGAACTGAGAGGCTTTATTGACGGACAGGGCTACCGGCCCGTGTGCGAGGCCGTCGCCCGGGGCGACCGCTTTCCCCTGCCGCAGCGGTCCGTCGTCAGCAAGACCTCCTCACAGAAAAAGCGGGTGGTGTACCGCTACCCCGACGCCGAAAACACGGTGCTGAAGTTATTGACCTGGCTGCTGCTGCGAAAATACGACGGCGTTTTCGCGGGAAACCTGTATTCGTTCCGCCCCGGCCGCGCCGCCAAGGACGCGGTGCTGCGGCTGCGCCGTCTCCCCGGCATGGACGGGCTGTACGCCTACAAGGCGGACGTGAGCAACTATTTCAACTCCATCCCCGTGGAGCGGCTGACAGCGGAGCTGGAGGCGGTCCTCTCTGACGATCCGCGGCTGCTCGCCTTTCTGCGCGGGCTGCTGGAAGAGCCGGAGGCGCTGGAGAACGGCGCTCCCGTCGTGGAGCAAAAGGGCATCATGGCGGGCACGCCCCTTTCCGCCTTCTACGCCAACCTCTATCTGCGGGAGCTGGACGCGCATTTCGCCGCCCTGGAGATCCCTTACGCCCGGTATTCCGACGATATCATCGTCTTTGCGCCGACGAAAGAAGAGACACAGGCGCACGCCGACTTCATCCGGGACTTTCTCGCGGGAAAGGGGCTGGCCCTCAACCCGGACAAGGAGGAGTTCACCTCCCCGGAGGAGGGCTGGACGTATCTGGGCTTCCGTTACCGGAACGGCGTCACCGACCTGGCCCCGGCGTCCTTGACCAAAATGAAGCAGAAGATGCGACGCAAGACCCGGGCGCTGGCCCGCTGGGCAAAGCGCAACGAACTGGGCGGGGAAAAGGCCGCCGCAGCGTTTATCCGGGTGTTCAACGCCAAGCTGTTCGAGAACCCCGCCGACAACGAGCTGACCTGGGCCTACTGGTTTTTCCCGGTGCTGACCACCGACGAATGCCTGCGGCAGATCGACGCCTACGCCCAGGACTGCCTGCGCTACCTGCTGACCGGAACCCATACCAAAGCCCGCTACAACGCAAGATATGAAGACCTGAAACGCCTGGGCTACCGCAGTCTGGTGCATGAGTACTACGCATTCCGGGCAAACGCCGGAAACGAATGACCGTTCATTTCTCATTTAATACATTCATTCATTTTGGAGGGAATTGTCATGAAACGATTTTTATCCGTACTGTTGGCGCTGGCGCTGGCGTTCACCGTCGTTCTGCCCGCATTTGCCGTGCCGGCGGGCACGTCGCCGTGGGACGCGAAAAGCCACACGTTCAAGCTCACTTCCGCGCCCGGGATCATCTTCCTCGAGCAGGAATCGAACGAAAACGGCACGTGGGTGACCGCGCATTACCGCGCCAGCGGCGAGCTGAAGGCGCTTGCCGACCTGTATTACTCCGCCGACGAAAATGAAGACCGCATGTTTGCCGACATGCTCGGCACGGATCAGGACGACATCGGAGGATGCACGTTCCGGGTCGGCGTGCAGTTCGCCTATTCCTTTGACGGCGGCGCGAACTGGGTCAACACGTTGGACGAAGATCCGGAATCGCTGTACTACGAGCAGCCCACCGAATACGACCTTGACGACGACGGCATTTACGAATACGACGACCTGCCGAATAAGAATATCGGCATTTGCAATCTGTATAATGATATCCGGCTGTTCGACGGGGCGGGAAGCTGCTTTTACGCCGCCTACAAAGACAGCGGCGAAGCGAAAGCCGTCATCGACAAGCACAACCGGACGCTGCTGCAGGGCAGGGGCGAGTATCAGGGCGACTATGATCCCGACGGAGATAAAGCGTGGAAGGGCTGCATGGTGGATTTCAACAAGGAGACCATCAGCGTCAAGGCCCGTTACCGCGTGTTTACGCACCTTTCCACAAACGAAAACGCCGGGAACCTTGAATTTGAGACCGTGACCTATTCCGCCTGGAGCGGCGTGAGCACCTTCAACAACGCGAAGGCCTCCCCCGAGGCGCAGAACTGCGTGCCGGACAAAGCCGCGCTGCTGACGGACAACGCGCCCACGCTGGAATTGCTGGCCGTGGACCGCTACGAAGACGAGCGTGACGGCGAGACCGTAAAGGCCGCGAATCACCGTCTTGCGGTGCGCTGGCCCGCCGCCACCGAGACCGCGCTGGTAAGATACGCCGCGCTGTCGGAAGAAAAACGCGAAGAATACGTTGACGAAGAACGCTACGAACCAAGCCTGTGTTTTGAACTGCGCGTCAACGACGGCCCGTGGTATATTCTGGAGCGCTGGGGCGATCCGTATGTGCCTTATGCGGAATTCGACGACAATTATTACGGTTTTTATCAGAAGCTCGAGGCCGCCGGTTATCAGACGAACGACCGGGTCTGTGTGCGCGCCGTACTGCTCGGCCACATCGGCGTTGACGACGAAATAGTTGAAAACGAAAGCGAATATGACATTTACCGCTTCGTATTGGGAGAAAACGAGGCCGTCCGCATCCGCACCGGCTATTCCGACCCGGCGGAACTGAACCTGACCGGCAAGTTCACGATCCGCTACGAAACCAACGGCGGTTCCTTCCCTTACGGTTCCCATCAGCTGGAGCAGTTCGACGAGGACACCCTGGTCAACGTGGATCTGACCTCCGGGGATTATATCCCCGCGCAGGAGCACTTCACCTTCAACGGCTGGTTCACCACCAAAGACTTCGCCAAGGGAACGCAGATCAAATCCTTCAACACCGCCGAAAAGGCCAGCCGCACCTATTACGCCAAATGGACGGAGCTGCCCTTCCATACCGTCAGCTACGATTTCGGCGCGGTGACGGACAGCATGTATAATCCCAACCCCGAGCGCATCTATACAGACGACGGAACGGTTAAGATCAACGACGCGGAATACAGCGGAGCAAGGTTCCTGGGCTGGTACGACGCGGCCCAGGGCGGCGGCAAGGTGACTTCCCTCTCCTATGCCTCCATGAAGGGCAACATGACGCTTTACGCCCGTTGGGAGCTGCCGGTAAAAACCATCACCTACGCCGGCGCGGGCAAGGACTATACCAACAACGCAAAGAACCCCGCCTCCTATCAGATCAATCCGGGCGGCGCCAACGAGACGCTGATCTACGCCCCCGAGAAGACCGGCTATCTCTTCGACGGCTGGTATCCGGACAAGGATCTGAACAACGGCAAGCTGCCCTACAGCGAGGAAAAAGGCGCTTATCTTCTCAATGAAAGCGAAGACGTGACGCTCTACGCCAAGTGGATCCTCGGCCGGTGGGATATCGTCTACGTGCTGGGGCTGGAGGACGCCTGGAACGGCGGCAATCCCGACAACTACACCTACGGCAACGGGATCCTGCTGCAGTCGCCCACCCGCACGGGATATACCTTTGACGGCTGGTTCGCCGACATGGCGTTTAAAGAGAAGGTTACCGAGATCAAGGGCACCGATACCGGCGTAAAAACGCTGTACGCCAAGTGGACGGCGATCCCCTACAAACTCAACTACGACCTGCG
Source organism: Oscillospiraceae bacterium (assembly GCA_902788995.1). Classification (GTDB taxonomy): domain Bacteria; phylum Bacillota; class Clostridia; order Oscillospirales; family Acutalibacteraceae; genus RUG806. The sequence goes on from CADAMO010000015.1 coordinate 24,796, forward strand.
CGATCCCGACGCGGATAAATTCTTCAACAATCCCAACCCCGCGACCCGCTGCATCGACGACGAGATCGTCCTGCAGCCCCTGGCCCCCGCCGTGAAGCTGTATCAATTCCTCGGCTGGTACGACAACGTCAATTATGACGGCGACCCGGTGACGAAGATCGCCGCCGGAACGGACAAGGACGCGACCCTTTACGCAAAACTATTCAAATACAGCTGGGGCGACGTGGATTTCGACGGCAGGGTCACCGCAGCCGACGCGCGGCTGATCCTGCGGTACTCTGTCAAGCTGGAGGAATTCACGCCGGAGATGCAGGCGTGGGCGGACGTGGACGCGCCTTCCGCAGAGCGGAAGATCACCGCCGCCGACGCGAGACTTGTGCTGCGCATGTCCGTGAAGCTGGAAACGGCGGAAGGGCTGAATCTGCCGGAAACGCCGCCCGGGTTCTGAGAGCGGATTTGTGCACAATCAACAGAATTCAATAATTATTGCGGAGTTGTTGCACCATGTGTGACAACTCCGAGTTTTTTGTCGCTTGCTTGTTTTTCCTTCGGGGCATACAATTTTAGGCAGAAGGGTAAAAACTTTGCTTACTGCTTCAAAAAAATGACAGGAGGATCTATCCCATGAAAAAGATGTTAGCGGTCATTCTCAGCGTGATAATGGCGCTGACGTGCTGCTCCGTCGCGTTTGCGGCGGAAAAAACCATTGACAACCCCGCTTCCGCCTACGCGCCCTACGACGCGGGCTCCGTGGCGGACGGCGACACCGCCAATCTGACCTATGACCAGATCGCCGGTATCATTCTGGACTGGCTCGATCGCCGGATCGCCGACGAGGCGGCGGATTTCAACGCATTCGTGGACAGCCTCGGCGTTGCCGAGCTGGCCCAGTACAAAATTGAAGGCGTTGATTCCCTGATCGGTCTGAAAGACCACGTCGCCGATCTCGAAGGCGACTTTGCAAGCCTTAACACCGACGCGCTGGTCACCCGCGAGGGCGGCGACGTCAACTTCTTCTACGGCATCTTCCAGTTCATGGCGGACAACGCCGACGTCTTCGGCAAGGTGTTCCGCTGGGACGATCAGGTGTTCGACTACGGCAAGGTGGGCGAATACATCGAGACGCTGGAAGACGGCGACCCCATCAAGACCTTCTATGAGGACTATCTGGTCACCGGCAACATTCAGGAAAAGTTCGTGGCGGAGATCGCCCGCGAGATGGGCTACAAAATCCCCAAGAACGCGGACGGCAGCCGCGCGGAGACCTTTGACCTGACCATCAGCAACGGCGTGAAGGACTGCTTCCTGAAGCTCTTCGGCGACGTGCTTTCCGAAAACAGCAAGGCCGCCGTTCAGGCCATGGACCTGCGCACCACCGACGTTTATACCCTTGTGAAGGAATTCATCGGCCTGCTGCAGAACGATTATAAGGGCCAACTGGACGGCGTGTTGGAAGGCTTCCTCAAGGCGCTGCAGGGCATGGTGAAGGTCGTTGAGGCCGGCGTGAACGTGGAGCCCCCCCGTGCTGACCATCGGTCACGAAAACAACGAGACCTACGCCACCTATCATCCCGCCAGCGCGGAAATGAACGACTATATGCCCACCATCTACGCCAACGACCAGGCCAAGGATACTTTGGATCAGTACGCGGACGAAGACCTTGGCATTGAAGTAAAGAAAAACTCCGAAATGACCCCCGCCGACAAGGCGCTGGTGGCCGGCGCCGCCGAAGCCTGGGGAAAATACTTCAAGACCAAGGCGACCTTTAACGAAGAAGAGCTGATGAACCTTGACATCAAGCTCAGCGATGTGGAAGAAGCCCTGATCGCCTACCTGCAGGACTACGTCAACGGCAAGGGCGGTTCCGTGGACGCGGTGGGAACGACCGTTGCGTTCAACGTTTCCGACGCGCAGGCGACCTTCTCCTATAAGGCCTACAAGGATGAGGATTCCTTCGCCGTGCAGGTGAAGGTGGAAAGCGCCACCGCCAAGGTCAACATCACCTCTCCCATTGAGGCGACCGTCACCGCGAACCTGCTGGATCCCGACGCCACCGTCGTCAATCTGGGCGGCGTCTACTCCTTCGCCAATTCCCTGGTGCAGCCGATGGTGGTCAGCACCATCAAAACGGCCATCGGCGATATGCTGGCGGATCCGGCGTTCGTCACCATCGTGATGAACAACCTGAACGGCGAGATCGAAGAGCTGAATCAGATCAAGGCGCTGGCCAGCTACATCGACGCCGACGCCGAATATGACGAGACCCTGCTTGACGTAATGGCCGGTTACGACCAGTACAAGGGCGCCGTGGGTCAGGTCAACCACATCCTCTACAAGGCCGTTGACATGATCGCCTCCGACGCAGGCATGGCCTATCTCGGCATTGAAGACGGCGACAACACCCATCTGTATGCCAACCTGCAGAAGATCTGCGACAAGGTCTCCGGCCTGCTGGATACCATGAAGAAATATATCGACCGCGACACCTTCGTGGCCCTGGCGGACGGAGCCGACATCAGCGCGGTATTCGCCTCCGCACACGGCTTCAACGCGGGCATGATCTACGATATGGACTTCTCCTCCGTGGAGAACGCCCTCGACTGCGGCATCCGCGTGGCCTGCGACCTGCTGGCCGAGGATGACCCCGACAGCATCTTCTATGACTTCCACATGAGAGTGGAAAACCTCGACACCCTTGACGCCATTGCCGCTGCCGCCGTGGATATGGTGCTGGGCAAGGTGATAAACGCCATCGACCTGGAAGGCTGGGATTATACCTACGCCCCCATTGACTACGCCAACGTGAAAGAGGACGGCGCGGAAGACGCCATCATGGGCAAGATCGTCGACATCCTCTATTACGCCGCCACCTACGCCACCGACAAGATCAACGCCGCCGCCAACGAGCTGATCGGCAAGGCCAACGACGACTTTGATCTCGGCCTCGGCACCGTCGCCTTCAAGCTGAACGTCAAGAAGAGCGACGACTGGCAGACCACCCTCAGCGCGCTGACCGACCGCTTCATCGGTCTCACCAACGGCCTGCTGATCGCCTCCGGCAACGCGGACGGCATGAAGGACGTCTGGGGCAGAATCAACGTGGTCGCCAACGCGGTGCTGCCCATGAACAGCATGTTCAGCAACTACACCTCCGTCTCCGCGGTCAGATCCTCCTTCTATGACAAGGCCCTTGACGGCGACCTGGGCGACTTCCTGGCCCTGTTCGAGGTGAAGGAAGACGCCATCGCGGGCGGCGTACCGGTCACCTACGCGCTGATCAACGCCTCCGACTACATTGTGGACGCCTTCTTCCCGGATACGGTGGAAGCCCAGCTCTACACGGCCTCCGAGACCGTACAGGAAGAGTTCACCGGCGCCGCCAGCGATCAGGGCATTGCGGCCCGCAACATGGTAAGCATCAATGCGCGCAGGACGCACATCCTTCCCGCGCTGCTTGACCTGGTGAGAGAAAGCGGCCTGCTGGCGGACTTTGCCTGCGACCATGCCAACACCGAAGCCATCCCCGCCGTGGCAGCCACCTGCACCGCCGCCGGTAAGACCGAAGGCCTGCAATGCGCCGACTGCGGCAAGGTACTCACCGCGCAGGAGGAAGTGCCCGCCCTCGGCCACGTGGACGACAACAACGACGGCGTCTGCGACCGCTGCGAGAACCCGATGCCCGGCGCCGGTAACGAAGGCGAGCAGGGCGAACAGGACGACGGCGGCAGCAAAACCGGCATTGCCGGCCTGTGGCAGAAGATCGTCGACTTCTTCCAGAAGATCGTCAGCTTCTTCAAAAACCTCTTCAAGAGAGGCTGATCGGCAAAGGCTGATCCTTCCAACGATTTCCACACACCTATCTCCTACCGGGGCGCTTTCCGCAAGGGAAGCGCCCCCTCCCTTTTTTTCGGCATAAAAAACCGCCGGTCCGTCAACACTTCCTGCAAACCGTAAAAAGGAGACGACGGAAGCATTCCTTCCGGAAGCGGACATGAAAACAACGACGGAATACCTGCGCAGCTGCCGCAGGCAACTGATGCAATACGTGAAACAAGCGGAGAAAACCGGACGGGAAACCGACGCGGCGGCGTGGATCACCGATAACCTGCCTGCCCTGCTCAGCGCGCTGGAGGACGCCAAAAGCGCGGCAAAGCGCGACGGCAAAGAGCGGTTCCATAAGCTCCTCTCCCTGTGGGGGGATTGCTGCCCCGGCGGGGTGCTGCCGAATGAAAACGCCCTGACGCGGCAGATCGCCGCCTTCGGGCCGTCCCTTTCCGACTGTACGCTGCTGCCCGCCGCGGCGGGAGCCTTTTTTGCCTGCGAAGCGGCAAGGGCGGCGCAAAAGGAGCTGACCGGCGACGCCGAGGCGGCGGAAAACGTCTGCGCCTGCGTCCGGTCGCTGCTTGCCCTGCGCCACGTGGATTTTGACGAGCTGACGCGAAGGACCTGCGAAGCGGAACAGCTGCTGGCCGCAGACCCCACCGGGGAATATGCGGCCATGAGCAAAGAGACGCAGGCGCTCTACCGGCGGGCTGTGATATGCGGCGCGAAAAAACAGGGCGTCAGCGAAAAGGGCTTTGCCCAAGCGGCGCTGAATAAGGCAGCAGGGGCCACAGACGACCGGCACATCGGCTTTTACCTCCCGCTGCGGAAGGACAAGACGAAAGCGGCGGCGGTCTTTCTGGCGCTGGAGGCGCTGTTTTTTCTCGGCTGCGCCGTCGGCGCGGCGCTGTGGGCGGGGGAGCTTCTTTACGCCCCGCTGCTGTGGCTGCCCCTTTCGGCGGCGCTGTTTCCCCTGACCGAGCGGCTGCGGGGAAGGCTGTTTCCGGCGCAGCCCCTGTGCGCCATGGACGGGGATATGCCGGTCACGAAGGACAACGCGGTGCTGATCACGGTCAGCGGCCTGCTGCCCGCCGCCGGCGACAGCGAAAAGCTTTACGCGCACCTGTCGGATCTTTATACCGCCAATGCCGACGAGGGCGTGCGGGTGATGCTGCTGCTGGACAAGAAAAACGCCCCCACCCCGGACCTGCCCGAGGACGCGGCGGACACGGCGGCGGTGGAGCGGGTCGTCGGGCGGCTGAACCGGGATTTCGGCGGCGGGTTCGCCGCGGCGGTACGGCGGCGCGTCTACGCCCCCACCGAGGGGGAATACACCGGCTTTGAGCGCAAGCGGGGGGCGGTGATCGCGCTGGCGGCCTTTTTGCGAGACGGCGATAAATGCCGTTTTGAGACGCTGACGGGCGACG
>CADAMO010000016.1:0-2128 GCA_902788995.1 Oscillospiraceae bacterium
GAAGGTGGCGTCGTCCATGGCGTCCACCGTCTCTTGCATGTGATGGGTATAGCCGTCCGTGGCGACGAAATGCAATCTTGACACGGGAAGCTGTCCCATCATTTCGTCAATATCGGATTTTCGGTATAACTGAAATATCTCTTTCGGCTCGGAAAACGCCCGGAAGGCGACGGGGTCTACCAATTGATCTTTCAACAGTTCATGGATATGTCCCTTTTTGAATCCATAGCCGATGATGCTGGGGTCGGTCATGCAGTAGGAGACGAAGACCACGCCGCCGGGCTTGGTGACGCGCAGGGTCTCCCGCAGCGCCTGCATCGCGTCTTCTTTTGTGTAAAGATGATACATCGGTCCCAGCAGCAGCGCGATATCATAGGTTTCGTCGTCAAAATCGGAAAGGTCCCGGGCGTCGCCCTGCCGGACGGTCACAGGCTCGTCCGGTAGAGTGTTCCGCCGGAAGACCTCGATATTACATTCCGTCAGCTCCACAGCGTCAACGGAAAAGCCTCGGCGCGCCAGCGCGTGAGAATACCGTCCCGTCCCCGCGCCGATCTCGATGATCTTTGCGCCGTCAAACAGGTATTTTTCGATAAACCGCATGGTGGTCAGGAATTCCACCGACCCATGCCGCGACGCCAGACGCCCGTCCTCGTCGTAGTTCTGATAATAGGCGGAAAGATAGTCCTGGTCGTTCATGGTGTTTCCTCCTCAATAAGAAAAAAACGGTGCAGCCTCCCGTTCACCGGAGCCTGCACCGTATTCCTTGCCGTCTGAAAATATGCCTACTGTTCAGGGAATAACGATGAAAGCCCGTGCCTCTGCCAATGGTTGGCAGGTACGAACATTACGGAATAGGAATACATATCATTGCGGGCCGTGTTCATCGTGATTCCTCCTGTTTTTTTGTCATATTAGCACAATAGGTTTTCGTTGTCAAGCAGTTTCAGCGATTTCATTTCGCTTTTCAGTTTTTCGCGGTTTTGCGGTGTGAGCTCCGTCAGAGGCAGGCGCAGGGGCAGCTTCCTTGCGAACATCATCTCCTCCGCCGCCTTCACCGGGATCGGGTTGACCTCGCAGAACAGCAGGTTCATGAGTTTCTGATACTTCCGCTGGATGGCCGCCGCCCTTTCGCAGTCGCCCTGCAGCGCCGCCTGTGTGAGCCCGTGCATCTCCCCGGGTATCACGTTGGAGGCCACGGAGATCACGCCCTTGCCCCCCAGCGCTATGATGGCGGCGGTCTGGTCGTCGTTGCCGGAATAGATATCTAAGCTTTCCCCGCACAGCGCCCGGGTCTTCGCCACGGAGGAGATATCCCCGTTGGCTTCCTTCACCGCCGCAATGTTCTTATGCTCCGCCAGCGCCTTGTAGGTCTCCGGCAGAATGTTGACGCCGGTCCTCGAGGGCACGTTATACACGATAATGGGCGTTGAAACCCGGTCCGCGATATAGGTATAATGTCGCACGAGCCCCTCCTGCGTACACTTATTATAAAAGGGAGTCACGATCAACAGACCATCAACTCCCTTTTTTTCCGCTTCATTGGAATTTCTGACTGCCGCCCCAGTGTCGTTGGAGCCGGTGCCGGCGATCACGGGGACTTTGCGGCCCGCCGCGTTTACCGCCGTTTCAAACAGTCGCGCTTTTTCTTCCGCTGTCAGAACGGGGGATTCTCCCGTCGTCCCCGCCACGACCAGCGCGTCCGCGCCTCCCTGGATCTGGAACCGGATCAGCCGTTCAAAAAACAGCAGATCGAGCCGTCCGGTCTCACAGTCAAAGGGCGTGATCAGCGCCGTGCCGCAGCCGCTGAAGATGTGTCGTTTCAAACAGAAAACACCTTTAATCGTTTTTCGGTTCGATATAGCCTTCCGCGCAGAGCAGCTCGGCGGCCAGTACGGCTCCGCCGGCGGCGCCTCTGAGCGTGTTGTGCGACAGACATACGAATTTGTAATCGTACTGGGTGTCCTCGCGCAGTCTGCCGATGGAGACTGCCATTCCGCCCTCCAGATCACGGTTCAGTTTGGTCTGGGGCATATTGTCCTCCTCAAAATAGTTGAGGAACTGCTTGGGCGCGTGGGGGAGAGAGAGCTCCTGGGGACGGCCCTTGAAGTTTTTCCATACCTCCAGGATC
>CADAMO010000016.1:2153-31468 GCA_902788995.1 Oscillospiraceae bacterium
ACCTCCAGGATCTGCTCCTTGGTGGGCTTGTTTTTGAAGCGCACGAACACCGCCGCCATGTGGCCGTCGGAAACCGGCACGCGCAGGCACTGGGCCGTGAAGTTGGGACGGGTCGCCGGAACGATCTCGCCGTTTTCCACCTTGCCCCAGATCTTGAGGGGTTCTTTTTCGCTCTTTTCCTCTTCGCCGCCGATATAAGGGATCACGTTGTCGATCATCTCCGGCCAGCGCTCAAAGGTCTTGCCCGCGCCGGAAATCGCCTGATAGGTGCACACCAGCACGTCCTCCACGCCGAATTTTGCATCCAGCGGATAGAGGGCGGGCACGTAGCTCTGCAGGGAGCAGTTGGACTTCACCGCGATAAAGCCGCGCTTGGTGCCGAGGCGCTTTTTCTGCGCGTCGATGACCTTGATGTGGTCGTTGTTGAGCTCCGGTATCAGCATGGGTACGTCGGGGGTGAAGCGGTTGGCGCTGTTGTTGGAGACCACGGGGCACTCGGCCTTGGCGTAGGCCTCTTCCAGCGCTCTGATCTCGTCCTTCTTCATATCCACCGCGCAGAAGACGAAGTCCACCGCAGAGGCGATCTTGTCGATATCCGCCGTGGCGTCCAGCACGGTCATCTGTTTGACAAATTCCGGGCATTCGGTCTTCATGACCCATCTGCCGTTCAGGGCCTCCTCATAGGTCTTGCCCGCGCTTCTGGCGCTGGCAGCCAGCACGGTGATGTTGAACCACGGATGATCCGCCAGCAGGGTGATGAACCGCTGTCCGACCATACCGGTGGCACCTATGACGCCCACCTTATACTGTTTTTCCATTGATTGGTACCTCCTCAATCAATATTATATTCAAAATTTGCTGTTTTGACTTGCTAAATCCCGCAGAATATGATATTATAATTTGCAATTTTAGCATCATTGACCTGATAAGTCAAGTTGAATCCCATGAAAAAAAGTGACATTGGCTATGAAAAAAAGTGATTTTTGGTTTGACCTTCCCGAGCGCCTCATTGCCCAGACCCCGGCGCAGCAGCGGGACCACTCCCGGCTGCTGGTGATCGGCCGCCATTCCGGCGCGTTGGCGCATCGGCATTTTTACGATATCCTTGATTATCTCAACCCGGGGGACTGCCTTGTGCTGAATAACTCCCGCGTCCTTCCCGCCCGTCTTTACGGCGTGAAGCAGGGGACCGGCGCGAAGGTGGAATTTCTGCTGCTGAATAACCTCGGCAACGACGTGTGGGAGTGTATCGCGGGACCCGGCAAGCGAGCTAAGGAGGGGACCGTCTTCACCTTCGGCGACAACGTGTTGACCGGTACGGTGACCGAAGTGATGGAGAACGGCAACCGTAAGGTGAAGTTCGACTACGAGGGCATTTTCCTTGAAAAGCTGGAGGCTATCGGCGAAATGCCCCTGCCCCATTACATCACCGAAAAGCTGGAGGATAAGGAACGGTATCAGACGGTCTACGCCAAGCCCAACGGTTCCGCCGCCGCGCCTACGGCCGGCCTTCATTACACCCCGGAGCTGTTGGAAAAGATCGCGGCTAAGGGCGTGAAGATCGCCTATATCACGCTGCACGTGGGCATCGGCACCTTCCGTCCCGTGAAGACGGAGAATATCGAGGACCACAACATGCACTATGAGAACTACTCCGTTTCGCAGGAGGCCGCCGACCTGATCAATGAGACAAAGCGCGCGGGCGGTCGGATCGTCTGCAACGGCACCACCTGCTGCCGCACGCTGGAATCCGTCAGCGACGAAAACGGCTTGGTGAAGGCCTGCTCCGGCTCCACCAATATCTTCATCTATCCCGGCTATCGATTCAAGTGCATCGACGCGCTGATCACCAATTTCCACCTGCCGGAAAGCACGCTGATCATGCTGGTTTCCGCCTTCTGCGGCCGGGAAAACGCCCTGCACGCCTATCAGGTCGCCATTGAAAACGAGTACCGTTTCTTCAGCTTCGGCGACGCCTGTTACATCTCCGACAGTATCTGAACGGAGGAGGAATTGAATGTATCGTCTGATCAAAAAAGACGGCTTTGCCCGTCTGGGTGAGTTTGAGACCGTTCACGGAACGGTCAAAACCCCCGGCTTTATGAACGTGGCCACCGTTGCCGCCATCAAGGGCGGGCTTTCCGCCTACGATCTGGCGGATATCCGCTGTCAGGTCATGCTGTGCAACACCTATCACCTGCACGTGCGCACAGGCGATGAGGCCATCAAAGAGATGGGAGGCCTGCACCGTTTTACCGGCTGGCAGGGGCCGATCCTGACGGATTCCGGCGGCTTTCAGGTGTTTTCCCTGGCGCAGCTGCGGGCCATCAAGGAGGAGGGCGTCACCTTCCATTCCCACATCGACGGACGGAAGATCTTCATGGGGCCGGAGGAGAGCATGCGCATCCAGTCCAACCTCGGTTCCACCATCGCCATGGCTTTTGACGAGTGCGTGGAAAACCCCGCGCCATATGAGTACGCGAAGATGTCCTGCGAGCGCACCACCCGCTGGTTGATTCGCTGCAAGGAGGAGCACGACCGGCTGAACGCCCTCCCGGGGACGGTCAACCCCCACCAGCTGCTCTTCGGCATCAATCAGGGCTGCACCTTTGACGATCTGCGCATCCGCCATATGGAGGAGATCGCCAGGCTTGACCTGGACGGCTACGCCATCGGTGGCCTGGCGGTAGGGGAGCCCGCAGAGACCATGTACCACGTGATCTCTCAGGTGGAGCCCTATATGCCCGCCGATAAGATCCGCTACCTGATGGGCGTTGGCACCCCCGGCAATATACTGGAGGGCGTCCGCCGCGGCGTGGACCTGTTCGACTGCGTCATGCCCTCCCGCAACGCCCGTCACGGCCATCTGTTTACGTGGAACGGCGTGCTGAATATCAATAACGCCCGGTTTGAAAAGGACGAGTGCCCCATCGACGAACAATGCGACTGCCCGGTGTGCCGCCGTTTCTCCCGCGCCTATATCCGCCACCTTCACAAGGCGAAGGAGGTGCTGGCGCTGCGGCTCTGCGTGATGCACAACCTCTGGTTCTATAACACTTTGATGGAGAAGATCCGAGCCGCGCTGGAAGAGGGGAATTACGAGGCGTTTTACCAAAAATATATCGGCGTGCTGGACAAAAGAGCGCCGTCTGACGATTAATTTTGAAAAAAGCTTGCAATTCCGGAATGTTTTGGTTATAATTCATTTATTATGTTATTTGGAGGAAATTCAATGCTGTTCAATTATCTTTGCATGGGCGCTCCGGCGGCAAGCGGAACCGCCAACGGCCAGCAGGGCAGCAGCCCTGTCATGATGATCGTTCTTTTGGTCGGCGTGATGGTCGTCATGTATTTCATCACGATCCGTCCCCAGAAGAAAAAGCAGGCGGAGGATCAGAAGCTGCGCGATTCCGTTCAGATCGGCGACGAGATCACCACCATCGGCGGTATCAACGGCAGGGTCGTGACGGTGAAGGAGGATTCCATCGTCATCGAGACCGGCGCGGACCGCACCAAGATGAAGCTGATGCGCTGGGCCATCCAGACCAACGACACCGCCAACGCCAGAGCGGCGGAGGAAAAGGCCGCGCAGGAAGCCGCTAAGGCCGCCGAGAAGGAAGAAAAGAAGGCCGGCAAGAGAAGGTCGAAGAAGGAAGACGACTGATCCCGATTCCGATTTAAACAACACGAAAGCGTCAGACGCAGCATTGCGCCGACGCTTTCTTTCATTTTTACGCCGCCTCCGCCGGATTGACGGAATCCGACAGCGCCAGCATCTTATCCGCGAAAATGGCGTAGCCCTTCAGCGGATCGTTGAGGAACACGTGGGTGACTGCGCCCACCAGCATGCCGTTCTGCACGATGGGGGAGCCGCTCATGCCCTGCACGATGCCGCCGGTCGTTTCGATCAGCGCCGGGTCTGTCACCCGGATCACCATGTTTTTCGTCCCCGCGTTATTGGCGCGGTTGATCTTTTCGATTTCAATGTCGTAACAGGTTTTCTCCCCGTCCTTTACCGTCGCAATGATCTGTGCCGACCCGCAGACGATCTCGTCCTCCATGGCGACGGCGATCAGGTCGCTGCGCTCCGGCGGGTGCTGCATCCTGCCGTAAACGCCGCCGTCGCAGTTGAATGACAATTCCCCCAAAGGCAGCTCGCCGATCATGCCCCGCAGTTCACCCGCCGCGCCGACGCTGCCCTTGGTCACGCCGATAAGCGTGGCGGAGCGGAATTCGCCGCCGGACGCGTTCAGGATCTCGTTGGTGTCCACGTCGTAGATGCCGTGCCCGAGGGACGCGACGGTGCCGGCGGCCAGGTCCGTATAGGTCAGCGTGCCGATGCCGTTGGTGCTGTCCCGGATCCACAGCCCGCATTTGCACTTGCCCGTGGCGTCGGATTTCCGAGGTTTCAGGACGGTCTGCCCGACGGTTCCGTTACGGCTGTATCTCACGGCAAGGTCCGCGCCGCCGCTCTGCTCGATCAAGGCGGAAAAGTCCTGATTGGCGCCGACCTCTTCACCGTTGACGGACAGAATCGCGTCGCCGGTCTTCAGCCCCGCTTCGGTGCCCGGGGAAACGTTTTTCCCTTCCGAAAGAAAGCTTTCCGTTCCCACTACCAGCACGCCCTGCGTGCGCAGCAGAATACCGATCAGCTCGCCCCCCGGCGAAACGTAACGCCGCTCCGTTTTGTTCAGCGATACGTTCTTGACGGGAATCGTCCCCAGCAGCCGCAGCGTCGCTCCTGTGGGGGAATCTGTCTCTCCGGCGGAAACCGCCACCGCGTCCGAATTCGCGGTGACGGTGTATAATACGTTGAACCTGACTTCGTCTGCGCAGGTGGTAATCAGATCAGGCAGACGCCTGTCTCCGTAGGCGACCGCGACCAGCAGCAGCGTGCTGATCACGGCGGCGAGCAGGTTCAGCTTACGAATCACTTTTCGCATCATAAATCACCTCCGCAATATTTTATGATATCCTGCGGCGGCGATATTATGTCAGTCAATCGAAGCGAAAACAGGAAGTATTTTACAAAAAAAAGACGTCCGCCGGATCAGCGGACGTCCTCAGCAAAGGCAGCTTATTTGATGACTTCGCCCATCACGCCGGCAGGCGCCAGCACCGCGTTTGATTCGTCGGTGTCGATGTGCATGGCAAGCGCGAAGTTCTCGCTGACGCGGACCACCACGTCGCCGAAGATCAGGGAACGCTCGGCGGAATCGATCTTCACGCTGACCACCTGCTTGTCCTCTACGCCGAAAGCTTGAGCGTCGGCGGGGGTCATGTGGATGTGGCGCTTGGCGACGATCACGCCCTCGCTGATCTCGATCTCGCCCTTGGGGCCGACGATTTTGCAGCCGCCGGAACCGGCGATGTCGCCGGACTCGCGCACGGGAGCGGTCACGCCGATGGAGCGGGCGTCGGAAGCGGAAAGCTCCACCTGCGTCGCCTTTCTGACGGGACCGAGGATGGAAACGGCGGGGAACTGGTTCTTCGGGCCGATGACGGCCACTCTCTCGTTGCAGGCGAACTGGCCGGGCTGGGAGAGATCCTTTTTCTTGGTCAGCTCATATCCCTCGCCGAAGAGGATTTCCAGATGCTCCTGCGTGACGTGTACGTGTCTTGCAGAGGTTTCCACAAGTACCTTATTTTCCATGAAATTGCCTCCAATTTTTTATTCTCACTCATTATATCTGCGCTGATCTCAAAAAACAAGTGATTTTCATAAAAATTTCCTCGAATTACGGGGAATTTTTTTCGACATATCTCTTTACCTGCCGAAAAACTTGTGTTATAATGTTAGCTGTTTAGCTATGTGCTAATGTGACGCCGTTTTTCCGGCGTCTGAGATTCGGTTATTGATATTATTTCTATAATTCATGGAGGAAAACACAGAATGGTCAAGAAAATCAGCAAAGTTCCGTTCAACGGCACGCCGGAGCAGGAGGCGCTTCTGAAGGAAGCCATCGCTTCCGCGAACGGCGACAAAACCTTCCTGATGACCGTCATGCAGAAGGCGCAGGATATCTACGGTTATCTGCCCTATGAGGTGCAGGTGATGATCGCCGAGGGGCTTGACGTGCCGCTGGAGAAGGTCTACGGCGTCGCCACCTTCTACGCCCAGTTCGCGCTGTCCCCCAAGGGCAAATACAACATCTCCGTGTGCCTCGGCACCGCCTGCTACGTCAAGGGCTCCCAAGCCATCATCGACAAGCTGTCCGAGATGCTGAAGATCGAACCCGGCGAGTGCACCATGGACCTGAAATTCTCCCTTGAAGCCTGCCGCTGCATCGGCGCCTGCGGCCTGGCCCCCGTTATGACTGTCAACAGCGACGTCTACGGCCGCCTGACCCCCGATATGCTTCCCGGCATCATGGCAAAATACGAATAAGGAATAAAATAACAGAGATTATGACGATCGGCAAATTGAAAGAACTGCTTGACGCTGAGGTATTGTGCGGCGAGGAACGGCTCGACAGCGATATCCATTCCGCCTGCGGCAGCGATATGATGAGCGACGTGCTGGCCTATGTGAAGGATCAGGCTGTTCTTCTGACAGGTCTTGTCAATTCACAAGTCATCAGAACCGCTGAGATGATGGATATGATCTGCGTGGTGTTCGTCCGCTCCAAGCGGCCCACGCCCGAAATGCTGGAGATCGCGAAGGATAGCGGCATCGCCGTGCTGGCCACGAAAATGCGTATGTACGAGGCCTGCGGCACCCTTTATGCCAACGGTCTAGGCGCGAACCCGGCGACATGACCGATTCCCTTACGTTCCACTTTGACGTTGACGGAGAGAACTTTGTTTCAGCGGGACAGGCCTCCGTACAGGTCAAGAAAAATCTGAGAGAGCTGGGCTTCCCGCCGGAGATCATCCGGCGCGTGTCCATCGCCATGTACGAGGGCGAGATCAACATGGTGATCCATGCGGGCGGCGGCGCCGCCGACGTGGACGTGTTTGAGGACCGCATCGTCATCGTGCTCTCCGACCACGGCCCCGGCATCCCCGATATCGACCTCGCCATGCAGGAGGGGTATTCCACCGCCACGGATAACGTCCGTTCCCTCGGCTTCGGCGCCGGCATGGGTCTTCCCAACATGAAGCGCTATACCGACGAGATGCGGATCGAATCCAAGGTTGGCAAGGGGACCGTGATAACCATGTGCATAATGTGTAATTAACAGGTGATTTTTTGGATTCTTACAGACATTCCGTCGTGTTGGACGTGGAAAAGTGCACCGGCTGCACCACCTGCGTGCGGCACTGCCCGACGGAGGCCATCCGGATAAACGGCGGCCACGCGGAGATCAATACCGACCGCTGCATCGACTGCGGCGAGTGCATCCGGCTGTGCCCCCACAACGCCAAAAAGGCCATGTGCAGCAAGTTCGAGCATTACCTCCATTATAAATGGAAGGTGGCCATGCCGGCCCCGGCCCTCTTCGGTCAGTTCGACGGGCTTGACGACGTGGACGTGGTGCTGCAGGCGCTGCTGGATATCGGCTTTGACGACGTGTTCGAGGTGGCCAAGGCAGCGGAGTTCGTGTCCGCTTACACCCGGATGTACCTGAAGACGGAGGGCATCAAAAAGCCCGTCATCAGCTCCGCCTGCCCCGTGATCTCCCGTCTCATTTCTTTAAGATTCCCCTATCTGAAAGACAATATCCTGCCGCTTCTCCCGCCCATGGAGATCGCCGCCATGGAGGCGCGCAGACGGGCGAAGGAGCAGCATCCCGAACTGAACGATAATGAGATCGGTGTGTTCTTCATCACGCCGTGCCCCGCAAAGGTCAGCTACATCCGCAACGGCTACGGCGACTATCAGAGCCACGTGGACGTGGTGGTGGCGCTGAACGACATCTATTTCCAGCTGCTGGGGGCCATGAAGAACCCCGGCCAGTCTGGAAAGAAAACCTCCGGCTCGGAATCCGGCATGATCGGCATCGGCTGGGCGTCCAGCGGGGGAGAGTCCTCCGCCCTGCTCAACGACAACTACCTCTACGCCGACGGCATCGAGAACTGTATTCAGGTGCTGGATTCCATCGAGAACGGCAACATCCCCCAGATCGAGTTCGTGGAGCTCAACGCCTGCATCGGCGGGTGCGTGGGCGGCATCATGACCATCGAAAACCCGTTTATCGCGAAAACGCGGCTTCAGACGGTGCGGCGGTATCTTCCCGTTTCAAAAAACTTCGTCTCTCCGGACCAGTCCTATATTCCGGAAAGCTTTATCACCGATTCCTTCCCGTCCTATATGCCGCTGGCCAAGCTCAGCGACAGCATGGCGGAATCCATGCGTATGATGGCGCAGATCCAGAAGCTGCGCGAAACGCTGCCGGGCATCGACTGCGGCGCCTGCGGAGCCCCCACCTGCCGCGCCTTCGCGGAGGATCAGGTCAAGGGCGTCGCCCCGCCGGAGCGTTGCTGCGTGGTGTTGCAGCAGCGGGAACAGCAAAAGGAGAACGCGGATGACAGTCAATGAACTGACGGTAAAATACGCCCTGACCCCTGTTACCGTCCCAGACGGCGAAAGGGAAGTGTCCGGCGGCTATTGCGGCGACCTGCTCAGCTGGGTCATGGGCCGCGCACAGCAGGACAACGCCTGGATCACTATCATGTCCAACATGAACATCGTGGCGGTGGCGTCCCTGTCGGACGTCAGCGCGGTAATCCTGGCAGAGGGCGTGACGCTGGAGCAGAGTATCATCGATACCGCATATGCCAAGGGCGTCAACATCCTGTCTTCCGACAAAGGGACCTTTGAAATCGCGGCCATGATCGCGGCGGACGTATGAACCGCTACTACTACGACCTGCATATTCACTCCTGCCTGTCCCCCTGCGCCGATAACGACAATACCCCCAATAATATTGCGGGCATGGCGGTGCTGGCAGGCCTCAATATCGTGGCCCTGACGGACCACAATACCGCCAAAAACTGCCCTGCCTTTTTCAAAGCGGCAAAGCAGCAGGGGATCATCCCCGTTGCCGGAATGGAGCTGACCACGGCGGAGGATATCCACGCGGTATGCCTGTTTGAGGAGCTGGAGGACGCGCTTGCGTTCGACGATTTTTTACAGTCGCAGCGCACCCTGATCCCCAACCGGACGGACATCTTCGGCGACCAGCTTATTATGAATGAAAAGGATGAGGTGACCGGCACGGAGCCCCACTTCCTCTCCAACGCCACTTCTATTTCCATTGAAGAAGCGCCCGCCCTTGTGCGGCAGTACCGGGGTGTGTGCTATCCGGCCCATATCGACCGGGAGGCAAACGGCATCATCGCCGCTCTCGGCGTCTTTCCCGAAACGCTTGACTGTTCCTGCGCGGAGGTCCGCGACGTAGAAAAATTGCCGCAGCTGCTGGAAGAATTCCCGGTGCTGAAAGAAAAACAGATCGTCGTCTCCTCCGACGCCCACTACCTGTGGGATATCCGCGACAAGGCGGCGTATTTCGAGCTTGACGACGAACCTTACTCCGGGGCGAAGATTCGGCACGAATTGTTCAAGCGGTTGCGCGGATAAATGCGACGCCGCCCATTTCGATACAATATTTTAAC
Source organism: Oscillospiraceae bacterium (assembly GCA_902788995.1). GTDB lineage: Bacteria > Bacillota > Clostridia > Oscillospirales > Acutalibacteraceae > RUG806. The sequence continues at coordinate 11,712 of CADAMO010000016.1, forward strand.
TTTCAACTTTTAACTTTCAACTTTTATGAAAGAACTATCCTTAAACATATTGGATATCGCCGAAAATTCGGTGAAGGCCGGGGCGGATACGGTCCGCATCACGCTGACGGAAACAGACAATCTGCTCACCATCCGCATCGAAGACAACGGTTGTGGCATGAAGAAGGATTTCCTGGAAAGCGTGACGGATCCCTTTACCACCACGCGTACCACCAGAAAGGTCGGCCTCGGCATCCCGCTGTTCAAGCTGGCGGCGGAGCAGACGGACGGATCGTTCCTGATCGAATCCAGGCATAAAGAAGACCATCCGGACGATCACGGCACCGTCACGCAGGCCTCCTTCCATACGGATCATCTGGATTTTACGCCGCTGGGCGACGTGGTCTCCACCCTGACCGTTCTGATTCAGGGGAGCCCCGAGATACGCTGGGTCTACTCCCATACCACCCCCTCCGGCGAAGTCTCCCTCGATACCGACGAGCTGAAAGCGGTACTGGGGGACGTTCCCCTGAGCAACGCCGAGGTGATCGCCTGGATCGGCGGGTACCTGAAAGAGCAATACGAGGAGATCGGATACTCCTTGACATAGGCAAATAATATTTACATCATACATGAAAGGATCATCAACATGAAATCATTAGCAGAACTTGCGGAAATCAGAGCAAAAATGCAGAACAAGGTCGTGCTTCGCGAGGGCAGCGGCGATATCAGAGTCGTCGTCGGTATGGCCACCTGCGGCATTGCCGCGGGCGCCCGCCCCGTGCTGAACGCCTTCGTAGAGGAGGTCGCAAAGGAAGGCCTGTCCGATAAGGTGACCGTCACCCAGACCGGCTGCATCGGCATCTGCCAGTTTGAGCCCGTCGTGGAGATCTTCGAGGCCGACAAGCCCAAGGTCACCTACGTGAAGATGAACCCCGAAAAGGCAAAAGAAGTCGTGGAGACACATCTCAAGGGCGGCAAGGTCCTGACCGATTACACCATCAGCAATATTTAAGATACGATACATTAGGAGGAAAAAAATATGGTTCGTGCTCAGGTACTGATCTGCGGCGGTACGGGTTGTACGTCATCCGGCAGCGCCAAGCTGATTCCCGAGTTTGAAGCGCAGCTCGAGAAAAACGGTCTGGCAGGCGAAGTCAAAATTGTCAGAACCGGTTGCTTCGGCCTCTGCGCCCTCGGCCCCGTGGTCATCGTCTATCCCGACGGAACGTTCTATTCCCGTGTGGAAGAGGGTGACGTCAAGGAGATCGTGGAAGAACACCTTCTCAAGGGCCGTGTGGTGGAACGTCTCGTCTACAACGACGTTGCCGAACACCTCAAGGACGAGGTCGACCAGGCGAACGTGTCGCTGAACGACACCGTCTTCTATGCCAAGCAGAAGAGAGTCGCGCTGCGCAATTGCGGCGTGATCAACCCCGAAAGCATCGATGAATATATCGCCATGGACGGCTATCAGGCCCTCGGTAAGGTGCTCACCGAAATGACCCCCGAAGAGGTCATCAAGGTCGTCACCGATTCCGGCCTGCGCGGCCGCGGCGGCGCCGGTTTCTCCACCGGCAAGAAGTGGTTCTTTGCTTCCCAGTATAAAGCCGATCAGAAGTACGTAGTCTGCAACGCGGACGAGGGCGACCCAGGCGCGTTCATGGACCGTTCCATTCTTGAAGGCGACCCCCACTGCATCGTGGAAGCCATGGCCATCTGCGGCTACGCCATCGGCGCTTCGGAAGGCTACGTCTACGTCCGCGCGGAGTATCCCATCGCCGTCGCCCGTCTGCAGAAAGCCATCGACGACGCCCGCGAATACGGCCTGCTGGGCAAGAACATCTTCGAGTCCGGCTTTGACTTCGACCTGCACATCCGTCTCGGCGCCGGCGCCTTCGTCTGCGGCGAAGAGACCGCTCTGATGACCTCCATCGAAGGCAACCGCGGCGAGCCCAGGACCCGTCCTCCCTTCCCGGCGGAAAAGGGTCTGTTCGGCAAGCCCTCCAACAATAACAACGTAGAGACCTACGCCAATATCCCCCAGATCATCCTCAAGGGCGCGGAGTTCTTCAACTCCATGGGCACCGAGACCTCCAAGGGCACCAAGGTGTTCGCCCTCGGCGGCAAGATCAACCACACCGGCCTTGTGGAGATCCCCATGGGCACCACGCTGCGTGAGATCGTGGAAGACATCGGCGGCGGCGTTCCCAACGGCAAAAAGTTCAAGGCGGCGCAGACCGGCGGACCCTCCGGCGGCTGCATCCCGGCGGAATTCCTTGACACGCCCATCGACTACGAAAGCCTTGCGGCCATCGGTTCCATCGTCGGCTCCGGCGGACTTATCATCATGGACGAGGACAACTGCATGGTGGATATCGCCAAGTTCTTCCTGGGCTTCACCGTGGACGAGTCCTGCGGCAAGTGTACTCCCTGCCGCGTAGGCACCAAGCGCCTGTATGAGATCCTTGAAAAGATCACTTCCGGCAAGGGCACCATGGAAGACCTGGACAAGATGGAAGAGCTTTGCTACTACATCAAGAACAACTCCCTGTGCGCTCTCGGCCAGACCGCACCCAACCCCGTACTCTCCACTTACCTGCGGTTCAAGGACGAGTACATCGCCCACGTGCGCGATAAGACCTGCCCCGCCGGCGTGTGCAAAGGCCTCCTGAAGTTCGTCATCGACAAGGACGCCTGCATCGGCTGCGGCCTGTGCGCCAAGAACTGCCCGGCGAACGCCATCTCCAAGACGGATTACGTCGCGCCCGGCCATAAGCTTCCTTCTTACGTCATTGACACCGATAAGTGCGTCAAGTGCGGCGTGTGCATGACCAACTGTAAGAAGAACGCCATCAGTAAGAAATAAGGAGGAACGGAATCATGGCTGATGTCAATGTAAAAATCAACGGGATTCCCGTTACCGTGCCTGCCGGCACTACCATTCTCGACGCCGCCCGTAAAGTGGGCGTCAATATCCCCACCCTCTGCTATCTGAGAGACGTCAACGAGATCGGCGCCTGCCGTATCTGCCTGGTGGAAGCCACCGGCGCCAGAGGCCCGGTGCCCGCCTGCGTGGCCAAGGTCTCCGAAGGAATGGAGGTCAAGACCAACACCCCGAAGCTGATCGCCGCCAGAAAGATGAACCTGGAGCTGTTGCTCTCCAACCATAAAAAAGAATGCCTCTCCTGCGTGCGCTCCGGCTCCTGCGAGCTGCAGGCCCTCTGCCACGAGTACGGCATCGAGGACGAGAACGCCTTTGAGGGCGAGCGCAACCACTACGCCATCGACCGTTCCGCCTCCCATATGTACCGCGACAACGAGAAGTGCATCCTCTGCCGCCGCTGCTCCGCCGTGTGTACCGTCAATCAGGCGGTATCCGTCATCGGCGCCAACGCCAGAGGCTTCGATACCCATATCGGCTGCGCCTTTGAGAAGGATCTCGGCGACGTGGGCTGCATCTCCTGCGGCCAGTGCATCACCGTGTGCCCCACCGGCGCCCTGTCCGAGCGCGACGACACCCAGAAGGTGATCGACGCCATCGAGAATCCCGACATGCACGTGGTCGTGCAGACGGCGCCCTCCGTCAGAGTCGGCCTCGGCGAGGAGTTCGGTTATCCCATCGGCTCCATCGTCACCGGCAAGATGGTCTCCGCCCTGCGCGCCCTCGGCTTCGATAAGGTGTTTGACACCAACTTCTCCGCCGACCTTACCATCATGGAAGAGGCCCACGAGTTCATCGGCAGATATACGAATAAGGATCATCTGCCCATGATCACCTCCTGCTCTCCCGGCTGGATCAAGTTCTGCGAGACCTACTATCCCGAGTTTATTCCGAACCTGTCTTCCTGCAAATCCCCGCAGGGTATGTTCGGCGCGGTGGCCAAGACCTACTACGCCGAGAAGATGGGCATTGATCCCAAGAACATCTACGTGGTCTCCGTCATGCCCTGCACCGCCAAGAAGTTTGAGGCGGAGCGCCTTGACCACACGGCCGTCAAGGGCCTTGCGGATATCGACGCGGTGCTGACCGTCAGAGAACTGGCCCGCATGATCAAGAAGGCCGGACTGCTGTTCAATGAGCTGCCCGACGGCGAGTTCGACGCTCCCTTCGGCCTCGGTTCCGGCGCGGGCACCATCTTCGGCGCCACCGGCGGCGTGATGGAAGCGGCCCTCAGAACCGCTTACGAAGTGCTGACGGGCGAAGAGCTCAAGAACCTCGATTTCGTGGACGTCCGCGGCACCGATTCCATCAAGGAAGCCACCTATACCATCGCCGGCAACACCATCCGCGTGGCCGTCTGCTCCGGTACCGCCAACGCCAAGAAGGTGCTGGATATGGTTAAGAGCGGCGAGAAGGAGTATGACTTCATCGAGGTCATGGCCTGCCCCGGCGGCTGCGTCAACGGCGGCGGCCAGCCCATCCAGCCCGCTTCTGTCCGCAATTTCGTGGATATCCGCGCCGAGCGCGCCAAGGGCCTGTATCAGGACGACCTGAACCTGCCGGTCCGTAAATCCCATGAGAACCCGGATATCAAGCAGATCTACGCGGAGTATTTCGGAGAGCCCAACTCCCACAAGGCGCACGAGGTCCTTCACACCGCCTACACGGTCAGAAATAAATACTGATTTTTGTTGTTACCGTTTGCCTCCGCTTCGGCGGGGGCTTTTTTTGTTGTTGATATTTTTTTCTTGATATATTATAATAATAAGAGATAAATCAATTGCAGAAGAAAAGGAGGAAAGATACATGAGCGAAAAAGAGATGGTATATTCGTTACTGGAAACGCTCCCTTCTTATAAAATGGGATACGTTTTAGCGTATCTGCAGGGGCTTACCGCGGAGATCCCCAATGAGGTAACAGATGCCGCCCTGCGGGAAGCGGAAGCTTTTAAAACGGATCCAGGCTCTTATAAACGATATTCCTCATTTGCCGAGGCGGTTGCAGATATTGAAGCAGGGGAGTGATCGTATGCTTGAAATCGTACTGTCCGGTCAGTTTAGGAAGGACTATAAGCTGGCAAAGAAAAGAGGGTATGATCTGACTCTGCTGAATCAGGTAGTGGATCTGTTGGCGTCCTGTCAGCCGCTTCCGCCGAAATACAGAGATCATCCTCTTGTCGGTACCTATTCTGGCTGCAGGGAATGTCATATCACACCGGATTGGTTGTTGATTTATGAAATCATTGACAATGAACTGGTGCTGTATCTGACGCGGACCGGCACACACAGTGATTTATTCTGAATAAAACGACGGGAGGATATTGTATTTGCAGCAGTTGAAACAGATCAAAGTGAAAAACATGATCATGCTGACGTTGGCGGGCGTTATCAGCGCCATCGGCGTCACGTTTTTTCTTGCCCCGGTGAAGCTGTACGACAGCGGCATCTCCGGCACCTCCATGCTGCTCTCGCAGCTGACGCCTGACTATCTGACCCTCTCCATGTTCCTGCTGGCGCTGAACATCCCGCTGTTCCTGTACGGGCTGAAGCGTGAAGGCGTGCTGTTTACCTTCTATTCCATCTATTCCGTCGCCATCTATTCGCTGACGGCGTTCATCATCAACGACGTGATCCCGAAGGACTTCAGCCGGGCGTCTCCTCTGGCGGGGACCGACGTGCTGCTCTGCGCCCTGTTCGGCGGCGTGATCTGCGGCACCGGCAGCGGTCTTTCCGTCCGGTACGGCGGCGCGATCGACGGTATTGAGGTGCTGGCGGTGATCTTTGCCAAAAAGCTGGGGTTGACAGTCGGCACGTTCATTTTTATCTATAACGTGATCCTTTATATTTTTTGCGGCGTTTTCATTCACAGCTTCATCCTGCCGCTCTATTCCATCATCACCTACGTCTGCGCGCTGAAAACCATTGACTTTATCGTGGACGGCCTTGACCGCGCCAAGTGCGCGGTGATCGTCACCACCAGGCCGGATGAGATCTGCGACACCCTTTCGGAGGAATTCGGCACAGGCGTCACAAGGCTGGCGGCCAGGGGAGGATATTCCAACAAAGAGAAGACCATGATCTATTTCGTCGTCAACCGGTTCCAGGTGACAAAGCTGCGTAATATCGTCCATTCCATTGACGAGATGGCCTTTATCACCATCAGCGACGTGGCGGACGTGTTTTCCTCTAACCAGAACAACGCAGAATAAAGACAAAGAACGAAAAGAATGACAGATGAGAAACAATCCGCCGACGCGAGCCGACGGATTGTATTGCTATGAATCATAAAGGGTTGGAGATCCGTTGATCCGCCGTCATCCTCCGATATGGCTGAAAACGCCGGTCACCTTTGCAAACAGCGACTTGAACCATTCAATGATGGCCGCAAAGAACGCTTTGACTTTACCAAGGCCGCTGCTCTGATCCAGATCTTTTTCGATGGCTTTGATCACCTTCGCCGCGATCTGCTCGTAACCCTTGGGGGTCGGGTGCGCGATCAGGCCATACTCGATGGGATCGGGAATGGAAAGAATATGGCCGATGGACATGGTCGTGGCGGCGGCAGGCGTTTCCACGTCGGAGATATCAACGAACGTATAGCCGTACTGCCGGGCGAAATTCCTGGTCATTGCATTCATCGTATCCATGATAATGTTGAGCGCGTTACCGATGGGAAGGGCAAAATCGTCGGTGATCGTGGCGTCCTTGATGGGGTTGAGCGTACCGACAAGAATGACCTCCGCGTCGGGATTATTATCTTTGATGAAGTCAAGCAGGAGCGGGTAGGCGTCCTTCCAGTAGTCGAAATATTTGTACAGCAGTTTGACGATATTGGCAACGCCGGCAGGGATCCCTGACACGTCGCTCAGGTCCATCTTGTTCAGGCCGAAGATCTGAGCCTTGTAGATGACGTCTGTCTGTCCTACTTCCAGCGTGATGAGGCTGGCGTTGCTGATCAGTTCCCGGATGCTCATGATCTCGCCGGTTTGTCCGTAGGTGGATTGTCCGTCAAGGGTGAGACTCAACGGATCGCCGTAGTAGCGCAGATCGGTCTGATACCGCTCCTTCATTCTGGAATCGTCATAGGTGAATTCGTCGTCCCGGAAGCCGTCGTCGATGCCGAGCAGGTCAAGCATATAGGCGGTGGAGACGGCGTCGTGGCAGATGGGCCACATCTTCGCGTCGGTGTTGCGGATGTCGTCCGGGGAATAGAGTCCGAAATGGTCGGCGACACGCTTCGGGTAAGCGCCATCCACGTTGCGGCAGTTGAAATTCCCATAGGAGTCGCTGAGATAGATCTGATCGCGCCAATGATCGCTCGCCCCATATCCGCGGGTGAAACTGTCTCCGATGGCGACATATCCGGTTCCTTCTTTCAGCGATGTGTAGGGGTCGTCCTGCGCGTCAGCCGCAAAAGCCGGAATCAGAAGGGAAACTGTCATCAGCACGGCGAGAAAAACGGCCGTTATTTTTGAGAATCGTTTCATTGTATTTTCCTCCTAATATTATTTTCTATTATCATTTATAGCGCATTTCAATAAAAATAGCAAGAGAAAAATCGGATATTTGTTGTAATTTGCGAAGAATTGTCTGTCTTTTCTTCATATCGCTCCTGATTGAAATGATGTGAATCGATATTCTTTTCGCAAAACAGGGGATTTCCCGCCAATCGATATCGACCGTTGCAACAGATTTCAGATTGACATTCTGCATCGAAGCGGTTATACTAAAAATATACTTCAGAAAGGCGGAAATCGATATGCCGTATATTGACGCAAAAATATCCATAAAGCTTTCCTCCGAGGAAAAGCTCAATCTGAAATCCTTCTTCGGCGAGGCCATCTCCCTGTTCCCTGGTAAGAGCGAAACGTGGCTCATGTGCAGCATTGAAGGGGAGAAGGACCTCTGGTTTCAGGGGAATGCCGACTCGCCCTCTGCATTTGTGGAAGTGAAACTGTACGGCAGCGTTGATCCCGCCGCATCGGCGAAATTTACCGGCGCTGTCTGTGAAGAATTGGAGCGTCATTTCGGCGTTCCTGCCTCCCGTGTGTACGTCCGCTATGAGGGAGGCACCGCCTGGGGCTGGAACGGCGGAAACTTCTGAGAAACGGAAAGGAGAAGATAACCATGGGTAAACTGAAAGATATTGACAGCAAAGCGGAGGCCAAGGGCTCCGGCGTCGTGACCTTCTGGCAGTTCGTGAAATTTATTTTTGTCAGCCTTCTGGCGATGATCGTCCAGTTTGTGCTGCTGAATACGCTGAAATTTATCCCGCCGATTCAGGAGCTGTATAACAACGGACAGGATTTCCAATGGTGGGTGTTTGTCTCTCCCGCCGCCATCGGCGGTCTCGGTTATTTCATTGTCAACAATACCGCCAACATCGTTGCGCAGATCGTTTCCTTCTTCGTCAACCGTGAAAAGACCTTCAACTCCGGCGCGAATATTGCCATTACGCTGCCCATCTACATCGTGTTCACTATCGCGCTGATCGCCTTTTCCGCCTGGCTGAACCCCACACTGAAGAACGTCTTCGTCAACCACATGAACGACGATCTGGCAGCCAACGCGGCCACCATGATCTGTTCCGCGGTTCAGTTCTTCCTCTACTTCCCGGTGGATAAGATCCTTTTCCACAAAAAGAAAGAGGAGAAGGAAGAAAAAGCTGCCTGATCCAACTTTTTGAAGCGCATCGTTGTACGAGACGTTATCATCGCAACAAAAGCCGTCATCCCGAAGCATAACGGGACGACGGCTTTTTCCTTGCGCGAAATCACAAAAAACTCGCCGTGAACAAAAAAATGTTCACGGCAAGCTGGTGCCGGCGACCGGGATCGAACCGGTACTCTGTTGCCAGAACGGGATTTTAAGTCGAAATAAAGATTTGGAACCTGAGTGTCGTTTTTCGGAAGCTGACGGAACATGGCGAACTTGAAAAACGCCGCAATATCAACGCTTTTCTCCGTAGTAAGCGCCGAAAAGTCTTGTGCGTAGGGCGTTTCGACGATTTGCGAAAAACCACAAAAAGAGTAAAAAAACGGAGGTCAATCGGAGGTCACAGGCGTGTTTGACCTCCAATAACAAGAGATTTATGAATACAAGTATGACCATATTCTATATCTGCCGTCAACGAAATAAAGAAAGTGGGTATACAATATGGATAACAGTATTACAAAAGAACGCCTTTATCAGATTTATCGGAATTATCCCGACGTTGTAACACTGCAGCAGCTGTGCGAAATGCTAGGCGGTATCGCAGACAGTACCGCCAGAAAGCTGCTGCGCGGCGATCACATTGAGCACTTCGTCATTATGGGGACCTATTACATCCCGAAAAAATATGTGATCGACTATGTTCTCGGCGACCACTACGCGCATTATAAGAACATGCTGAAAGCAAAGCTCCCGACAAAGCCCCTGAAGGGAGGCGTGAAGAAGTGAATTTCCTTGAAAACCTTTTCTTCGGCAACGTTGATCCTCAAGCGCGGGCGGTAAAAACCGGCAGTCACGCGGATAAGCTGAGAACCTATATCACAGATCACTTGCCGGAAATAGAAACCGCTTTGCCCGATGATCAGCGCGGCTTGCTTGAAAAAATTTTTGACGCACAAAGTGAGCTGGATACGATCACGGAGCTGGACAGTTTCATCGTCGGTTTCCGCCTCGGCGCGGCGTTTACATACGACACTTTCGTGAATACGGATACCCCGTACCGCGATCTGAACGAAAAACTGTAATCCGCACATTCGACAGGCCTCCGTTTCTTTGTTATGATGTAGATACCAAAAGAAACGGAGGTCAATTCTATGCGAGAGAAAAAAGTCAAAATGAAGTTTTCGGACTTTGAGTGCAACCTACTTATCAATGGTATCAAAGAATGGCGGAATATGCTGCTTGCAGCAGATTATACTGCTGAGGACGTGGACGAATTACTGCTGAAAATCATCAGAAAAGCGGAGGGCAAGTGAAATGGAGAAGATGATCATTGACGAGCGCACCGGCTGGGAATATGAACTGCAGGGTTATTATTACCCCACCGGGCGTGTGATGCGGGACGGCAGAATGCAGCCGGAAACGGTAGAAAAAGAAGGTAACAAGCCGGAGGCGAAAACCTCAATCGGAGTATGGGGACAGAGGCACTTGCGATACATCCAGAAGCACCGAAAAAAACTATATTTTGAACTGTATGTTTCCGGGCAGTTGAACTCTTATCTTGCGGAGATTGAGACACAGGCGGAGGAAATGTTTCTCCGATTGGTAAATGATTTGTCCGAGCAGGAAGACATACCCGAAACACTGAAGGAGAACAACCAAATGATATGGGTACAGCGCAGTAACAACATTTATGACCGGGCACGGGAGATTGTAAATAATGAAATAATATATAATTGAGAGCTATATTTCAAACTATCATTCTCGGAAAACCAACGGAGCCGATCTTTTGTCCAGATCGGCTCCGTTGGTTGTTATTACGTCAGCTTTTGCGATAGAAAAGGCGCTCCATGACGAACAAGCGTTAATTGATTGGTTTTTTAAGCGTATAGGTCATTTCGCACAGATCGCCGGTTTCTTCATCGTCGATCTTCCACTCACCACTGTAAAAATTACGTCCGCGTACAAGGACTTGATCACCGTAGATTTCCACCTCCACACCATCGCCGCTGCGGTTTAAGATCTCATGGTCATTCTCGCCGCCGAGATCGGTCAGCCGCGGCAGATAGATCTCGGGAAAGCCTTCGCTTGTGGGAAACGACCAGAAAAGGAACATAGGCATATGCGTATGACCGCAGAAATAGAAAAGATCGTTTTCGCGGTTATAATCAGCAAGCATATCGATCAGCCTGTCGGAGTATTCCCCGGTCTCGTCGATAACTTCATCTGCGGGGTAATGGGAGAAGACGAAGACCGGTTTTCCACTGGCACTTGCTTCGACGAGCACACTTTCAAGCCATGTGAACTGTTCTTCCGTCATCATCATCTCATACACAAGCTGGTCCTCCATGCCGAGCACGATGAAGTAGTATCCGTCGATTACCTCATAGTAATACGGGTGTGTCAGTTTTCGACCGAAATACGCCTCGGTATAGTCGTACCAGCTGTTTTGCAGCGTATCATAGTCGCCTTCGCCGTTTCCGATGTCGTGGTTGCCCATCACGGGAAGGATCGTTTCACCTTTCAGGAGATTGGCTGCCGTACCGTAAAACAGTATATTCTCAATATTCTGACAATTCATGGTGTTGTCGCCGAGGAAGATCACGGCGTCGTTTCCGCTGGCGTTCTTTTTAACGTCCTGCAAGCTGCCGGCAAATATTTTGTAGCGCGGTAGATTATTCCCCTCGATATGGGAATCGGACAAAACGGAAAAGGTAAGAAGGCAGGCGTCGGGATCCCGCACGTCGTATGCGGCGTGACGGCTGACGCCGACCGTGAGCAGTATGATCCCGGAAAGGATCAAACCGATAAAACGTAATACCACTGATTTCATAAAGAATCCTCCTGATAAAATACAGCCCACTGTTTCACACGATGACCATGCAAGCTCCTTTTGATGATTATTTTCTGCCGAACAGGTGCGCGAAGAAATAAAGGATAGAGTGGAAGAATTTTACGATCCTGCCCCAGAAGGAGGTGCCGTGATCCACGTTATCCCATTTGCAGATGTTGTCGCCGGTTGGTTCTGTTGGGTCTGCAGGATTCGTTGGATCAGTGGGATCATCCGGCGTCTCAGCCGCCGCTTTGAGTTCTGCGTAGCGGGTCTCAGCGGCGGTGAGCGTGTCGTAATTCTCCACCAGCACTTTCTGCGTATCGGTCAGCGCTTCGTAAACCGTTCTCGCTTCGTCGATCTTTGCTTTGCACGCGTCGGTGTATTCCACCTCGCCGATGGCGTTGATCTTCGCGATGACTTCGTCGGCTGCCGCGTGATCGGCCGCCGCCTGTTCCGCCGCGGCTTTCATCTCGGCGTAACGGGCTTCGGCGGCTGTAAGCGTTTCGTAGTTCGTGACCAGCGCCTTCTGCGCGTCGGTCAGGGCGTTATACGCCTCTCTCGCCGCGTCGATCTTTGTCTTGCTCGCTTCGGTATATTCCACCGTGCCGATGGCGTCGATCTTCGCTTCCACTGCGTCCGCCGCTTCTCTGTCGGCGGCAGCCTGCTCGGCCGCGGCTTTCAGCTCCACATAGCGGGCCTCGGCAGCGGTAAGGGTCTCATAATTCGTCACCAGCGCCTTCTGCGTATCGGTCAGAGCATCGTAAGCGTCCATCGCTTCGTCGATCTTCACCTTGCAGGCTTCGGTATATTCCACCGTGCCGATGTCGTAGATCTTCTCTTTTACCGCAGCTGCGGCGGTATGGTCCGCCTGTGTCGCTTCCGCCTCCGCTTTGAGATACGCATACGCCGCTTCGGCGCCTTCCAGCTCGTCATAGTTTTCAACCAGCGCCTTCTGCGCATCGGTCAGCGCATTATAGGCGTTTCTTGCGACGTCGATCTTCGCCTTGCAGGCGTCGGTATATTCCACCTTGCCGATGGCGTCAATCTTCGCTTCCACGGCGTCCGCCGCTGCTCTGTCGGCGGCAGCCTGTTCGGCCGCGGCCTGCAGCTCCGCGTAGCGTTCCCGGGCCGCCGTCAGGACGCCGTAATTATCGACCAGCTCTTTCTGCGCGTCGGTCAGCGCGTCATAGGCCGTTTCCGCGGCGTCGATTTTGTTCTTGCTTTCGTCGGTGTATTCCACCTCGCCGATGGCTTCGATCAGATCTTTGACCAGGTTCGCGTTGACAATGTCGGGATCGAGCTCGAAAACCGCGCTGACAGTCGCCCCGCCGATGGGCATCGTGAAGCTTCCGTCGACGACTTCGACAGCGCCGTCGGTTTCATCGGTGACGGTGAGCGACACAAGGCGGAAGCCCTGCGTCGGCGTGACGGTCAGATGCACCGTTTCGCCCATGGCGGCGGACTCTTTGTCCGCGGTGACCGTGCCGTAGCTCGTCGCCTCCACGTTCACGGGGTACAGGATATTCTCCCATGCTGCCGAGACGATCTTATCGCCGTCCACGGTGATCGGGTCGCCGACCTTGGCGATGACGGTCCCGCCGTCGATCTCCACGCTCCAGCCGCCGAAGGTCTTGCCCGCGGGCGCGGTGAAATCACAGGCGGGCAGAGTGAAGCTGCCGCCCGGAATGACCGTAACGCTGCTCGTTTCGCCGCTGCCGCCGTTGGCGTCAAAGCTGACTGTATAGAGCGCGCCGCCGTACTGATAACCGCAGACGGAGCAGATGTGGTCTTCGCCCGCGAAGGTATGCTCCCCTGCGGTGAATGCCGTATAGCAGTAAGCGCAGTGTTTCAAATGCGTGTCGGCGGTTGCCGTGTAGGTGGCCTGCGGGTGATCGCATTCACTGATGACGGCGGTGCGGTGCCCCTTCATGCAGGCTGCGACCCTGTCCGCTTGGGCGACCGGCGCGTCGTTGACGGTCGGCCTGACGCACATTTTGCCTTCGAGCGTCAGGAAGCCCGCGGGCATGTCGTTTTCATCACAGCCTTTGGCGATACCGATGGCGTAGGGAACGTAACCGGCGTCGACGGAAAACGGGCTCGATACGGCGACGGTGCCGCCGGTGATGGCGACGCTGCCGTATTCCTCGTCGCCGTACGCGCCGCAGCCGATGCCCGCCGCCGGTATGGCGTCGAACCTGTCGTTGTTTGAGCTGCCGCAGGCGCTGACCGAGCCGCCGCTGATTTCCACGATCTCCGCAGGGGAGTCATAGCCGCCGCCGATCCCTGCGGCGCCTCTTCCGCCGTAGGCGCTGACGGTGCCGCCTTTGATGATGATTCTGCCTGTGTGATTGTTGTCGGAGTCGCCATGGTCGCCGGTGCCGATGCCCGCGCCGCCGTAAGCCTGAATCGCGTTGACATATTCGCTGTCGCCCGTGCCGCCGGTCGCGATCACCGTGCCGCCGTAGATCGTGATATCGGCGTTGATCCCGCTCTCGTATCCGCTTCCGATGCCCGCGCCTGCGTTGAGTCTGCCTCCTCCTTTCGCGTTCACATAGCCGTTGTAGATTGTGATGGTGACGCCGCCGGCCTCGTGGCCGCCGCCGATGCCCGCGCCGTTATAGACGCCTGTCGCGTACACCCGGCCGCCGTTGATCGTCACGCTGCCGGTGTTTTCATTCATCTCCGTGTGCAGCTTGCCGTCGCCGGTGCCGATGCCCGCGCCCAGGTCGCCGCCTGTCGCCTTCACTTCGCCGCCGTTGATCGTCACCGTGCCGGTTATCCCGTGCTCGCCGCCGCCGATGCCCGCGGCGAAGTAGCCGCCCTGAGCAGTCACGTCGCCGCCATGAATGGTGACGGCGCCACCGTCGCCGTCGTCGCCGCCGCCGATGCCCGCGCCGCCCGCTTCTTTGCCCCAACCGAGGCCCGTCGCATTCAGCTTTCCGCCCCAGATCGTGACGGTGCCGCCGTCGCAGTCATTGCCGCCGCCCACGCCCGCGGCCTCTTTGCCGCCGTTGGCTGTGACGGTGCCGCCATACTGCGTATAGCTGCCGGCGGAGCCGTTCTCCGGTTCATCGCCCGAGCCGATGCCCGCGCCGTAATCGCCGCCCGTCGCGGTGACGGTGCCGCCGTAGACTGTGACGTTTCCGCCGCCGGCCTCATTGCCGCCGCCGATGCCCGCGGCGTCGCTGTCGCCGGTGGCTTCGATCGTGCCGCCGTAAATGATGATCGTCCCGGCAGCGTCCTCATCGCCGTCGTCCTCGTCGTTGGAACCGATGGCGGCGTTGTAGCTGCCTGCCGTAGCGATCAGCTTGCCGCTGTCATTCGTCTGACCGTAGATGCGCAGCGTGGCGCCCTCCGGCACACGGATGCCCTTTTCGGCGGTCAGCGTCATGCCGTCGGTGAGGATCAGACGCACGTTTCCGCTGACGGTGATGCGGTTTCCAAAGGTCAGGGTTCCGTCCAGCACATACCAGCCGTCGGACATGGCGTCGTTCGTAAGTGAAGACAGGTTCGTATATTCTCCGGCGTAATATCTGAGCTGCTCGGTGAGCGAATTGTCCGCGTTGTTCCAGCTTCTCGCCATATAGGGAACGCCGAGGGGCGTCAGCTCCGCCGAGACCGTCACACAGGCGATCGGCATGACGAACTGCGCCTCGCGGTCGGAGATCCTTGTGACCGGGGCGCTGTGTTCGCCCGTTTCGTCCGTATAGGTAACACGCCATTCGGCGCTGACCTTTTCGGAAAGAGAGGAAGTTGCGTGCAGCCCGACGACTTCGCCCGGATAAACACGGATCGTGGAAGCAGACAGCACGCTGTTTGCCCAGGCCTCGATGCTGCCGTCCTGCACGGCGGCAAGAGAGACCGTATAGGGCGATACGTAGCTCGCGCCGATCTCCACGGGTGAAGCGGGCATGGTAAAGGTTCCGGCACACGTGCCGTCCGAAATCGTCAGATCATCCAGCGGACGGCGCGCGGTCGCGCCGTTCATCGTAAAGGCATAGGTCACGCTGTCCACAAGGTCTTCATAGGTACCCGCTTTGTTTTCATAAACGTACGTAACGTTAACGCTTTCACCGTAAGCGGCCTCGGTCACCGCTTCGCCGTCCACCGTAAAGGTCACGGCGCCTTCCACCGCTTCGTTCACGGTGAGGGCGTACTTCATGGTTCCGAACACGGCCGAAACCGTCACGGGTTCGCCCGGCATGGTGAATTTGTAGCGGTAGAGCGCGGAGCCGTCCCTGTGGTAGTCAAGAGAAATGGGATAATTCGTGCCGGTGCTGTCGCCGGTTACGGTCAGGCTTTCCAGCAGGAACTCGTCGAACGCGGTGACCCAGACCGCCACGTCGTCGCCTGCTTCGGCTTCTTCGTCCGTTTCCAGCTCGCAGCCGGTCGCCGCGGCAGAGGGGCAGTCCGTTGTGATCGCGTAGACCGGAATGCCGAATTCGGCGGTAACGAAGACGTCCGTTGAGGGCATTGTGAAGGTGTATTCATTATAGCCCAGGTCTGTCACGGGATAAGCCGTACCGGCTGCATCCGTCACGGTGACGCTTCTCACCGCATAACCGCGGAAGGCGTCCGGGTTCGCCGTCACCTTGACGGTCCAGCCTGCCTCGGCAAGGTCGTAATCCGCCGAGATCGTGCCGTTGTCGGTCTCGCTGTCCACGACGACGCAGTGCTTCGGCTGCTCGGGCACCCTTTCAAAGTCGGCGTAAACGTACAAGTCGCCGCTGCCCATATAGATGGAATAGACGCTGTTTTCTGTGCTCGTGTTCATGTAGGGGGTGATGTCCGTCTGCGCTCCGTTGTCGCGGTCAACGTCCATCAGGCGCAGGGAGTCTTCCACATAGCGGTAGCCGTTGCCGGGCAGGATCGTCAGCGTGACCAGTTCGTCGTCCTGCCGCCCCACGAGCGTTTTGTCCGACACGACCGTGCCGCCCTCCATATCGTTGATGAAAACGAGGCGCTGATCGTGGCTTTCGCTGAAGGCCGCCGAAACCAGCACGTCCGCGGACGGCATCGTGAAGGAGATCGTGTTGGGGGTGGGATGC
The DNA here is from genome assembly GCA_902788995.1 of Oscillospiraceae bacterium. Taxonomy (GTDB): domain Bacteria; phylum Bacillota; class Clostridia; order Oscillospirales; family Acutalibacteraceae; genus RUG806. The sequence goes on from CADAMO010000016.1 coordinate 28,168, forward strand.
GAAACGTCAGGATCGGCGTAGATATATTCTCCGCTGAGTTCATCCTGCATCAGGACCGTCCAGGACGTTGCGATCAATCCGCTGTCGGGCAGGGCGAACGCGGTGACGGTACCGCCCTCATAGATCCAGGCGTCGGTGCAGGAATCTTCCAGATAGACGCGGCCGTGATCCGTCGACGAATCGTAATCCTGCGTTTCGACCCGGAATTCCCTTTTTTCGCGGAAGGCCGCCGTCACCGTAACGTCCGTGGGCGGCATCACGAAGGTGTTCCCCGTCAGCGCGACGGGTCTGCCGTCCGCGCCGGTCACGGTCAGATCGTCCAGCACGTAATCGTCCGAAGCGGGAGTCGCGGTCAGGGTAACGGCTTCGCCGTACTTCGCGCTCGCTTTGTCCGCCGCAACGATCCCGCCCACAATCGCACCGCTGACCGTGATCGTAAAGGACGGGATGCTGTTCGCGTCCTTCGCGCCGATCTCGGGGTCGGTCGGCGCGGTGTTGCCGGAGATCGTTCCGTCCGGGACAAACACGTCGCCGCCGAAAAACACGCCGCCGCCGCTGTGTCCCGCGGTGTTGTTTATGATGATGCTGCTCTCTGACATGGAAAAGACGGAACGGTTGGCGTAGACGCCGCCGCCGTTGTTCCCGGCGGTGTTGCCGGAGATCTCGCCGCCCAGCAGGTTGAGCGCCGCGCCGGAACCGCCGCCGTACCAGACGCCGCCGCCGTTGTTTTCGGCCGTGTTATTGCAGATGCTTCCGCTGAACACGGAAATGCAGCCGGTACTGTCCTGCGCAAGACCGCCGCCGTTTTTTGCGCTGTTGTTCGTGACGGAAGTTCCGTCCATCATAGAGAAACTCGCGTTGCTGCCGGAAACGTAAACGCCGCCGCCGGTATATTTGGCATGGTTGCCGCTGACGACGACGTCTTCGTCCAGAACGACGCTGCCGCCGCGTTTGACCCAAAGACCGCCGCCGGAGCCGGACGTATTGCCGCCGGTGATCGTGCCGGGACCGAACACGTCAAGTTCGCCGGACACGATGATGACGCTGCCTTTTTCGGTTTCCTCCGTCAGCGCGCGGTCAACGGTGCGGCCGTTCAGATACAGCGTGACCCGCGTGCGCGAAGGGACCGTCAGCGCCGCCGCCCCGGCGGGCGCGGTCACGTCTGAGCTGAGCGTAACGGTGCCGCCTTCGTTGAACGCCGCCTGCAGCGACGCCCAGTCGTCTGCCGCTGCGCCGTTCTCGGCGAACGCCGTCAGCGCCCCGAAGGGAAAGACGGACAGAACCATAAGTATCGATACAAAAATCGCAAGAGTTCGTTTGACGCCGTGATGTTTCATAATGTTTATCCTCCTTGAGATCAAAAAAACAAACACATCGTTGCCCCAATGGTGGAGCGGGCATACAGAGCAGCCGGTCTTTTCGGACCGGAGTTGGATCTTCGCCCGCAAACCTGTCCATAGCCCCGGAACTTGCGTTATTTTCTGCCGAAAAGATGGGCGAAGAAATAGAGGATCCTGTGGATGAAACCGACGAACTTCTGCCAGAGGTTTCCGGAATGATCCTTATGACACCATTTGCAGAGGCCCTCGTTGAGATCGGCGAAGGTAACTCCGGTTCTTTCACAGGCATCCTTAACGGCGGAATCCGCGGGCGCGGTGACCGTAAGCCAGCCGTACGCCTTTTCACCGTCGGAGAACTCTTTGCCAAGCGTCGCGGAGATCATTCTGTCGTCGTTATAAAGAATGTCGGCCTCCGTCGTATAAGCCGCCTCAAGCTCCTCCGCCCAGACGACTTGAGGTTCCCAATCCCACTCGTTCTGCTCGATGCGGAATATTTCATTCTTATCGGTAAATTCCGTTCCGAAGCGACTGTTCAGCAGCCCGAGCGCGACCGATTCCAGTTCGTCCGCCGTTTGTGCCTCAGAGCCGAACGCTTCGTTGTAATACGCATATATATCAGCGAGATCTTCTTCCGATGCTTCCAGCAGGCCGTTCTCAATGCTGAACAGCTCCTGCAGGGCATAGATCGGGAGAATATCTTTCTGGAACTGTTCTTCGCGTACGCGTTTGGCAACAAGGTCTTCGATCGCCGCGTCAGGATCCGCGTAGGCTTCCGCGTCAGCGCGGTAAATTGCGACGGTAAACTGCGCGGACTCCAGCGATGCGCTGCGGATCACGACCTCCGAAGCCAGGGAGGCGTTGAAAGCCTGAAGGCCGAGCTCCTTCAGAGAAGCGGGAATCGTCACTTTGCGCGGATAGAATCCGTCGAACTCCCCGTCAGAGATAACCGTTATACCTTCCTCTATTACGATCTCGCGCACAAGGTTGAAGCGGAACCGTTCGGCGGCTGCGACGTCCATTCCCGCTGTCTCCCCGTCATAATACTCGGTCAGCGAGAACGCGATACTGTTCAGCGTTTGCGAGGAAATGATCTCGCCGTTGTCATCATAGTCGTATGCGATCTCATCTTGGATCGGGCCGCTGCCGCTGACGGTAAGCACGCCGTCGTCGGTCAGCAGCCATGTGATCCCCGTGCCCGCGGTACCGGTGAGCAATACGTTTTCGTCCGCGGCGGAGGCGACCGCAGCGAACGCCGACAGCGCAAGCAGTACGGTCAATAATACGGAAAAACTCTTTTTCATTATTTTCATGAACGCATCTCCTGTTTCTTGTATTCAGAAAACGATCGGCATTGTTCTTTCTGTCAAAGACGGCAGCCCTTTTTTCAAGATGCCGTTCTTCTGCATAAAAACTGCCGTTTTCTGTTATTCGTCCGCAAATTCTTCGGAATACTCCGGAATCTCCGTGGCGCTGTTTCCCAGCCCGGAGAAAGAAACGGAAACGACCTTCAGGGAAGCGACCGCCGCTTCCTCGTCGAAATCGTCGGTGTTCTCCAGCTGTTCCTGCTTTTCAAACGTGACGGTATACATAAACGGAGCGTACTCCAGATAGAATTCCATGCTTTCAAGATCATAACCCATACCGGTCGTCCAGCCGCTGTCGAAGAGCTCTGCGCCCGTCTTACCGACCAGCGCAGTCATGTCGTCGTCGGACAGCTTCTTTTCGTTCAGGTTTTCAATTTTTGTGACCGTGAGCGGTGAAACCAGTTCTTTTTCTTTTTCGTCATGATTCTCGTCAAGGATATCCAAAGCGAAGATCTCATCATGCTGTTCCGGGGTGAGCTCAGCGATCACGCGCCAATAAACGCCGTCTTTTTCAAACACAACGACATAAGCCTTCCCGAGGGTGGCGGATTGGAATTCGCCTTCCCCCTTCAGCGCCAGCGCCTCGCCGATCGTTTC
>CADAMO010000017.1 GCA_902788995.1 Oscillospiraceae bacterium
TAAACTGCGCTCAGCGCAATATAACTCGGCGTAAGCCGAATATAACTGCACCGCAATTTAACTCGCCGCAGGCGAATATAACTGAAAGAAACCTGATTTATCAGGTAGACAAATCAGGTTTCTTTCATGGCCCGCCCGAAGGGATTCGAACCCCCGATCTTCAGAATCGGAATCTGCTGCGTTATCCAGCTGCGCCACGGGCGGAAACGAATGATATTATACATCAAAAAAACCGGTTCGTCAATAAAAAAATTGATTTTCCCGCCTCTTTTGTGAAAAAACTCTTGCAGCGGTACGGTTTCGTCAGAATGGGAATTGACAAACCCATAGTTTCTGCTAAAATAAAATTATACAGAAAAAGGGGAGTGGAAGGATGGCATCCGTCAAAGAAAAGCTGTCGACGATGAAGAACAACGTCGTCAACAATCCCTCGTTCACGCTGAAAGAACAGCTGGGGTACGCGGGCGGTATGTTCGGCAACTGCATGGGGCAGGATTGCGTCTATACCTATTCCAATAAGTTTAACAGAGATTTCCAGATGATCGAAATGGGGAATCTGAACCTCATCGAGAACGCCTATACCATTCTCGGCTTTTTTGCGCCGCCTGTGGCGGGCGCTTTGCTGGACCTTCCCACCCGGGAAGGGAAAAAGAGCATAACCAAACGGATCCTGCAGCTCACGCCGCTGCCCTTTGCCGTTTCATCGCTGCTGATGTTTATCGTGCCGTCGGGCAATAAGCTGTTCAATATGGCCTGGGCGTTTGTGCTGTACATGATTTTTTCCGTGGTGGATACGTTCTTTGATATGGCGCTGAACACCATGGCGCTGCGCATGACCGCCAACCCCAAGGACCGCAAGAATTTCTATACCATCTCATCGCTGGCTTCCTCTCTGGGGTCCATGCTGCCGGGCTGGTTGCTGCCCATCGTGGTGGACCGGTTCAGCGACGGCAACTCTCAGAAATGGGCGTATTTCTTCGTGGCGCTGGTTTTCTGTGTGTTGGGCGTTTCCACGATGTGTGCCCCGTATTTCACGCTGAATGAAAAGGTGGGCAACCTGAAGGTACACGAAGAGGAAAAGATCTACTGGAACCGTCATACCGTGGCGGCCATCTTCCGCAATAAGCCCTTTGTCGTGATGGAACTCGCCATGATGTTCGAGACCATCCGTCAGGTCACCTACGACCTGCTGCCGGATCTCTACCGGGAGACCTTCGCCGACTACGGCATGAAGGCGATCATCGACGCCATCAGCGGCGCGCTGTCTTACGTTGGCCTGTTCTCGGTGCCTATTGTGGGCAGTAAGATTTCCGCCCGCACTATGGTCATGGGCGGTCATCTCTATTCCATGCTGTTCTACGGCGCGGCGGCGCTGGTGGGAGCCAATTTCAATCTGGAACGGGTGCGTAAGCTGCGTTATCTCACCGGCGTGCTGATCGGCTTTTCCGGTATGCCCAATGCCGGCATGGCGGCGGGGCGCAAAATTTTGCTGGCGGATTCCACCGACTATATGGAGTGGAGCTCCGAAAAACGCTATGGCGAGCCGATCCGCAGCGACGGTATGCTGCTGGCGGTGCAGAGCCTCATGGGGAAGGTCAACGCGCTGCTGCGCATCAACATCAAGAACCTGTCGCTGCAGACCATCGGTTACCAGAGCGGCAAGCAGGACGCGGACGGCAAGGCTGTCAGCGTGGTGCAGAGCGACAGCACGCTGAAGGGCATTTATTTCGTCGTCACCCTCTGCGGCGTCATCGGCAACCTGCTGCCGGGCATTATCTATTCCTTCGACAATTTCACCGGCAAACGGCGCGACGTCATTATGGAAGAACTGAACATGATGCGCGAAGCGCGGGCGGCCGCTGCCGAACCGGTATCGGCGGAATCCTGACGATTTCCTTCAATAGCAACATTTCTTTGCGGAGAGCGGCATGACCCGCTCTTCTTTTTTTTGTCGTAATCTCACAACAATTCGTGATGATTCTTTTTTTTGACAAAAATCGGAATATTATGTTGATTATTCGGCATGCGTATGATAAAATATTCCTGTCGGTAAACTGCACGGCCATTCGGTGCGTTCCGGGAAAGGAGATCGTCATGGCAGAAGAGAAAAAACGCCGCACGGAGGACAGGCGCGTGAAGCGCACGAAGCGGATACTGCGGGAATGCCTGTTCCGTCTGCTGGAACAAAAGCCCCTGAAGGAGATCACGGTCAAGGAGCTGACCGAGGCGGCGGACGTGAACCGCTCCACGTTTTACTTTTACTACAAAGATATCAACGACATGATGATGCAGATCCAGCAGGAGATCTACACGGTCTTTGAAGCGGAGGTCATCGCCTCCGATTCCGACTTCAACACCGTGGAGGATTTCACCGGGTATATCGTCCGGTTTCTGCTGTTCTGCAAAGAGAACGAGACCATCTGCAAGTTCGTGGTCGGCAACGACCCGGATAACCACCTGACCAGCCTGATCCGGGCGTCGCTGCTGGAGCATATCCCGGACTCAAAAACAGTCTTCCCGCCGGACGACCCCAAGTGCTATCTCACCTGTATCGCCATGACGGGCGTGTGGGAGACGATCATTCAATGGATGTACGACGGTATGCAGGTGCCGCCGGACGAGCTGGCCGCGTTTCTCAGCAACGTGTATTTTTACGGCGGCAGAACGGTGCTGCTGGGGGACGTGGAGTGAATTTAAACAGTTTGCCGCTGCGCAATTTGTGGATATTTGATACTTGCGGCAGGCTTCATTTTTTATTATAATTAAAAATGTCAGAAAGCACGTTCCGGCCTACGCCGGTGCGGCTTCAAAGTATTGATTCGGAGGAAAAGAAATGAAAACAGGTTTTTCGAAGGTTTTATCTGTCGTTCTCTGCCTGATTCTCATGGCGGCGACGGCGTCTGTCGCGTTCGCGGCGGATACCGCTCTGACCGGAACCGGCACGGAAGCGGATCCTTACGTGGTATCCGATGCGGCAGGTATGAAAGAACTGGCGGCGGATCCCGCGAAATATGACGGTAAGTATATCGTTCTGAGCAACGACGTCGACATGGGCGGCGTGGCGCTGACGCCGATCGGAACCGCCGACGCGCCTTTTGCGGGCCATTTTAACGGCTGCGGCTTTACGGTCAGAAATTTCAAGATCAACCTCAAGGCGAACGGCGGTCTGTTCGGTTATACGAATGGGGCTGTGATCAGCGACGTGACGATCAACTCCGCCACGTTCACCTGCGCCAGAAATGAGAAGGTCGGCGGGCTGGTCGGCTGCGCGAACAACACGCAGATCAGCGGCGTCAAAACCATGAACGCCACACTTTCCGCAGGCGCCAAAGGCGGCGGCATCGTGGGCTCGGCCAACGGCTGCACGATCACAGACTGCACCAACGCCTGCACCGTATCGGTTTCAGCGGGCGCCAACTCCGGCGGCATCGTCGGCGAGGCGGTCAACTGCGAGATTTCCCGCTGCATCAATACCGCTGCCATCAACGGCAACCGGCAAAAGAACTGCGGCGGCATCGCGGGCAGCATTTCCGGAACGATCAGCCATTGCCTGAACAGCGGTTCCGTTACCACCTCGATCCTGACGCAGAATGGCGATGAGTTTTCAGGCACTGCCGGTATTGCCGGTTCTGCCAGCGGCACGGTTGCTTTCTGCGGCAACGCTGGCAACGTCAAGTCCTTATCGGATGGCAGCGGCATCGTGAACGCCGTCGCAGGCCAGCTGAAGATCAACGATTGCTATAACGCCGGTGGGCTGGAATTCGACGAGGAGTTCGCAGGTAACTCCAATCCGATCGCGCCCTCTTCCGCCGGAAACGCCAATTGCGTTTATGAAGGCGACCTGACGGCGAAGGACGCCTACGCCGGCTGGGATTTCACCTCCGTCTGGTTTGAGCCCGCTGATTATCACGGCTATGCCTATCCCGTGCTTCGCGACTGTAATTTCCATACCCTGACGGTAAAGGAAACGCAGGCCACCTGCACGCTGCCCGGCGGCAGACAGGTGACGTGCCTTTGCGGACTGGATGAGCATCAGGAAACGGCCGCCGCGCTGGGCCATAACTGGGTCGTCAGCAACGTCAAGGAAGCCAACTGCACCTATGAGGGTGAAAAGACCTATAAGTGCACCCGCTGCCAGGAGGAAAAGCCCGAGAAGGAGATCCTTCCGGTGGATCCCGATAAGCACGTAGACGCGGACAACGACAATATCTGCGATCTCTGCGAAAAGACGATCAAAGAGGAAGAGGTCAAGAAGAATTTCTTCCAGCGTGTGATTGATTTCTTCAAGCGCATCTTTGACTGGATCAAGAATCTGTTCACGAGAAATAAGGATAACTGATTCCTGCCCGTTTTTTCAGACCGGTTCACAATTGGCAACTGAATCAAACAAACAGAAGGCCCGCCGTTGCGACATGCAAACGGCGGGTTTTTTCTGTGTCTGATCGGAAATGAAAAACGAAGACCGCATCGGGAATACGCAGGGGAGGGATCCTTTCAGTTGTTCTGAATTGCCGCTTTCGCGAACAGCGGTGCTGATGCGGCGCCCGGCGGGTCCTCGGCAAATCCGTTTTTTCTGAGAGAAAATGCTGTGATTGCCGTCTGAACGGTAAAGGCGTTTTCGGGTTTATTTACAGCTCTGAAAACCGGGCGGCGCCTTTGGTGACAAGGTAACGGTACATCAGCGCGTCCAGCGCGCCGAGCAGCAGGATATCCGCGCCAAGCGCCAGCTCCGTGGGCATGAACTGTGACAGCCCGTACCATAGGCCGGTCAGCAGCACGGTCGCCCCCATGGCGCCGAACATGGAAATGAAGACGGCCATGCCGGTTTTGATGGCCTGGTTTTCGTTTTCCCAGTCAAGGATGGGATATTTCAGGTTACACAGCAGCCCCAGCAGCCCTTCAAACACTACGAAAAGCAGGGGCAGGATCAGCGCGACGACCCACTGGATGGGGGAGGCCTTCACGGCGACGCACACCAGCACGGCGGCAATGACCGTGGCCGCGCCGGAGACTGCGCAGTGAAATTGCAGCTTGGCACGCAGCGGGGCGGCGGGGTCCAGCGGGGCCGCTTGCAGGATCCACAGGGATTTGCCCTCCAGCGACACCGACGGCGCGGAAATATCGGTCATGGCGGCCAGCAGGCAAAGGCCCGTGACCATGACGGGGAACAGGTACCGGGCAGGCAGAATGCCGCCGTTGAAATACAGCTCAATGGCCGGCATCTTGATCAGCACCAACACGCCGGCGGCCACCTCCATCAGCGCGCCGAAACCGGCGTTGAGCATATAACCGGAGGAGGAGAGGAAGCGGGAGGCTTCTTTTCTGAACAGGGCGGCGGAGGTCTTGCCGACGGCGGCGTTTTCCTCTTTGTATTCCTTTTTTGCCGCCGTGTGAACGGTGGTGACGTTTTTGATAAAGGTGGCGCTGAGGATCACGAAGGCCAGCGCGAAGGGGAGCAGCAGGCAGACCAGCGCCAGCAGCAGGCAGACGGGGTCGCCCTCCGCCACGGCGGCGCCGATCCAGCGCAGCACGAAGATGGGACGCAGATTTTTCGCTACGACGTCGCCGATGCGGGTGAGCTGCTCGATCCACGTGGTGGAGCGATTGATCACCACCATATACGCCGCCAGAAACAGCAGCGAAAAGACGGTGGTCAGCAGGCTCTTGTTCCGTACCCGGCGGGTGGCCAGCGAAATCAGGAAGCCGAACAACGCAGAGATTGCCACCGCAAAGAAGGGCAGCACGAGGGCGATCAGCAGAAAAGCGATGACCGTCATGGGGGTAACGGGGCATTTGATCGCCCAGGAGACGCCTGCCGCCGCGGAGACGATGAAGCTGATGAAGCTGTCCATCACCCACAGCATAAACAACCGGGAGATCAGAATGTCCCGGGGGCGCAGGGGCATGGAAAGCAGCAAATCGTTGTCCTTCGCCTCATATAACTGCGCTTTGGCGGTGAAGACCGTACCCACGAACATCACGGCGAAGTCGATCAGAGCGTACATAGCAAAATAGACCCAGCCGATCCCCTGGGCGTTGAACGCCTCGCTCATCATCAGAAAATTGCCGAAGAAGATAAAACCGAAGGAGATGGCCACGTAGGCGATCAACACGATGAAGATCACCGTTTTGCGGTTTTCTTTGCCGTCCTTGGTTTTGTTTTTACCCAGGTACATCTGCCGGAAGGAGGCCAGACGCACCCGCATCAATGCTTTTAACGCGCTCATTTTTCCAGTTCGAGGAACACGTCCTCCAGCGAGGCGTTCCCCTTTACCTCCTCCATGGTGCCGCTGACGACCAGCTTGCCCTGCTTGATGATGGCCACCTTGTCGCAGAGCTTTTCCGCCACCTCCAGCACGTGGGTGGAGAAGAAGATGGCGCCGCCCCGGTCGCAGTGTTCCCGCATCATCACTTTCAGATCGTGGGCGGAGGCGGGGTCAAGCCCCACGAAGGGCTCGTCCATCATGATGAGCTGCGGCTCGTGAAGCCACGCGGCGATGACGGCCAGCTTCTGCTTCATGCCGTGGGAGTAGGCGGAGATGGGCTGGGCCAGGTCCTGATAAATGCCGAACCGCTCCGCCAGTGTATGGATGCGCTCCACACGGGCTTCTCCCACGCCGTAGATATCCGCCACGAAATTCAGGTAGCGGATGCCGGAGAGGAATTCGTACAGATCCGGGTTGTCGGGGATATAGGCCAGCTTCCGCTTGGCCTCCATGGGGTTTTTGGCGATATCCGTGCCGCAGACGGTGATCTTGCCCTCGTCAAACCCGAGGATGCCGCAGCAGGATTTGATGGTGGTGGTCTTACCCGCGCCGTTGTGACCGATGAAACCATAGATCTCCCCGGGGGCGATGTGCAGGTTCAGATCGTCTACCGCGGCGACGTCGCCGTAGCGTTTTGTCAGGTGCTCTATGCGGAGCATATCAGTCAACTCCTTTTCTCTGTTCCGTTGGCGGAAGAATGATCAGGTCTCTGTGTTGTTTGCGGGCGCAGCTGACGGTGTAGGCGGTGCCGCCCTTGCTGCCGTTCCAGACGGCCAGCACGATATCGGACTGCTCCACCATATAGGCGTCCCGCAGCTGCATGCAGAAGGGGGTGTACGTTTCCTGCAGCACCGTGACCCGGTCGGCCGCCTGCAGGATGGACAGATAGATTTTTCTGTCCCCGGCGGGCCAGCGCTTCGCCTGGTTCCGGCAGGGGATGGCGCATTCCAGCGTGATATCGGGATAGATCTCCCGAAGCTTCAGCACCGTCCGGGCGGCGAAAGTATCCACCCCCAGCGCCATGCCGGAGATAAAATGCCGAACGCCGCGGTCTTCGATCAGCCGCAGTATTTCGCCGCTGAGACGGTTTTTCAGCGCCGTCTCTTCCTGACTGCCCGGCGGAAACCCCAGTGATTGGGGCCGGTGGCCCGTAAAGCAGCAGGTCAGTTCCCTTTTCATACCATCCCTCATTATTTGACGTTAAAATGATTGTATCATGGGTTCACTTGATTGTCAATATGTTCGACAATTTTTCTTTATGACGGTGAAAAAAAGGAAAAAGGTTGTTTTTTGATCAATTGTGTGATAAAATTTTTTTACCATATATTGTCTGACTGTTTTCTTTGCGAGCGCAACAAACGGCCGCGCCGCTGCATCTTATCAGAGAACAGTTGTTTCGGGAGGTCCTGTATGAAACACGTCAGATCTGTTATTGCATGGTGCCTTGCGGCGCTGTGCCTGTTCAGTATTGCCGTTCCTGCATCGGCGCTTGAAAAAGGAGATGCGGATGGGGATGGCAAGGTAACGCCCGGCGACGCGCGGCTGGTGCTGCGCCATTCCGTTCAGCTTGAAGAACTGGCCCCGGATCGTCTGCCCTTCTGCGATATGGACGACAGCGGCGATATCACCCCCGGCGACGCGCGGTTGGTGCTGCGCCATTCCATCGGCCTGTTTGACGACAATCCCGCGCCGGTGACCGAGCCGGAGACCGAGCCGGAGCCCACGACGGAAGAGCCGCCTACGGAACCCGTTTACGTGAAGCCGACCAGAGCGGAATATGCCAGGCAGCTGATCGGGATGGTCAGCGATTGGGAGCTGCTGGACAACATGAAGATCTTTACCGAGCAGATCGGCTCCCGCTGGTACACGTTTGATAATTTTACCATCGCCAAAGACCGGGTCAAGCGCATTCTTCACTATAACGGCTTTGCGGAAAAGGATATCTGGCAGGACGGGTTCTACTGCAACGGTGTGCAGGCCTATAACGTCTACCCGAAAATTACCACCGCCGTGCCCAATCCCGATATCATCCTGTTCGTCGCCCATTATGATTCCTATCATGAGGGCAGGGGAGCGGTGGACAACGCCTCCGGGTTGTGTACCATTCTGGAGGTTGCCCGCGTGCTGAAAAGCCTGAACACCGATTTCGGCGTGGAGGTGCGCTTCCTGTTCACGGGCTGTGAGGAGCTGGGCTACTACGGCGCCTACCGGTATGTGAATCATTATTCACCCGCCTCCCTTGACCGGCACGTGGCGGTGTTCAACGTGGATATGTCCGCCCACTTTGACAACAGCACCAAACACTATCTGACGGTCAGCACAAAGTCCGCCTACGGCTCCAACGCCCCTGCCAACAAGCCCAGTCGGGCCGTGGACGAGGCCAAGTCGATTTCCGGCAGCTGTGGGGAATACGCTTACCGTTCGCCTGTGGCGGCGGGCCTGCACGATCTGATTCCCTTTGATAATAATGGGGTCCCCACGATTACCCTGTCCTGGCGGGAGATCAACCCCTCTCACAGCTACGGCAGCCAGGATGGATTGGCCGCCCCGGCGCAGATCCATACGTATTACGACGTGCTGGAAAACACCAGTATGGATTCGCTGTATAAGACCACCAGACTGGCCGTCGGCACCGCCGCGCTGCTTGTCTATGATTATACGGACTGATTGGGCTTTTGATGATAGCTTTCCTTTATGCAAAGATCTGTCCCATTCGGCAGCGGGGCTGCCCACAGCAATGTCATTTCGTGAGGCGCGCCGCAGGCGTAAAAATGTAGCGCGGATCAGTGATCCGCCCGCAATGCGATTCCGAATGTTGTTTATGTCAATCATCCGCCTTCGGCGGTGCGGCTGTGGGCAGCCGCGCTGCCCGAAATAGGTTCAGGTTCTGCATTTGAGCAAACAACCGAATCAATCTAATTGCCGTATCCCACAATGATCCGTGATGAACCCAAAAATTTGCTGCGCAATCCGCACACCCGAATCGTGTGGTGCGGCCTTAAGATGGTGATCTCCGCAACAAATGCTCAGCTCCACTTTGAACACAACAAAAAAGAGCCCCGTAAAGGAGCTCTTTTTTAATTATGCATAATTTATTAAATAAATTATAGGACAAAAGACAAACCAATCAATTAGTACTGTCTCTTATACTCGCTGAAAGTCTCGCTGAGGCCTGCCTTCAGATCATCAAAAATCGCGATGAACGCCTTGAAAAATTCAGCGATCTTTTCGATAATAGCTCTCAGTTCTTCATGGGTCGGAACCTTGTTCTTGATTTCGTCCATTCTAATTGTCACCTCCTGCAAAAAAAATCAGAAAAAATCACGTGAAGCATCAGCCTTCTGCGCCCGTGGTGGTCTCATCTGCAGTCAGCTCTTTAAACCAATCCTGCTCCATGATCGTGCCTTCGAACCAAGCCTGAATCTGATGGAAGAAGTCTTCCAGCTTCAGAAGAATATCTCTGAACCAATTGATGAAATTGGTGGACTGTTCAGTTGTCATTATCGTTGCACCTCTTTTCTGGAAAAAAATGAAAGAATCAATCGTAAATTACATTACGGATTGGCGGGTTCAGCATCATCAGTGCCGTTAGCGGCGGCGGGAACCTTCTTCCAGCTGGCCACGAAAGCCTTCAGCATATCAGCGAACTTCTTGATCAGAGCGGAGATGTTGCCGATCGCCTCAACGATGTTATCAAACTTGAAATTGTCGAGCATTGTAGTGTGCACCTCTTTTCTTCAAATAAAATCAGAGTTTTGCAGATTAATTGTGTTTTCAATTAACCTCAGGTCGTTTCCTCGTACAGGGGCTTCTCGGGCTCAGCGTCGGTCAGCTTGAAGAACTTCTTCAGAGTGTTCCAAACCTCTTCGATGAACTTAACGATGTCCTGGAAGAAACCGGTCAGATTAGCATTGATCTGATCAAGCTTAGCGGTATTGTCAAACATTTGTGGCACCTCACTTTCATTATTCACGTCAGATAACCATACGCGTATCTGCATCATTATATTAACACCATTATTTTTTATTTGCAAGCATTTTTTTTCTGCTGGCTACAATATTTACATTTATGACAAATTGTTGTAAAGATTTAAAGCGAAAGAACCGTAAACCGGCAACTGCCGTATGTTTATTCAAAAAAACACCGCAAAACAATGTATGCAATACACCATTATTGTATATTATTTCTGAATTATGATTTCACCAGCGCCAGAAAAGCTTCCCAGGCCGGCGCGGCGTAGAACCGGTGGCCACCGTCGCCGATCACGTGAACGGCGTTTTCCGGGTGCTCGCTGTTGGCGTAGTACGTATTTTTGACCCGGTCAAACTCGCTTTGCGCGCCGGTAAGGGGAAAGATTTCGTCCTGTGCGCCGGAGACGATCACCAGAGGGCGGGGCGCGATCATGCCGGCCAGCTCCGCCATATCAAAGAATTTGCGGATGCCGGGCACGTAATTGCAGGAGCAGTGGTACATGGCCCCGATGGAACCGGCGAAGGTGCAGAAGGCGCAGGAGGGAATGGCGCCTTTGATGCGGGGTTCCAGCGCCGTGGCGTAGAAGGTGGCGGTTCCCCCGCCGGAGTTGCCGCAGCAGTAAACGCGGTCCGCGTCGCACACGTCGGCAAACTGGGCTTCCAGCACGTCGATCAGCCGCATCACGTCCCACACGCGGTTCCCCAGCAGGGTGCGGCCGGAAAGCAGCGCCGCCATGGCGGTGCCGTAGCAGTCAGGCCGGGGGTTGCCGCCCCGCTCGCCGAAGCAGCGCTGCTCCAGGGCCACGGCGCAGAAGCCCCGCCGGACGGCCTCCAGCGCAAAGTCCCGTTCCCCCTCAAAGGCGCCGTCGTCCTCCGGGTATTTGGTGCGACCCAGCGAGATGTGCATGCCGGTGGAATGGCCCTGCAGGCAGATCATCACCGGCGGCTTTTCTTCCGTCTTATGTTTCGGCTCGAGGAAATGACAGGGCACGTAGTATCCCTCTTCACTTTGAAAGGTGAAGCGCGTCTCATAAAATTCCTCCGTCTCTTCCCGGTATTCCACGGCGAACCGGGGCTCGCACAGGGCGTAGGGGAGCCCCAGCAGCTCGTTCAGCTTCGCTCTTGCCTTCGCCTGCCAGTCGGCCAGCGGCTCGTCTCCTTTGAATTCCATGGCGCGTTCCAGCGAACGCAGAATCGCCTGTTCTTTTGCAAGGGGCATCATGCCGATCATTGCCATACCTTTCACCTCATTATATATGATATATAAATATTAACACATTTTCAGGAAAAATCAAACTATATTTATCCATATCCACAAGGGAATTTCAAAGAGTCGGTTCCGGGTAAAAAAATCCCGGAAAAAAACAGGAAAAACGGCGAAAAAAATATTGACACCGCAAAGTTCCTGTTGTATAATGTCAAAGAATTAACGCAATGGTTTACCCTTGCAAACTCGGAGGGAGGGGAATAGTTCATGAGCCAGGTTAAAGTAAAAGAGAATGAATCTCTTGACAGCGCGCTGAGACGTTTCAAGCGCCAGACTTCTCGCGACGGCGTGATTCAGGAAGTCCGCAAGAGAGAGCATTACGAAAAGCCCTCTGTAAAGAGAAAAAAGAAATCAGAAGCCGCTCGCAAGCGCAAGTATAAATGATTTCTTCGCATGGAGCTGCCGGACAGGCAGCCAATTCCCACAACATAATGAAAAAGACGGTTCCGTGACGACCTGTGACGGAACCTGTTTTTTTGCGAAAATGAGCAATGTGCAATGCCGGAAGCGCTGACGCGCCCCGTTGCAAGATGAGCGCGGCAAAGCCGTTGCTGATTGTTGATTGTATATTGCCGTTCTGAAAAGGAGAAACGATGATGCTTCATAATACGGATAAGCTCTCCGCCATGCTGCCCGCGTTCTGCGACGCGGCGCTGATCCTGTCGGAGGAAAACAGACTTTATTTCACGGAGTTCCCCGCCACGGACGGGGCCCTGCTGGTCACCCCCTACGGCGCTGTGTTCTATACGGACAGCCGCTACACCGAGGCGGCCGCGGCAAAGATCGGCTCGGAATTCGTGCACGATTCCGAAAAGATGTACGAAGAGCTGCGCGCGCTGTTCGAGGAATATAATGTCAACACCGTCGCCATCGAAAACGACCGCATCACGCTGGCGGGTTTCGAGGAGCTGTAAAACAGGCTGCCCGGCGTCGACTTCAATCCCACCGCCGCCCTCTCCCGCGCCATCGAGGAGATCCGGCTGGTGAAATCCGACGCGGAGCTGGAGAAGATCTCCGCCGCCCAGCGCATCGCGGAAGAGGCCTTCGACCACATGCTGGGGTTCATCAGACCCGGCATGACCGAAAAGCAGGTGCAGCTGGAGCTGGATTTCTATATGCTCTCCCACGGGGCGGAGGCCCTCTCCTTTGAGACCATCGCGGTGGCGGGCAAAAAGGGCTCCATGCCCCACGGCGTGCCCGGCGACAACGTGATTCAGCCCGGCGACTTTCTCACCATGGACTACGGCGCGGTGGTGGACGGCTATCATTCCGACAT
Source organism: Oscillospiraceae bacterium (assembly GCA_902788995.1). GTDB lineage: Bacteria > Bacillota > Clostridia > Oscillospirales > Acutalibacteraceae > RUG806. Next base: position 12,781 of record CADAMO010000017.1, read on the forward strand.
GACCCGCACCGTGGCGGTGGGAAAGCCCTCCAAAAAGCAGATCGAGGTTTACAACACCGTGCTGGAGGCCCAGTTGGCGGGCCTTGCGGCGCTGCATGACGGCGTGACCGGTTTTGACGCGGATAAGGCCAGCCGCGACGTGATCGAACAGGCGGGTTACGGCAAATATTTCGGCCACGGCACCGGCCACGGCGTGGGCGTGGAGATCCACGAGGCCCCGCGGCTTTCTCCCAAATCCAAAGCGACGCTGCGCACCGGCAACGTGGTGACGGTGGAGCCGGGCATCTACCTGCCCGGGGAGTTCGGCGTGCGCATCGAGGATATGGCGGTCATCACCCCCGACGGACATACCGGCCTGACCCATTGCGAAAAGAAGCTGATCGTGCTGTAAGACGGCGGCGCGTGAATTGTGCGGCGACGTCCCAACATTTTTTGTAAAAACTATTGCAAAAACCGAAAATATATATTATTATATTCGGGTAAACGGTATTTCTATTTTTACCACCCAAGAAAGGATTGATTTTTTTATGGTATCAGCCGGCGATTTCAGAAACGGTATGACGTTTGATATGGACGGCCAGGTATTGCAGATCGTCGAATTTCAGCACGTAAAGCCCGGCAAGGGCGCGGCCTTCGTCCGCACCAAGGTCAAAAACGTGATCACGGGCAGCGTGGTGGAAAGAACCTTCAACCCCACGGAAAAGTTCCCCACCGCTTATATTGAGCGCAAGGAAATGACCTATTCCTACAACGACGGCGATCTCTACTATTTCATGGATCCCGAAAGCTATGAGCTGGTTCCGATTGGCGCCTCCGAGTTGTCCGACAACTTCAAGTTCGTGAAGGAAGATATGGTCTGCCGTATCCTTTCCTACAAGGGCAAGGTGTTCGGTGTGGAGCCTCCTACGTTCGTCAACCTGCAGGTTGTCAAGACCGACCCCGGCTTCAAGGGCGATACGGCTACCAACACCCTCAAGCCCGCCATTCTTGAGACCGGCGTTGAGATCAAGGTGCCGCTGTTTATCGACGAGGGCGAGTTCATCCAGATCGATACCCGCACGGGCGAATATCTCGGCCGCGCATAAGTTTACAAAACCGCTGCCGCCACACCGGCGGCAGTTTTCGGTTGAATCTTTCAGCAAAGGAGAAACAGATGATGACTATCACTGAAAAAGTTGCCTATCTCAAGGGCCTGATGGAAGGGCTCGATCTTGACAAAACCACGAAAGAGGGCAAGATCCTTTCCGCCATGGCGGATATTCTGGAGGATCTTTCGCTGACCGTCGCGGATAACTGCGATCAGATCGACGCCATCGACGAGGATCTGGAGAGTCTGGAAGAGTACGTCTACGAAGATTTTGACTTCGACGATGACGATTACGACGACATTTACGGCGATGACGACGACGCGGGGGAGTATGAGTTTGAATGCCCCAACTGCCACGAGGTCGTGTTCATTGACGAATCCGTGTTTGACGAGGGCAAAGAGATCGAATGCCCCAACTGCGGCGCGAAGCTGGAAGGCTTCTATGAGGAAGAAGAGGACGACTGATCCCCGCTTTCACACAACGGCAACGGTTCCCGCAACGGGAACCGTTTTTTGAATGAGAAAAGGGGAAAGAAGAAAATCGGGGCCTGCTGCCGGCATTGTAAAATGGGTAAGGGCGCAGCCCTTCCTGCTTTCATCATTCCGCTTTCATCTCTCATCTTTTAGACTTGCCATGAACCGAAATCACTTAAAGCTCATTGCCTGCGCCGCCATGCTGTGCGACCATATCGGCTATCTGCTGCTGCCGCAGTTCGTCTTTCTGCGGTATATCGGGCGGCTGGCCATGCCCCTGTTTGCCTTTTTTATCGGCGAGGGCTGCCGCTATACCCACAACCGGAAAAAGTACGTGCTGCAGCTGGGCGCGCTGGCGGCGGTCTGTCAGGCGGCCTATTTCATTGAGGAGCTGCTGGGCGGCGGGGGGCTTTCAGCAGAGAGCGACTGCTGGTATTTCAACATTCTGTTCACCTTCGTGCTGGCCTGCGGGGCGTGCTTTCTGTGGCTGGACGGCGCGGCCTTCTTCACACAGGGTGAAAAAAAGAAGACCGTCCAAAGGTTTGTCCTGCTGGCGGCGTATCTGGCGGCGCTGGCCCTGTTGACCTGGTTCGCGTGGCGCAAGCGTCGGCTGGACGGATGGAGTCTTTACGTGGATTACGGCTTCTGCGGCGTGCTGCTGCCACTGAGCGTCGTGCTGTTCCGGGAAAAGCGGAATAAATTGTTGTCATTCACCGCGGCGCTGCTGATCTACTGCGCCGTTTTTACGCGGGAAATGCCCTACGTGTGGTTTTCCATGCTGTGCGCGCCGCTGCTGGCGTGCTACAACGGCCGGGGCGGCAGCAGACGGTTCAAGTATCTGTTCTACGTCTTCTACCCGGCCCATCTGGCGATTCTCTACCTGATCTCGCAGTTCGTCTGAGAAGGGCAGCGCGGCGGCGTGCTGCTGTTTCGCAGGCGCACGAGGCGTAATAAATAGCGCGTGAAAAAAGCAAGCTCCCCGGAGGGCCCTCCGGGGAGCTTGCTGAATATCAGACGGAGCCATCCGCCCTTTTCATTAAAAAACGTCGGATTCGATGTAATCCACGCCGAGGGATTTGCTGTAATTCAGCGACAGCAGCTCGTTGGCGGTCCATACCGCAAACTCAAGGCCCCTGTCGTGGAATTCCTTCACCATTTCCTCCGTCACGCAGCGGTAATCCGCGTCGATGGAAAAGCCGTACTCAAAGCAGCGCTCATAGCCGGTGTCGTCCACGCCGTAGGTCAGCATGATGGGCAGATCGGGGAATTGCTCTCTGGCCTTGATAAGGTTGTCGAAGTCGAAGGACTGCAAAATGCATTTGGAAAGATCATATACCTCGCCCGCCAGCGTAAACACCTGATTCACCTGCTCGTCGGTGTAGCTGCCCTTCAGTTCGATGAAGCAGACCATGTCGTTCTCCTTCATGACCTCCAGATAGGTCTTGAAGGTGCAAAGGTACACCTCGCCGATCAGCTTTTTGTTTTTCAGCGGCTGGGCGGTCAGCTCCGCCAGCGTGTGGTCGGCAATCTCCATCACCGTGCCGTCCTTCAGCGTGATCTCGCCGTCGTGACTGCACATGAACTCGCCGTCCTTGGTGATGCGCACGTCGGTCTCCGCGCCGCCGGAGCCGTGCTCCGCCGCCTTGCGGAAGGCCAGCTCCGTGTTCTCATGGTACATGCCGCTGTAGCCGCGGTGGGCGATCATGCAGACCTTTTTCTGGGGCGCGCCGCCGAACATACTGCCGAATACGGTGAAAACGGACATCAGGGTTGCAAGGACCATTTTGAAAAACAGTTGAATGGACATAAGCGTTTCTCCTTTATGATTGATAGGATACCGATTTTTATCATAGCACTTTTTTCGGAAAATAGCAATATCATTTGCGGGCAGGGAAGGAAAAAAATCGTCTTCCGTATTGACTTGCCGCCGCAATCCGCTATAATGGAATTATACTGCTCCACCAATTAATACTTGAAGATTTCTGCTTGTCTAAACGCCGCAATACGGCGTCAGAAATCCTCGACAGGCGACAGCCTGCCTTGCGGTTTCTTCCTTGTCTTGCGACGTTTATTCGGCGCATAAATGATTCACGATTAAATTGGTGGAGCAGTAAAAGAAAAGGAGATTGTGATGATGTTTGCGTCTTTTTTAGGAAAACTGACCGCCCTGCTGACGGTGTTTGTGATGTTTTTTGAGTCCTTCGGCATGATCGTTCCGTCGGAAAATACCAGAACGGATTTTGAGCATTGCAAAAACGTCATCTTCATGATCGGCGACGGCATGGGCTTCAACAGCCTGAATAAGACCAAGGCCGAGAAGCAGATCGAAACCCTGACCATGAATACCTTCCCGCTGCAGGGCGCTTCCCAGACCCGCTCCTCCAGCAGCGCGGTGACCGACAGCGCGGCGGGCGGCACGGCGCTGGCCTGCGCCATCCGCACCACCAACCGGTTTGTGGGCACTTACGCTTACGACGGCTATGATCTGGCGAGCCATCCCATGAACCTGTGCGAGCTGGCCAAGTCCATGGGCAAGACGGCGGGCGTCGTCACCACCGATTCCACCTCCGGCGCCACGCCGGCCAGCTTTTCCGCCCACGCCCACGACCGCGGCGACGAGGCGGATATCACCTTCCAGCAGCTGCGGGGCGATCTGGACCTGATCTGGGGCACGAGGACCGACTCTTTCAGCGAAGAGACCGCCACGGAATACGGCTTTGCCTCCATTTACAATAAGGCGGATATGGACGCGCTGACGGAGGGCTCCCGCAGCTTCGGCCAGTTTACGGACGACGTTTGGCATGAGGTTGCCAAAGACGGCATGCCCACCATGACGGAGATGACGCTGAAGGCCATCGACCTGCTGGACGACGATGAGGACGGCTTCTTCCTGATGGTGGAGGGCGCCCACATCGACAAAAAAAGCCATCAGAATCAGGGCGACGGCATGACGGACGCGCTGGTGGCCTTCGATCAGGCGATTCAGGCGGCGCTGGATTACGCCGCCGCGGACGGCGACACGCTGGTCATCGTGACGGCGGACCATGAGACGGGCGGCATCACGCTGGTCGGGGACGAATACGTCTACACCAGCGGCAGCCATACGGGCGTGGACGTGCCGCTGCTGGTCTACGGCTGCGACAACTTCATCGAAAACGGGCAGTCCATCAAGAACAAAGAGGTATCCCGCCGGGTGGCCTGCGCGATGGGCGAAACGCATTTCCCCATCCGGGTCAAAGAACCCGCGGCCCACGGCGGCAGAAACGAGGATTCGATCTTCTCCCCGGTTTGCTGAACACGGCCGGTCCCGTTTTTGATGATGACCGGCGGCTTCTTCACAACAGACGGATAACGGAAAAACCGCAGGCGGAACGGACCGCTTGCGGTTTTTTATTGGTCTGTTATAACACGGCGCATAGCGCCGGACTTCCGACTTCCGACTGATGACTTCCGACTTTTTTACAGCTTCTGGTTGAACTCTGTCAATATCAAGTCCGGGTTCTTGTTCTCGGCCCATTGGATGGTCCATTGGCCGTTGAAGATCAGCAGGTTGTTGCCGCGTACGTCCTGCACCCAGCGGGTGTCGCCCGCCAGGTTCCAGTCGGCGGCGTTGAAGTTGGGGTTCTGCACCCGGCGGATCAGCTCGTGGGGAATGTCCTGCCGCAGGTATTCCACGCCATACTCGCTCTGCATCCGGAATTTCAGCACGTCGAACTGCAGTACGCCCACCACGCCGACGGTCACCTTTTCCATGCCGCCGTTTGGCGCGAAAAAGATCTGAATGGCGCCCTCCTGGGCGATCTGGTTCATGCCCTTGGCGAACTGCTTGCGCTTCATGGAGTCGATCTGCTCGATGACGGCAAAGTGCTCCGGCGCGAAGCTGGGGATGCCGGAAAAGGCCACGTGCTGCCCGATATCGCAGACGGTGTCGCCGATGGAGAAGATGCCCGGGTCGAAGACGCCGATGATATCCCCGGCGAAGGCCTCGTCGATCACGTCCCGCTCCTGGGCCATCATCTGCTGGGGCTGGGAAAGGCGCAGCGCCTTGTTGCCCTGCACGTGGAAATACTCCTTGCCCCGCTCGAATTTGCCGGAGCAGATGCGCAAAAAGGAGATCCGGTCACGGTGGGCCTTGTTCATATTGGCCTGGATCTTGAAGACGAAGGCGGAGAAGTGGTCGTCGAAGGGATCGACCTCTGTTTCGTCGGCGCTTTTCCGGGGCAGGGGAGAGGTGGTCAGCTTCAGAAAGCTCTCCAGAAACTGCTCCACGCCGAAATTGTTCAGCGCCGAGCCGAAGAATACCGGCGTCAGCTTGCCGTGGTGTACCTTGTCAAGGTCAAATTCGCTGCCAGCGCCGTCCAGCAGTTCCCGGTTGAAGTCCAGCTCCGCTTTCAGATCCTCGCCGATGGCCGACGTCAGCGCCGCCTCGTCGTTGACGTCAATGTCGATGGATTCCAGCCGGCTGCGTCCCGCGTGGCGGCTTTCATAGGTCAGCACCTTGCCGCGGCTGCGGTCGTAAATGCCGCTGAAGGTCACGCCGCTGCCCACGGGCCAGTTCATGGGGAAGGTCTCAATGCCGAATTCCGTCTCCAGCTCGTCCATCAGCTCGAAGGGGTCCCGCGTCTCGTGGTCCATCTTGTTGATGAAGGTAAAGATCGGGATGCCCCGCATGGCGCAGACCTTGAAGAGCTTGCGGGTCTGTGGCTCAATGCCCTTGGCGGCGTCGATGACCATCACCGCGGAATCCGCCGCCATCAGCGTGCGGTAGGTGTCCTCGGAGAAATCTTGGTGGCCGGGGGTGTCCAGAATATTGATGCAATAACCCTCATACTCAAACTGCATCACGGAGCTGGTGACGGAAATGCCGCGCTGCTTTTCCAGCTCCATCCAGTCGCTGACGGCGTGCTTGTCGCTCTGCTTGCCCTTGACGGAGCCCGCGGACTGGATCGCGCCGCCGTACAGCAGCAGCTTTTCCGTCAGCGTGGTTTTTCCCGCGTCCGGGTGGGAGATGATGGCGAAGGTCCGCCGGCGTTCAATTTGTCGTTTCGTTTTTTCATCCATGGCGTGTATCTCTTTCTGTGGGAATAGTGTATGATTTAATCTTGCATCCGCAGGAAGGCGGGAATATAATAAGGATATAAATATAAATAACGAGAGGGAGCGGCTATGATCAACCGACAGCAAATCATGAACGACGTGGACGCCATCGACCACATCACGGTCCTGCCCCGGTGGGGCAAGCCCTTCGACCGGACTAAGGCCATCGCGGCCCTTAAACGCTGTAAAACTTTTTACGGCGACGTATTTGATTTCTCCCTGCCGGATTTCGCCCGGCTGGAAGCGGCCTCCGATCAGGAGCTGCTGGACGAGTTGGTCGTCGTCCGTGAAACGCTGCTGCGGCATATTTTTTGACCGCTGCGGCATGCCGACGCCGGTCTGTTGACCGGCTTTTTGTATTTTGCCTGTTTCGGCACAAAATTATAGCATACTATCAAAAAAATAGCAATCCTAATTTGTCGGGAGAAAAAGAGGAGAAATCTTAGCACTCTAATTGTAAGAGTGCTAAGATTTACAAAAAGGACATAAAAACGCAACACAAATGTAACAACATGGGAGTATAGTGATAAATGTCAAAGGGAAAAGAACCCCGGAAAGAAAAATCCGAAACAAGAAACTGACAGAAAGTGCAGGCGAGACCGATGTGCCGGATCTGACGCACGTCATCCGAAGGCGTCCGCTCCACGTGAATAAACGGAGACGCGACGCGCAACAATAAGATCAAAGAGTAACGGAGGTTTTTATCATGTTTGAAATTATGCCTATGAATCACAGAAACCACATCAATTCCTATAATCCCTTCCGCGATTGGGACGCGCTGGAAAAAGCCTTCTTCGGCGACCGCTTCTTCCGCGACAACGACATTGAGCTGTTCAAGACGGATATCAAAGAAAAGGACGGCGCCTTCGTGCTGGAGGCCGACCTGCCCGGCTTTGACAAGAAGGATATCAACGTGGATGTGAACGGCGACTATCTGACCATCAAGGCGGAGCGCCATTCCGAGCACGAGGACAAAGACAAGAAAGACAGCTATATCCGCTGCGAGCGTTCCTACGGCTCCTATTCCAGAAGCTTTGACGTGACCGGCATCGACACCGACAAGATCGCCGCCAAGTATGAAAACGGCGTGCTGACGCTGACCATGCCCCGCAAGGAGCCCCAGACGCCCGCATCCCGGCAGCTGACAATTGAATAATCTCAATTGTCGCCGCGGGAAACACACGATTCACTGTTTCCCGCGGTTTTGTTCTACCCGGCAGCGCGGCGCCTCAATGCCGCTCTTGACACAAACAACATTGACAGTACGGCGCACCGCGCCGTTAACACTACACCCGGTAGCACGGCGCATTGCGCCGTCTGACGCTGTCCCATATCAATTGTTTTCCCTGATAGGATATCGGATGGGGAACGAATAGTAAATCAAATCCGTTTTTTATAACGAACACGCCTGACGGCGCAATGCGCCGTGTTACAAATTACATGAGGAGATGATTGCATGAACCTTCAGAAATACACCCAGAAAAGCATCGACGCCATCAACAGCGCCCGCAGCCTTGCCGAGGAAAACGGCAACCAGCAGCTGACGCAGGAGCATATCCTGCTGTCTTTGCTGGAACAGGACAACGGCCTGATCGGCTCGCTTGTCACCCGCATGGGCGCGGACGCGGCGGCGCTGAAAGCCCGCCTCGTCAATGCCGTGGCGTCGCTCCCCAAGGTCAGCGGCGGCGGGGAACTCTATCTTGCCCCCGAGGCCGCCAAGGCCCTGGACCACGCGGAAAAAGAAGCGGAGAAAATGCGCGACGACTACGTCTCCGTGGAACACCTCATGCTGGGGCTCATCGACAAGCCCTCCCGTACCCTGTCGGAAATCCTTCGTTCCGCCGGGATCACCAAAGACGCCTTTTTGCAGGCGCTTAAAAGCGTAAGGGGGAACGCCCGGGTCTCCGGCGACAATCCGGAGGAGACCTACGACGTGCTGAAAAAGTACGGCCGGGATCTGGTGGAGATGGCCCGGGAGCGCAAGCTGGACCCGGTCATCGGCCGGGACGACGAGATCCGGAACGTCATCCGTATTTTGTCCCGTAAAACCAAAAACAACCCCTGCCTCATCGGCGAGCCCGGCGTGGGCAAAACCGCCGTGGCGGAGGGGCTGGCCCTCAGGATCGTCAAGGGCGACGTGCCGGAAAACCTGAAGGATAAGAGCATCTTCTCGCTGGATATGGGCTCGCTGGTGGCGGGCGCCAAATACCGGGGCGAATTCGAGGAGCGGCTGAAGGCCGTCCTTACCGAGGTGCAGAAATCCGACGGCAAGATCATCCTGTTCATCGACGAGCTGCACCTGATCGTGGGCGCGGGCAAGACCGACGGCGCCATGGACGCGGGCAACCTGTTAAAGCCCATGCTGGCAAGGGGCGAGCTCCACTGCATCGGCGCCACCACCCTGAACGAGTACCGCCAATATATTGAAAAGGACGCGGCCCTCGCAAGGCGGTTCCAGCCGGTGATGATCGACCAGCCTTCCGTGGAGGACACCATCGCCATCCTGAGAGGCCTCAAAGAGCGCTATGAGGTCTATCACGGCGTGAAAATCCAGGACAGCGCCTTCATCGCGGCGGCCACCCTCTCCGACCGCTACATCTCCGACCGGTTCCTGCCGGATAAGGCCATCGACCTGGTGGACGAGGCCTGCGCCATGATCAAAATGGAGATGAACTCCCAGCCCGCGGAGCTGGACGAGATCAGCCACAAGATCATGCAGCTGGAAATCGAGGAGCAGGCCCTTTCCAAGGAAACGGATAAGCTGTCGCTGGAACACCTGGAAGAGATCCGCGCGGAGCTGGCCAAGCTCCGGGACGAGCTGAACGCCATGAAGGCCGTGTGGGAGAACGAGAAGAACTCCATCGGCGCAGAGCAGCGCATCCGGGAGGAGATCGAGCAGGTGACGGCCCAGATCGAACAGGCCCAGAATGCCTACGACCTGACAACCGCCGCCGAGCTGAAATACGGCCGCCTGCCGGAATTGAAACGGCAGCTGGAGGAGGCCGAGAAAAAGAGCGAGCAGCAGGGCAAGAACCGCTTCCTACGGGATAAGGTCACCGAGGAGGAGATCGCCCGCATCGTGGCCCGCTGGACGGGCATCCCGGTCAGCAAGCTGATGGAGAGCGAACGCGCCAAGCTGCTGGGGCTGGACAAGATCATCCACAAGCGGGTCATCGGTCAGGACGAGGCGGTGCAGAAGGTCTGCGACGCCATCCTGCGTTCCCGGGCCGGCATCGCCGATCCCCGCCGACCCATCGGTTCCTTCCTGTTCCTGGGCCCCACGGGCGTGGGCAAAACCGAGCTGGCCAAGGCGCTGGCGGAGGCCCTGTTCGACGACGAGCACGCCATGGTGCGCATCGACATGAGCGAGTACATGGAGAAATACTCCGTCTCCCGCCTAATCGGCGCGCCGCCCGGATACGTGGGCTATGACGAGGGCGGTCAACTGACCGAGGCCGTCAGAAGAAAGCCCTACGCGGTGGTGCTGTTTGATGAAATCGAAAAGGCCCACCCGGACGTGTTCAATATCCTCCTGCAGGTGCTGGACGACGGCCGCATCACCGATTCCCAGGGCCGCACCGTGGATTTCAAGAACACCATCATCATCCTGACCTCCAACCTCGGCTCCGATATCATCCTGGAGGGCATCGGCGCGGACGGCGAAATCAGCGACGCGGCGCGGGAGCAGGTGAGTATGCTGCTCAAACGCAGCTTCCGTCCCGAGTTCCTGAACCGGCTGGACGAGATCGTGTTCTACAAGCCCCTCACTAAGGCCAACATCCGGGGCATCGTGGACCTGCTGGCGAACGACCTGAAAAAGCGCCTGTCCGACAAGCGCCTGAATCTGGTCATTACCGACGAAGCGAAGGATTACATCGCCGACAAGGGCTACGACCCGGTCTACGGCGCAAGGCCCCTCAAGCGCTTTTTGCAGACCGCCGTGGAAAACGCCGTCGCCCGTCTCATCATCGCCTCCGATCCCGAGCCGGATTCCACCATCGAAGTGGACCTGCGGGACGGTGAGTTGAAAGCGACCCTGCGCTGACGGCAACCGTAGCACGGCGCCTCGCGCCGTTAAGGTGCGCCGCAGGCGTATAAATGTAGCGCGGATCAGTGATCCGCCCGCAACGCGATTCCGATTTTTTTGACGTTTGATATTGAATTGCGTCGATCTTATGATGTTGTTCATGCCAGGAACCGCCTGACGGCGGGGCGGCTCACTGAGCCGCGCTACATTATAATCAGCTCGACAAATTCCCGATTCGCCTAAGTGGGAAAAATATGAGGAAGTCAGCAGTCGGAATCCGAAACGACGGACGTTTCCCCGTCTTTTGAAGACCGCGATCCAACAACCCTGATATCAATCTACCTACCTGAAATACCTCCTATACACAAAGGGCCGCCCGCGTCAAAACGGGCGGTCCTTTTTTACGTGCAGCGCGGAACCTCAGTGCCGCTGTCAACGACCGTTACGATATTCATGTCGTAATGTCAATCAGAGAATCGTCCCCGATTGTTCATACACACAACTTTAACTATTGTTATTCATATAAGAAACCAATTCGTCAAATGAATTAACTTTTCCGTAAAGAGTACCATTTGAGCTATTTATTACTGTATCGAATGTAGATTTGGTCATAAAAATCAAATAATCTTCTAAGTCAAAGTCGTCTTCTTCTGCATTTTGTGTGCTGAAAATACAATAATTGTCTTTCTTTGCCGCATATTTTAATGTACATGTTCCGAAAGGTAAGATTTGCATGGTTGTTTCATCAATAACTTCATAGAAAACTAGCGCTTTCAAATTAAAAAGCCTATCTTTATCGAAACTATAGTTATCATCATCACGGAGTTTTGTCGCATATAGTTCATTTGTTGATGAGTCAATGCGCAAGATTGTCCAGCTTTCGTCACAGAGACCGTAAATATAACCTTCGCTATCAGCAATCGTTTTAAATGCGTTTTTTGCGGTTATTCCCCCGGTTGCTTTCCTATTTGAAGTTGAATAAGAAGTGTCCTCACGAACGATCTCACCGTTGTCGACACCTGTTCCATTGCTATTTGGAGTTGAACAAGAAGATAATAATAGTAACAAAAGAATGCAAATGGCAGAGATTATTTTTTTCATTTTCTATCCTTTCTTGTTGTTTTATATTAGGGCAACACCGCACAAATTACAGAATATTCCTTGCTATATTATAGTATCGTCAGATTAAAAATCTGTTTCATGACAATTGATAGGTTGGCTGTGAAATAGATGTTCAATCTGCAGAAAAAATGCTTTGCAATCCGAACTCCAGAATTGTTCGATGATGCTTTTCATCCAATAATACTCTCATCTCCCTCCGCGCAAAACAAAAAAGTGCGGCAAACCGAAGCCTGCCGCACCGAAAAATACAAAGCTCCGATTTGTCGCTACACTCATCTTAATAATATCTTTTCAAAAACAGCATGAAAAAGATAATTGAGCCTGCATTTTTACCAAATAGATAAAAATACACACTGTTTTTGAAAAGGAAACGAATTGAGAACGCACGTATCCCTTATTATTAAAATGAATGTAGCATAAACAGAATACCATAGAATCAGCTGTTTTTCAAGTCTTTTTTCTATCTCAGCTCATTTTATACAAAGGGAACCGGCGTGTGTTTTGGATGATGTGAAAAAGAACGATCCTTCTCCTATATAAAAAAACAGCAGCCCGGTTGTATCGAGCCGCTGTTTACATCCTGTATTTTGCTTGACAGAAAATCATTTTCATGCTACAATAGAAGCAGGTAAGGAACAGTTTTGGCTGCCTTACTCCAAGGTTAAGTAAAAGAAATACCGCCGCTTGTTTTGTGAGGACAGGGCGGTTATTTCTTTATTGCCAATGTAAGAAGTGTTCACGCGATAAGTACAAAAATAATCAGTACCAGCGTCATATTCTCCATCTGACCACCTCCCTTCCTTAGCTTCCCTTTGGAAGGGAGCAAAACAGCCGCCGCTGTTCCTTACCCAAAAGATATTATATCAGTTTTTGTCGAAATAGCAAGGCCTTTTCCTTTTTTATTAAGAGGGTAATGCGATTCCGATTTCTGAACACTGATTGTCAATTTGCGTTGAATTTGTGATTCTACCTATCTGAAAATACCCCTATAAACAAAGGACCGCCTGCGTCAAAACGGGCGGCTTTTTTTCAATGGCCGCGCGGCATTTCAGCGCCGCCGGCGATGGTTGCTTTTTGTCAGCGAACGGTTATGAAAAGAAAAACCGCAAAAGCGGTTTTGGACGGAGAATAAAATACGGATGATCTTTATTGGGATATTTACATCGCGGCTCAAATGTGGTATATTGATAAATAAACGGGAAGGGGGTAAAAAAATGTCGGATGACGCCAACAGTTTTGCGCTCGAGTTTCGTCTTCGTGAACTGGACCGCGATCTTCACAAGCGGTTTACCGACTGTGTCTTCGTCCTTCAAAGAATCCTGTCGAATTATAAGCTTTTGTTCCCCGAATATACCGATCATTCCGAGCTTCACTCGATCACCGTGATCCAGTTCTGCAACACCCTGATCGGCGAACAGCTCAACCGGCTCAACAAGCACGAGATTTACGTGTTGCTTTCCGGCTGTTATTTTCATGATACGGGAATGGGGATCACGCGGAAAGATTTTGAAGCCTTTTCCCGTGAGATCGATTTCGGGGATTATTTTGAAAAGCACCCGAACGTGACCGCAGCCGAACAGATCCGCGATTTCCACAACGAGTATTCCGGCCGGTTTATCCGAAAATACGCGGAGCTGTTCGAGTTCCCGAGCAAAGCCCATCTGGAGGCCGTTATCCAGATTTCAAGGGGCCACCGCAAAACCGATCTGAAGGATGAAAGTATCTATCCGATCAATCTGCCCACGCCCGACGGCGGCTCCATCTGCCTGCCGTATCTTGCCGCCCTGCTCCGTCTGGCGGATGAGATCGACGTGACCGCTGACCGCAGTTCAAAACTGCTGTATGATCTGGAGGCGATCACCGACGAGCATCAGCTCTTTGAGCACAAACGGCACCGCGCCGTGCGGGATCTGATCATCAGCAAGGACGCCTTTACCCTGCTGATCGACGACAGCGACCCCGTGATCCTGGGGATGATCCGGCGAATGGCGGAGAAGATGCAGTGGACCCTCGATACCTGTCGGGACGCGGTCAACGGACGCACGCCCTTTGAGATCACCCAAAGCCGGATCGTGCTTTGTCCGGTCTGATACGAACCGATAGCGATACGTCAATTCACGATAAACGCCAACAGACGGTTTCAGGTCAACCCCCGAAGCCGTCTGTTTTTATCTGACGACATTGGAACCGTCCTTTCCTTCTGAAAAGTAACATCAGTAAACAGCGGCACTGAGGTGCCGCGCTACCGCAACAACCAACGGCTTCCTGACGCCTGATTGTCATATTCCACAATTATCCATGATGAATCAGAAAAATGTACCAGACGATATCATAAAAAGAACGCCGCAGGCGTCCCGCGGCATTTTTTTTATCGTTCTCTGACCGTTACCAGCTACCAGCTAACAGCTAACAGCAACAGCCTTGTCTTACAAAAACAGCAAATGATTCTTGAAACGAACCGTTTTTTGTGATATGATTGCAACGAAAATAATCTCAGTGAAAAGGAATCGTGAACCATATGAACGTGATCAGAACCGGATCAAAGAAGTGCCTCGCGGTGGTATTGCTGTTGTCGTTTATTTTTTTCGCCGACGTCACCGCTTTTGCCGCGAACGGCTTTCAGTATCAGCATGATCCCCTTGCGCACCCCGCCGCCGGGCGGGATATCATGGCGGATGAAAACGCCGTTTACGGCTATCGCCCGACGGCGACCGGCAGTTTGGCGCTTTACGCGGATGCCGACTGGACCGACCCGGAGGTGGTGGCGCAGGGCCGCGTCGACCGCATCGCTTACCACGAGAGCGTGGAAAGCATGTACGAGATGCTGCGCGAAATGCGCGAACAGGGCAAAAGCACGGAAGAGATCGCCCGCGCGGTGAGCACACGGCGCAACGAGATCCGGCTGGAGGCGTATGCGGACGATCCTGAGGGGCTTGCCGCGTTAAAGGAACGCAATCTGGAAAAATACGGGCACGAGGAAGGGCCGCTGCCCGATGAGCTCTATGAAAAATACGGCTCCTGGGAGCGGGTGATGGAGAAATCCTTCAGCACCAACGCGGGCATGGACGCGTGTCTCGGCCTGTACGACGATTACTATTTTCTGTATGTGGCGCTGGGGGACGTACCGGCGGACATGACGGTCGCCCTGCCGGAAGCCGTCGATTGCGGATACCATAAAACCGTAACGCTGACCCCGTCGATCGGGACGAACGCGATCTCCTACACCGTGCGTTTTGAATCCGAAGACCCCGCCGTCGCCGCTGTGGACGAAAACGGCACGGTCACCGGTCTGAAGTGGGGCGAAACGGACGTGCGGTGCATCGTGACGGACGCCTCCGGATGCGAGCACAGCTCCGAGCCTTGCCGTGTGTCCGTGCGCAGCAATCTGCTGTTGTGGCTGACGCGGCTTATCGCGTTTTTCAAAAACCTGTTCATGTGCTGAATCATTATAAAACGAACGCAAATCGACAGCAAACTGATAAAAAAAGAAAGGAGCAATCATACAAGCCATGTCTGAAGAAAAACGCAAAACGCACACTTCCACAGAAGTCAAACGCCGTTATAACAGCAAAGTTTACAAAACGGTCATCGCCCAGCTTCCCAACGACCTTGTCGACGCTTTCAAAGCGAAATGTGCCGCCGAAGGCGTCTCCCAGGCCAGCGTCATTAAACAGGCGATTGAAAACTACCTCAATTCCTGAACCGTTTCGCCTGTCTTTACCCTATTGACATTTCTGATTTATTGTAGTAGACTGAATATAGGTGCCGTAGGGTTGCTGGAAGCAGGGTTCTTTCCTTGTGTCCCAGTCTTGAACAACCCTTCGGCGCATTCTTTTTCTATAAGATAGCATGAAGACAGTGGACGGTTCCAATGTCATTAAGTTAGCCCCTGCCCAAAACAATTCTTTTATAAAATTTCAAAAAAAGACTTGACAAATGCATAAAAATGTGCGGCCGCG
>CADAMO010000018.1 GCA_902788995.1 Oscillospiraceae bacterium
CGCGCAGAAAAATCTAACAGAGGAATGGGATTCTGCGAACCAAAAACCGATGCAGGTATTTCTTCAACGCTTTAAACCCACAGAAATCCGTGAAGAGGCTATAAAAAGGCCAATATCGACCGGAAGGTGTTCTCCCGCATCCGGTGCAAGGCGGATTACCGCCCCAAAAAGAAAACGGCAGTGGCCTTCGCCATCGCGCTGGAGCTGGACATGCCCGCCATGCTGGACCTGCTGGCCCGGGCGGAGATCGCCTTTTCCCCCAGCAGCAAGTTCGATCTGATCGTGACCTATTTCATCACCCACCACGTCTACGACGTCTTTGAGATCAACGCCGCCCTGTTCAAATACGGCCAGCCCATCCTCGGGGAGTGACAACGAACGGCGGCAAGCAGCAAGCCCTCCGTGGTCCGTCGGACCGCCGGAGGGCTTGTTTGATTATCATTTTGCGGGGGGATTTGTGAGTTTGTCGAGCAGATATTATTCGTAGCGCGGCTCAGTGAGCCGCCCCGCCGTCAGGCGGTTCTTAATAAAACAACTTTCTAAGACCGACGTAGAATCAATAACAAACGTTTCAATAATCGGAATCGCGTTGCGGGCGGATCATTGATCCGCGCTACCTTATCCGCCTGCGGCGCCCGTCGCAACATCTCGCAACATCCCCTTTACTCACTTCCCCCTCTTCTCCAGGTCCTCCTCCATTTTCCGGTTCCAGTTGGCCGCGAGGGGGGCGTGACGGCGGACCTGCGAGACGGCTTCCGCCACGCAGCCGTAGAGGATCTCCGTCCCCCGGGCGTCCGCTTTGTAATTGGAAACATGGCTGCGGTCGATGCCGAAGCGCGCGCCGGTCTCCACCGCGTCGATGTTGGCGCCGATGAACAGAAATTCCCAGCCGTATTGCTCTTTTTCCTTTTCGATCATCCGCTTGACTTTGTCCGAAGCGTATTTCCGGCTGGCGTTCTCCTGGCCGTCGGTGGTGATGACGAACACGGTGCGGGCGGGCACGTCTTCCGGGCGGGCGTACTTGTGGACGTTGGCAATGTGGTGGATGGCCCCGCCGATGGCGTCGATCAGGGCGGTGCAGCCCCGCACCCAGTAATCCTTGTCGGTCATCTGCGGGATTTTTCCCAGCGGTACCCGGTCGTGCAGCACCTCCGACTCGTCGTCAAACAGCACGGTGGAGACCAGCGCCTCGCCGGGTTCCTTTTTCTGCTTTTCGATCATGGCGTTGAAGCCGCCGATGGTATCGCTCTCCAGCCCGCCCATGGAACCGCTGCGGTCAAGGATAAAAACGAGTTCTGTCAACTGATTGTTCATGAAAATAACCTCCTGTATCTGTGTTGTGATTACAGTATACAGGAGGCCGTTATCGTTTTGGTCGTTTGGGAAGCGACAAATCGTTATCTCATAGGCCGGTACAGGGGGCCGTAGGCGGCGCAGGCGCGGAAGTCGGCGCCCTCCAGGTCCTTGGTGCCGAAGGCGTTCCAGCTGGCAGGGCGGAAGATCTTCTCATCCGGCACGTTGTGCAGGCCCACCGGGATGCGCAGCATGGCGCACATGGTGATCAGGTCCGCGCCGATGTGGCCGTAGCTGATGGCGCCGTGGTTCGCGCCCCAGCAGTTCATCAGGTCGTAGGCGGAACGGAAGGGGCCCTCGCCGGTGCAGATGGGGGTGAACCAGGTGCAGGGCCAGGTGTAGTCCGTGCGCTTCCAGAGGATATCGCTGACCTCGTCCGGCAGGCAGACGGTGTAGCCCTCGGCGATCTGGATCGTCGGGCCGAGGCCCTTCACCAGATTGATACGGATCATGGTGGCGGGCATCTGGGCGCGGGTCAAAAAGCGGGAGGAATAGCCGCCGCCTCTGAAATAGCCGTTGTCAGCGGCGCACCATTCGGTGGCCTTGAGCATGGTGTCGATGTCCTTTTCGGTCACGTCGTACCAGGGCTTGATGACCGGGTTGCCGTTCTCATCCTTGACCTCGCCGCAGGCGTCGAGGCAGCAGGCGCCGGAGTTGATCAGGTGGATGAAGCCGCCCGCCTCCTTGGCGACGCCTTCAATATCGTAGCCGGTGACGCGCTTGACCGCGTCCGCGCTCCAGAAGGTGCGCACGTCGGCGAACATCTGCGCGCGGTTGGTCAGCAGCTTCATGAACAGCATGGAAAGGCCGTTCAGGGTGTCGTTCTCGGTGGCGAGGATGTAGGGCTCACGGGCGCCGTTCCAGTCGAAGGAGGTGTTGCACATGGCCTCGCCGAAGTCGCAGTTGGGATAGAAATCCGTCCACTGGCGCTGGCCCTGGAAGCCCGCCGCGATGGCGTTGTGACCGGCCATCTCCTCCTCGCGGCCCTCCGGCAGGTTGGGGTTGCCGTTCATCAGGTCCTTGATAATGACCATCATCTTGACCACGAACTCCCAGTCCTTTTCCTTCTGCTCGGGGGATTTTTTCACGAAGTCGGGGTTCTTGTCGAAGCCCTCGGGGCAATGCTCTTTCGTCCACTTGTAGGCCTTCTGATACTCGGCCTCGTCGTAGATGTTCTCCGTCATGCGGCGGATGATCTCCACCTCGTCCACGGATTCCACCCGCATGCCCAGGTATTCCTCAATGAATTCGGGGCTGATGGAGGAACCGCCGATGCCCATGCAGATGGAGCCGATCTGCAGGTAGGACTTGCCGCGCATGGTGCACACGGCCACCGCCGCCCGGGCGAACCGCAGCAGCTTTTCCTTCACGTCCTCCGGGATGGTCTCGTCGTCCGCGTCCTGCACGTCGTGGCCGTAGATGCCAAAGGCCGGCAGGCCCTTCTGGGCGTGGGTGGCGAGAACCGATGCCAGGTACACCGCGCCGGGGCGCTCGGTGGCGTTGAAGCCCCACACGCCCTTGATGGTCAGGGGGTCGGAATCCATGGTCTCGCTGCCGTAGCACCAGCAGGGGGTGACGCTGAGGGTGATATCCACGCCCTCTTTTTTGAACTGGGCGGCGCACTGGGCGGCCTCCGCCACGCGGCCGATGGAGGTGTCCGAAATGACCACCTTCACGGGCTCGCCGTTGGAATATTTCAGGTTTTCGGTGAAGAGCTTCGCCGCGGCCTTGGCCATGTTCATGGTCTGGTCCTCCAGCGATTCACGGACCTTCAGGGGTCCTCTTCTGCCGTCGATGATGCGGCGGATACCGATGACGGGGTACTCGCCGATCAGTCTGCTTGCTGCCATATGAAAATCAATCCTTTCGTAAAAGAATATTTGCGTTTCCATATTAGCACACCGAAAACGGAAAATCAAGCCGTCAGTCGTCAGTCGCCGGAAATAATCTTTCCGTGAAACCCGCCGCCCTGCCCTCTCGCCACTAGCCACTAGTCACTAGCCACTAACCACTAAAACGGCGCAAGGCGCCGTGCTACTGCCTACTGCCTATTGCCTATTGCCTATTGCCTATTGCCTGAAAACGGCGCAAGGCGCCGTGCTACCCGATCTCCACGCACGCCACAGTGATATCGTCGTGCTTGCCGGAGGGGGAATATTTCATCGCCTCGTCCGCGGCGGTCTCCGCCAGCTCTTTTATACTCTTTTTTTTCATGCGGGCAAACAGCGCCCGGAAGTGCTGGGGCGGCAGCACGGCGGCCCCGTCGGACATCAGCAGCACCCGGTCCCCGGGGGCCAGCGCCACGGCGGACCGCTCCATGCGGATCTCCTGCAGAATGCCCAGCGGCAGGGAGGACCGCTCGATCACGGCGGTCTTTTCCCCGGTGCGCGCTAAGGACATGGCCGCCCCCGCCTTGAAGAACTCCGCCCTGCCCTCCGTCAGGTCGATGCGCAGGATATCCAGCGTGGCCAGCGTCTCTTCGGTGGCGCGCATCATCAGGGCCGTGTTCACCGCGCCAACGGCGCATTCCAGCGAAAAACCGGTGCGCACCAGACGGGCGGTCAGGGCGCAGACCATGGCGGAATCCAGCGCCGCCCGCTTGCCCCGGCCCATGCCGTCGCTGAGCACCACGTAGAAGTTGCCGTGGGCGTCGGTAAAGCTGCGGCAGGTATCGCCGCAGACCGTTTCCCCCGCCCCCACCCGCACGGCGATATGGACCTGCGCGGTGAGATCCGCCGCCTCGCTGAAGCTGAGCACCGCGCCCCGCTCCGCATAGGCGTCCGTCACCGGGTCCAGATAGGAAAAGCCGGTCTTTTCATAGAGCCGCTCCGTCAGGGCGGCATAATCCGCCTCCCGGGGGACCACCGAGCAGAAGGCCTCCACTGTGCTGCGCCCCCGCTTGTCGGAAAAGGCCAGCACCGGGTCAGCGGAAAAGCCGAATTCCTCCAGCGCCTCCCGGGCGGCGAAGGCAGTGCGGGGGTCCGCCCGCTCCTGGGCGGAAAGGCTTTTTGCCGCGTCCTCCAGCACCGCCGACGCTCCGGAAAACTGCACGGCGGCCAGCTCCTTGCTCTCCAGCAGCTCCTGCCGCACCGTCAGACGGGCCTGATATTCGCAGTAAAGCCGGTTAAAGGCGGCGCAGAGGGCCGGTTTTTCCCGGCAGACCGTCTGCAGACGGTGGGGCAGCGTCTCCTCCGTCACGCCGCCGTTCTTCATCAGGGTCCCGTAAGTCTCCCGCAGCGCCGCCTCCGTGAGCTTGCCGGTGCGGTCCCAGCAAAATTCCCGCTTCAGGCAGCCGGAACAGCACTCCGTTCTGACGCTTGCCGGGATATAGGAGGGGTCCGGCGCTTCGGTCTTCACCAGCAGGTCGGAGACCTTTTTCACCGACGCGCCCACGTCCCGCACCGCTTTGGCGGCGGTTTTCAGCCGGTATTCCATCAGCCGCCGCTGCTCCAGCGCCCCCTGATCCGCCCGGGCGGGCAGCAGCTCCGTCACCGCGGCGACAAGCTGTCGGCCGGGGATCACCAGAAAGAGCAGCACCGTCGCCGCCGTCTCCCCCGCGGACAACAGGGCCGTCTCCGCGCTGCCCCGCAGCATCAGCGCCAGCAGGTCCGCCACCGCAAAGGCCGCCGCCACGGCCCCTTTGCCGTAAGCGCCGCAAACGCCGCACAGCAGCCCCGCCAGCGGAAAGGCCGTCAGAAACTGGGGCCGCAGGCCGCCCAGCCCCATTGTCACGCCGAAACAGACGCCCGCCATCACCGGAGCCTGCTCTGCCCCGCAAAGGGCCAGCAGCATGACGCAGAAGCCCGCCGCCGCATGAGCCAGCGACGCCCCCGCCACGGGCAGGCGGTTCAGCGACAGCGCCAGCGCCGCCCCCGCGAACAGCAGCGCGGCGAAATCCGCCGTGGAGACGCTTTTTACGCCCCGGCCCTGCCGGAACAGGGCGAACACCCGGGTAAAGAAACACGCGCCGGCGGCGGCGACCACCGCCTCGCACAGGGCCAGCAGGGACGAGGCCACCGTCAGCCCGTCGGCGGAGGCGACGATCAGCGAGCAGATGAAGAAGGAGAGAAAGACGCAGCCGCAGTTCAGATAGATCTGCCTGCCCCCCGCGAAGGCCTTCGCCGCCCCCGTCTTGATAAAGCACACCAGCGCCGCCGCGCTGACCGTTTTCAGCGCCCCGGGGATATCCCGGAACAGCAGGTACCCCGCCGCCGCGCCCACCGACGACGCCACCGTGCAGGCCGCGTCCGCGCCGCCCGCAAAGCTCAGGCCGAAGGGGGCCAGATCCTCCCCCACCGTTACGCCGCTGAGCAGCAGCCCCAGCGCCCCGCACGCCAGCTGCGGCGCCGCTTTTTTCGCCAGCGCCCGCAGGCGGGGCTTTTCCGTTTTCGTCTTTTGCGCCGTTTTCATGTTTTCACGTCCTTTCCGGCTTGTCCGTTATACCATGATACCGCGACGGAACCGGGAAATCTGTCGCACCGTGCCGGTCGAATGGCATTTTATGGAATTTTAAGAAAAAACTAACTGCTCTTTCCCATAAAAAATGCCTTGCAAATAGCCACGGGGTAAATTATAATATAAGTTGATTTATTATAAAGGGATATTATGACCCTTTCACAAGGACAGATTGTATGGCATATCAGAACGGAAAAGAGCGGACCGGACGCGGGCCCGTTCATTCCGATACGGAATATAACGATAGAAAATTTCCCCGGAAGGACCGGGAGGAAGGCTTTCAGCAGCGGGACGACCTGATCGTGGGCCGCAACGCGGTGAAAGAAGCGCTGAAGGCGGGCCGCCCGGCGGATTCGCTGCTGGTGCAGCGGGGCGAAAGAAGCGGCGCGGTGCTGCCGCTGATCGCCGAATGCAAGGAAAAAGGGATCATCGTCAAAGAGGTTGACCAGAAAAAGCTGGACTTCATGTGCGGCCACGCCCACCATCAGGGCGTGATCCTGATCGCCGCCGCCCACGAATACGCCACGGTGGAGGACATTCTCGCCCGGGCGGAGAAAAAGGGCGAGGCGCCCTTCCTGGTGATCTGCGATTCCCTGGAGGACCCCCACAACCTGGGGGCGATCATCCGCACCGCCGAGTGCTGCGGCGCCCACGGGGTGATCATCCCCGAGCGCAGAAGCGTCAGCCTGTCCGGCGTCGTCAGCAAGACCTCGGCCGGCGCGCTGGAATACGTTCCCGTGGCGCGGGTCACCAACCTGAACGCCGCCATCAAGGACCTGAAGGAACGGAACATCTGGGTCATCGCCGCCGATATGGACGGCGTGCCCTACAAGGAAGCGGACCTCACCGGCGCGGTGGCGCTGGTGATCGGCTCCGAGGGGAAGGGCGTCAGCCGGCTGGTCAAAGAGAACTGCGACATGACGGTTTCCATCCCCATGAAAGGCAAGATCAATTCACTCAACGCCTCCGTCGCGGCGGCTGTGCTGATGTTTGAGACGGCGTCAAAAAGATAAACGGGACCCCTGCCACGGCAGGAGATCGGTAGGAGACAGCAATGAGCGAGTACAGTAAATTTCTGAATTACTTCAATACGAAGAAAGGCTCACAGAAAAAGGACGGGGACGACGCGGCGAAGAAAACCGGCGAAGCGCCCGCCCCGGCGGAGCTGACGTATATCGGCGAAGAAGAGGCCTCGGAGCAGAAGGAGGAATCCACCGTAAAGGAGGACGTCTCCTTCGGCAAGTCCGAACCGCGCTTTATCAAGCAGGAGGCGGGCGAGGACCTTTCCGCCAAGGGGAACGAGCCCCCGGCCACGGAGACCGCCGTGGAAAAATTCACCGACCGGCTGGAGCTGCCCGCCGAGGAGGAGGAAGAAGAGCACACCGGCTATACCGGCAAGATCAACACTTCCTCCGCCAACAATCCCACGCCGAAATACGACGCGCCGGAAGGCGACACCAGGCCCATCCCCACCTCCGTGTTCGAGGCGGCCATGGCGGCGCAGCAGGGGCTTGCCGAAGAACCCCGCCGGGAGGACAAGACCAAGGCCATCACCCTGCCGGGCGAGGAACCGGCGGAGGCGGACAACGCCCCCACAAAGCACATCGGCTCCGGCAAAGGGTCCCTGCTGATGGAGATCGCCAAGAAGAACGCCGAAGAGACGGGCGAGGACCCGGACCAGCTGAAGCTGGAGGGCTTCTTCGAGCAGGAGGAGGAGCAGCGCGCGGAGGAAGCGCACGCGGAAAAGGAGCTGCGCAGGGAGCTGCACAAAACGCGGCAGAAGCGCATCAACGACTTCCACTTCTGGAGCAAGGCCGGCACCGAAGCGGGCAAGAGCCCCGACAACGCCTTTGCCTCCGGCCCCGAAAGCAGCAGACTGCCGGAGATGCTGAAAAAATTCACCGCCCGCTTCGAAGGGATCGAAAGCGGTTTTCTGGGTCTGAACTGCGACGAGTACAAGGACCCCAACGATCACCGGGCCGTTTTCAAAAAGCTGATGGATATCCGCCGCAACACGCTGATCCGTTGCGGCATTCTCGGCCTGCTGGGCCTTATTCTGCTGATCATCAACATCGCCGCCTCGGTTTCCGCCGCGAAAAACAACGGCTTTATGGGCATCATGGGCGGCAACGCCACGGCCTACGTCACCACCAACCTCATCTTCCTGGCGCTGACCTGCGCCGTGGTCTTTGAGGATATCCGGGAGGGCATCGTTTCCTTCCTGAAGGGCCACCCCAAAACCGACGCGTCGCTGGTCTTCCTGCTGACGGTCTCCTTTGCCCAACTGGTGGCCTGCTACCTGACAAAACAGAACATTGAGGCGGATTTCCACCTGCTGACGGGCGCTTCCATTTTGCTGTGCGTGCCGCTGCTGCTGGCCAAAGCCTTCTATTACGACAACACGCGGCACTGCTTCAAGAGCATCGCCGCCAAAAGCGAAAAATCCTACCTGCGAAAGCTTTCCGATAAAAACCTGGTGGCTTCCGTCCTGGGCGACGCCGACCACGGCAGCGCCGAGGTGGTCTACGCCGGCAGGACCCGGTTCATCCGCAACTTTATCGGCAGAAGCCGCTCTTCCGCCGCAGGCGGACAGATCTCCTCCCGCATCACCCTGATCACCATGGCGGCGGCGTTTCTGACCGGCGTGATCGCCATGATCATCAAGGCCAACGTCATGTGGGGCCTGAGCGTCATGTGCTTCTCGGCGGCGCTCTCCTTCCCGGTGGGGTGCCTGTTCTTCACGGGTTTCATGATCGCCAGCGAGAACAAAGCCCTTTCCGTCAAGAGCTCCTTCGTGCGCAGCTATTCCGACGCCCGCGATATGGCGAAGGTGGAAAATATCGTGCTGCGGGCCGAGGATATCTTCAATGTGGAGATCACGGAGACGGTGTGCATCGACAGCATCAACCGCCAGCAGGCGGAGCTGTGCGCCGCCGTCATCACCGAAAAAACGGGCGGCCTGCTGCAAAAGGCGTTCCATATCCCCGAAAAGCTGCGGGAGAACGGCGTGCCCGAGGCGGAGCAGCTGACGTATGAAGACAAGCTGGGCTTTTCCGCCTGGGTAAGCGACTGCCGGGTACTGCTGGGCTCCAACGCCTTCCTCTCCAACCACAACGTCAGAATGCCGGATGAAAGCGGCGTGCTGAACTTTATCGACAGCGACAACAAGCCCATTTACCTCGCCATCGAGGGCCACTTCACGGCCATGTTCTCCGCAAAGTATTCCTGCGCTTCCGAACACGTGAAGCGCCTGAAAACGCTGGCGGACAACGGTGCGAACATCCTGATCGTCTCCACCGACCCGAACATCACCGATACCTTTGCGGAAAAGCTGCTGGGGCTTCCGGCGGATTCCGTCCGCGTGGTCAGCAAGAACGCCGCGGAAAAGATCGCCCTCCAGCAGGATACCGTCACCGATTCGGAGGATACGGGCATCGTCTTCTCCGGCGGCGACTCGCTGTGCCGCTGCGCCTTCTCCGCCGTGAAGCTGGACAAGCTGAAAAAACTCTCCAAGCTGATCTGCGAGATCGGCTGCTGCGCGGGCTGCGCACTGGCGCTGGTCTTCTCGCTGGCGGGCACGGTCTCCGTGGTCTCCGGCTGGCTGGCGGTGCTGCTGCAGATCCTTGGCATGGCCCTGTGCTTCTTTATCCCGCCGCTGCTGACCGCCTCCTCCATGCCGGCCTTCAGCAAAAGCGCGGTTCACCCCGTCACCCGCAACGAGCCCTATACCCCCGAAAATTACGTGCCCCGCCCCAAAAAGATCGAAGACGAGGACGAGGTGGAGGAGAGAACCTCCGACATCGTGATCGCCGACGAGCCGGAAGCGGCGGACAGCGATATGAAGATCGTCCCGGAGACCGCCCCGGCCACGCCCGGACGGAAGCAGCCGGAAAAGCCGGCGAAAGGACGCTTCGGCCGGTGGAAGGGCCGCCCGGATTGGGGCTTTGACGATGACGACGACGATGACGACGACGACGATTTCGACCTGCCGCCCCGCCGCAAAAGCCGCTTTGCCGGCAAGGCCTTCCGGAAGACGGAAGCGCCGGTGAGGGAAGCGCCGCAGGAAACGGCGCCGCAGGAGGAACCCGAGCCGATGATGGCGAAGGTGCCGGACAACCCGGACGACATTCACCTTTCCACCGAAGAGCTGCTGCAAAGCTCCTTCTTCCGCGACGAGGAAGAGACGGCGGCCCCCCGCCCCCGGCGCGCTCCCGCGCAGACGGACAATGAGGAAGCCTACGACGACCGCCGGCCCGCCTATGACGAATACGACGGCTATGAAGATGAGGACGACGAAGACGAGGGCGTCTTCGGCGACGGCCTGATCGGCAGGCTGCTGGGCCGCGGCAAACGGGGCGGCAAGCACCCCGCCCCCCGCCATGAAGACTACGACGATTACGAGGAAGAGGACGGCTACGGGCAGCCCCCCGCCCCGGCGGACGACGGCGACGATTACGACGAGGACGACGGCTTCTTCAACGCCCCCCGCAGAAAGCCCGGCAAGGGCCGCAAGGGTGGCGCCGCCGGATTGGCCGGGACCTTCAAGGGCCTTTCCTCCAAAATGACCTCCCTCGCCAAAAACATCGGCCGGAAGGACGGGGACTTCGACGACGATGAGGAGGACGACTACGACGACGGTTACGGCGACCGACAGGACGCAAGCCGCCCCGCCCCGCAGGAGCAGGAACAGCCGCAGGCCGCCTATAACAGCGGCAGACCCTCCATCCTCTCCTTTGCGCAGGAGGACCCCGCCCCGCCGAAATACGAGCTGGGCCGGACCGACGAATACGACTTTCTCAACGTGAAGTTCGAGCCGCCGGCGGTGAAATCCCGCAATTACTACAACGACGCCTATTTCAGCCGCTATGAGACCGGCACGGTGGAAAACGACGCCGACGCCGCCTTTGCCGGACTGAAAGAGACGGACGAGTAACGCTTCCGCCCATCGGTACTTAAAAGTTTTCGGTCAAGCCTTTTTCAAAAGGCTTGCGGTTTCCAAAGGCAGCGCCTTTGGGCGTCCGCCGCAGCGGACGAAATTCTTCCCGCGCAAAAAGCGCAGGAAAGGTTTCAGGAAAACCCTCGCCGGGGGTTTTCCTGAGGGCAAAGCCCATCGCCCCCCCTATTTTCTGTAAAAACAGAAAATCAACAGGTCCGGCATAAAATTTCAGTCTGAATATTGAAAACTGCCGCGCAAGATGCTATACTTGTGTGGCAGATTTCTTTTTCTGAAATCTAATAACCAATAAAGGGGACGTCTCGATGTCTAAGACAAAAACACAAGACCCTAACAAACTGAATTACGGCAGAACCGCCCTGATCGGCTTCGGCTTCATGGGCTGTATGCTGCTCTGGTCCGTCTATAACTCCTTCGTGCCCGTGATCCTGCGGGGCAAGCTGACCGAGGTATTCGCGGGCGATTCCGCCTTCGCGCAGTTCATCTCCACCCACTCGTGGATGAGCTGGGTCTCCGTGGCGCTGATCGTCAACGCCATCATGACCATCGACAACGTCTTCGGCGTGATCTTCCAGCCCCACTTCGGCAAGCGGAGCGACCGCACCCACAGCAAATACGGCAAGCGGATGCCCTACATCCTGATCTGCATGCCCATCTGCGCCGTCTTCTTCTGCTTCGTCCCCGTGGCGGCCACCATTCGCTCCGTGGGCCTGAGCATCCTGCTGATGATGACCGTGATCATCTGCTTCAACTTCCTGATGTCCGTCTGGCGTTCCCCCGTGGTCTCGCTGATGCCCGACTTCACCCCCTCCGCCCTGCAGAGCGACGCCAACGCCGTCATCAACATCATGGGCGGCATCGGCCAGATGGTGGGCTTCGTGGTGGGCTCCATCGCCGCCGCGCTGGTGGGCGTACTGGGCCTGACGGAGATGAGCGAGGCGCTGAAGGCCGCCACCAACGACCTGGGCCAGATCGTGGACAAAGACACCGGCGCGCTGATCCTCGACGCCGCCGGCGAGCCCCGCTACGTCAACTACACCCCCGTGTTCGTGGTCACCGCCGTGATTGCGGTGCTGTGCATCGTGGTGCTGTTCTTCTTCTATAAAAAGAACAGCCAGTACGACCTTTCCGCCCATGCGGAGATGCTGGCCGCCGAGGACAAGAAACAGGAAAAGATCAAGATCAAGACCCTGCCCATCTCCAAAGGCGAAAAGCGCAGCCTCATCATCATGCTGGCCGCCCTGTTCCTGATCAACAACGCCACCGAGGCCATCGTGCCCAACTTCACCAACTTTGCCAACACCACGCTGAAGGTGCCGCCCATCTATTCCACCTTGATGATGGCCGTCTTTGCCGTTTCGCTGGCCGCCTTCGGCATCCCCGCCGGCATCATGGGCCGAAAGCTGGGCCGCAAAAAGACCATCATGATCGGCCTTGGCGCCATCGTGGCCATGTTCGCCGTCTATCTGACCATCTCCCAGTTGGTCAAGCCCAATGAGGACGGCTCCGTCAACAAGTTCACCTGGGTCGCCCTGTGGGTGGCGCTGCTGGTGGGCGGCGCGGCCGTTGGGTGCGTCAACATCAACACGCTGCCGCTGGTGCTGACCATCGGCGGGCGCGAGTACGTGGGCACCTTCACCGGCTACTACTACACCGCCACCATGTCCGCCTCCGTCACCGGCCCCATCCTCTGCGGTCTGGTCATCGGCCTGTTCAAGGAGGACTACAACTTCATGTTCCTGTTCTGCGCCATCTTCTTCGCCCTGGGCCTGCTGGTCATCACCCAGGTCAAGCACGGCGAATCCTACGAGATCACCGACGAAGAGATCAAGCTGGCCCAGATGGCGGACGACTGATCCAAACACACACACCACGCGGTTCCGGCCCCCCCCGGAGCCGCGTTATTTTGTTGGATAAAGGGGGATTTGTCGAGCTGACGCTCGACAAATCCAGTCGCCAGTCGCGAGTCGCCAGTCTCCAGAAGTCCTCCGGACGGTCCTGTGGAAAATCAGGGGAGAGCGCATCAGCGCGACAAACCCCCAATTTGACCACCCCTCCCTATTTCCTGTCTTTAAAAGTGAAAGGGGGATTTTCATGGAAGACGAAACGATCATCGGGCTGTATAACGACCGGGACGAAACGGCCATCACGGAGACCGACAAAAAATACGGCGGGTACTGCCGCACCGTCTCTTACAACATCCTGCAAAGCCGCCCGGATACGGAGGAATGCGTCAACGACGCCTATCACCATACGTGGAACGCCATTCCGCCGGAACGGCCCCGCAGCCTGAAGGCGTTCGTGGGACGGATCACCCGCAACCTGTCCCTGAACCGGTTGGCAGAGAAAAAGGCCGCCAAGCGGGGCGGCGGACGGTATGAAGCGGTCTACGACGAGCTGGACACGTCGCTGTCCCACGCGGCCGCCCCGGACACGCTGGGCGACCTGGAACTGCGGGACCTGCTGAACCGCTTTCTGGCGGACCTGCCGGAGGACCGGCGGAACCTGTTCATCGGGCGGTACTGGTATTTTCAATCCATCGCCGAGATCGCCGCGCAGACGGGCTTTACCCAAAGCAAGGTAAAAATGCAGCTGAAACAAAGCCGGGACGAGCTGCGGGCGTATCTGCAAAAGGAGGGGATCTCGGTATGACGGAACGTATTCTGCGGGCGCTGGGCGAGACGGACGAGCGATATTTCCTCGCCTACGCTGAAAACATGAAAGCGAAAAATCCGAAGAAAATCATCCTGCGCCGGTGGCTCTCCGCCGCAGCTGTATTGATTGTCCTCATCGGCGTCGTGTTTTCCCTGCCGCCGGTGCGGTACGCGCTGCTCACCAGACCGGTGTATACCCAAAAGAACTTTTCTTCCTATACGGAAATGATGCAGACGTATTATATGGACGTGCCGGAGTACGAAGCGGGAAATGAAAACGATTCCCCTTCATGGTCGTTTTCCTACGGCTCCCGTTTAAGCCTGATCGACTTTGACGGCTGCGACGCGGCGGATTATTACGTCTGCTATGAACAATCCCGCTATTACAATCTGGCCACGCTGCCGCCCCCCACCTTCGTCTGCGACCTGACGAAGGGCGGCGTGCGGTATGAAGTCGCCAATTTCCAATCGTCCGCTTCCACCGCCGTTCCGAAGCCCTTCCGGAACATAAAAAAATATACCAATACCGTTATTGTCAGCGGCATTCCGGTCTCCTACGAAATCTATCGGGACCGGGTGGAATGTGAGTTTACCGACGCCACCGGCTATTACAAAATCATCAGCCATTCCGGCAATCTCAACGATCTGTACGTCATCCTGGGAGAGCTGCTGCAATATAATTTTGTAACGTGGGAGGCCGAGCCATGAGGACGCACCGCCGCTTTCGCCGGTATTTCCCCGCGCTTTTCATCGCGCTGGCTGTTCTGCTGCCCGGCGGCTGCGCGTCGCCCGCCGCCGTCCCGTCGCCCCATGACCCCGTCCCCATCGACGATTACATTCTGGTGAGCATGACGCACGAATATTCCTTTCCCGAAAAACCCTACCCGCCGGAATACTTTCACGCGGACTACGTGGAACGGGTGGAAACGCTCTACGCCTATCATATCGGGGACCTCAAAGACAGGGATTCCTTCCTCCGGATCGAACAGCTGATCCTCACGAAAAAGGGCAAAAAACACATCGACGAGCTGATCGAAGAGCTGAACGCCCGCGACGACATTGAATCGGCGGAACGGGATTATGAGTTTTTTATGGGAGACGACCTCGCCGGACCTGATCCGTAAAAAAGAAACCTGAAAGCGCGCCGCAGGCCACGATCGTAGCACGCTGCCTTGCAGCGTTCGCAACGCGATTCCGATTTTAAAATGTTTGTCGTTGATTTTATGTTTGTCTTAAAAAGTTGTTTTGTTACTGCTCCACCAATTTAATCGTGAATGATTTATGCGCCGTATTGCGGCGTTTAGACAAGCAGAAATCTTCAAGTATGAATTGGTGGAGCAGTAAGAACCGCCTGCGGCGGGGTGCGGATCTCCAGTGGAGATCTCTGCCGCAGGCAGAAGCACCGACCGAGCCGGCAGGCGAGAACGGCTCACTGAGCCGCCCGCTTGTTTTTTCTACGGCGGTATGCTATGATAATTGAGAATTGATTGACGGTCCATTCCCCTCGCGGCCTGTCCGCCGGGGAACCGTCAACCGCTGCGCAGCGCTCCGCGGCCGTGCCGTCACGGGGCGCCGCGTGCTGTCATACGGAGGAAACGAACCATGCGGCCCACCAAAGAAGAGGCGTTGAAACAGTATTTCGGATATACCGCGTTCCGCGAGGGGCAGGAGGCGCTGATCGACGCGCAGCTTTCCGGGCGGGACGTGTTCGGCGTGATGCCCACCGGCGGCGGCAAAAGCATCTGCTACCAGCTTCCGGCACTGTTGTCGGAGGGGGTCACGCTGGTGGTCTCGCCCCTGATCTCCCTGATGAAGGACCAGGTCCGGTCGCTGAAAAAAGCCGGCGTCGCCGCGGCCTACGTCAACTCCTCCCTCACCCCCCAGCAGATCGTGCTGGCGCTGCGCAACATTCTGCAATATAAATACAAGATCATCTACGTGGCGCCGGAGCGGCTGCTGCAGGAGAGCTTTTTACGGGTGGCGCAGCAGCTGAAAATCGCCATGCTGGTGGTGGACGAGGCCCACTGCATCTCCCAATGGGGGCAGGATTTCCGCCCCAGCTATCTGAAAATTCCCACGTTCCTTTCTTATCTGGACCGCCGCCCGGTGGTCTCCGCCTTTACCGCCACCGCCACGCAGACCGTGCGGGAGGACATTCTGCGGCTGCTGGGCCTGCGGGACCCGCTGACCGTGGTGACGGGCTTTGACCGCCCGAACCTGCGCTTTGAGGTGATGCGGCCGGACAACAAGCAGAGTTGCCTGCTGACGCTGGTGCGGGAACGGAAGGCCGAAAGCGGCGTGATCTACTGCTCCACCCGCAAGGAGGTGGAAAAGGTCTGCGAGCTGCTGCGGGACAAGGGCTACCCCGCCACCCGCTACCACGCGGGGCTGGAGGACGAGGAGCGGATGGCCAATCAGGACGACTTCATCTTCGACCGCCGTAGGATCATGGTGGCCACCAACGCCTTCGGCATGGGCATCGACAAATCCAACATCGCCTACGTGATCCATTATAATATGCCCTGCAGCATTGAGGCCTATTATCAGGAGGCCGGCCGCGCGGGGCGGGACGGCTCCCCCGCCGAGTGCATTCTGCTGTTCGCCCCCGGGGACGTGCACACCGCAAAATTCCTGATCGAGCACCCCCAGGAGAACGAGGAGCTCACCGAGGAGGAGCGCCAGACGCTTTTGGAACGGGACCTGGACCGGCTGAACCGGATGACCGGCTATTGCCGCACCAACCGCTGCCTGCGGGGGTATCTGTTGGGCTATTTCGGCCAGCGCCACCCGGAAACTTGCGGCAACTGCGGCAATTGCAGCGCCACGGTCACGGAGAAGAACGTCACCACAGAGGCACAGATGATCCTCTCCTGTGTGGGACGGATCAAGGGGTACCTTGGCTATCCGCTGGGGGAGACGCTGGTGATCCGCACCCTCCACGGCAGCCGGGAAAAGCGCATCACGGAGCTGGGGCTGGATCGGCTTTCCACCTACGGGGTGCTGCGCCACCTCTCCCGCACCGCCATCCGGGAGATCACGGACGCTCTGATCACCGGCGGCTATCTGCGCACGGACAGCCACGACGCGCTGTTGCTGACGGCAAAAGCCGACGGCGTGCTGTACCGGAAAGAGGCGGTGACGGCGGAGATCCGGGAGGCGGTCAAGCCCCGGCAGGACGCAAGAAGCAAACAGGAGGGCTTCGGCGAGCGGTGGCAGTCGCCGGAGGCGGGCTCCTACGATCTGCGGCTGTACGAGACCCTGCGGGAGCTGCGGACGAGGATCGCCCAACGGGAAAACGTGCCGGTGTACGTGGTCTTCTCCAACGCGGCGCTGAAAGACATGGCGGCGAAAGCGCCGGTCACGCAGACGCAGTTTCTGGAGGTTTCCGGCGTGGGCAATTACAAGGCGGAGCGGTACGGGGACGAATTCATCGCGGAGATACGCCGGTATAAAGAGCTTTGCTGACCGTCGCCTGTCCTTTTTAAAGCTTTCTATTTATTATTTTAAAAAATATACTTGATTTTTTTACTTTTTTTAGTTATATTATTAGATAAGAATCTATATTCAAAACAGCGGGGAGTATCCCCTTTCCCATCTTCAGAAGAAAGGAGTTTCGATTATGCCTGAATTCACCTATGAGATCGTCAGACACGTCGGCGTGATTTCCGAAGGTTCCGGCGGTTGGCAGAAGGAGCTGAACCTCATCAGCTGGAACGGCAAAGAGCCCAAGTACGATATCCGTGATTGGGGCCCCGAGCACAAAAAGATGGGCAAGGGCATCACCCTTTCGGCGGATGACGCCAAGGCGCTGAAGGCCCTGCTGGACGCGGAAGAATAATCTCACGGAACTGCCGGAAACGGCGGTTCTTTTTTTGACAATCAACCTCTTCCAATTTGGTAGCGCGGCACCTCAGTGCCGCTCGTGGCAAAACAACTGCTTTTGGAACTGAAAAACAATGGCTTCCCTAAAAAAAGAAAGGTTTACCTTTTATTATCGTTTTTAAAAAGTAACTTCAGTAAGCAGCGGCACTGAGGTGCCGCGCTACCATTCATACCGCCTATGAACCGACATTTTATCCACCTCCCCTCCACCGCTTCCACCAACACCGACCTGAAATCGCGCATTGCCGCGGCGAAAGGGCCGGTCTATGACGTGATCTCCGCAGACCGGCAGACCGGCGGGCGGGGACGGCTCGGCCGCACGTTTTTCTCGCCCCCCGGCGGGCTGTACGTCTCCGTCGCCCTGCCCCTGACCGGGGAAGAGACCGACCTCCCCTGCCTGACGCTGCTGGCGGGGCTGTGCGTCTGCACGGCGCTGGAGGACCTCTGCGACGTCGCCCCCCGGATCAAATGGCCCAACGACCTGTACCTGAACGGCAAAAAGCTCTGCGGCATCCTCTGCGAGCTGGTGGGCGGTGAAATCCCCACCGCCGTAGTGGGGATCGGCGTGAACCTGAACGCCCGCCCGGAGGAGATCCCGGCGGAGCTGAAAGAAAAAATGACCTCCCTGCGGGCGGAGGGCGTAACCCCTCCCCCGCCGGAGGCGCTGATAAAAACCATCACGGAAAAACTGGACCGCGCCGTCTATGAGGACCGCGCCCTTGCGGACAAAACCGCGCTCGCCCGTTTCCTCGGTCAGATCCGGGACCGCTCTTATCTCGACGGCAGAACCGTGGGCTGGACCGTCAACGGCGAAACGGTCTCCGGCACGTTCCAAGGCATCGCCGACAACGGCGCAGCCCTTCTGCAACTGCCCGACGGAACGACAAGGGCGGTGGTTTTCGGAGAGATCACGGTCGGGAAATAAATCGAAATAAAGGGACTTGAAGAGGTCTTAATAATGCGGAATGCGGAATTAATCCAATTCGGCGTGACATTATCGCCAATAAGCAGAAACAGCTCGGAACCGTCATTGTCTGTTTATCACGGACCCAGTACAATTCCGCATTCCGAATTCATAATTCCGCATTTTCCTCCAAAAAACCAACTCCCCCTCTTTCCCTCAAAACACCGTCTCCACCACCCTCGCGCTTTCCTCCGGCGAATAGCGGAAATAATCGATATGGTCCCCCTTGATGAAATAGCGCATCGGGGGGATCTTGTTTTCTTCGTCCCGATGGTCTACGATCACCAACTTCACCTTCATGCGCTCGGGGATGATATTTTTGATGTACACCGCGGCGGTCTGGCCCGCCCGCACCTCCGGGTTATATTCCGCCAGCCCGGCAAGGTTGGGCGTCAGCTCCACGAACACGCCGTAGCTTTCCACCGAGCGGACGATCCCCGGCACGGTCTCCCCCACCGCAAACAGGTCCGCGTTCTCCCGCCAGGTGCCAAGCAATTCCTTGTGGGTCAGGGTGACGCGGCCGGTCTCGTCCCGGGAGAACACCGCCGCCTTGATCTTCTGCCCCACGAAAAACCGGGCGGAGGGGTGCGGGATGCGGGAGACGGAGATCAGGTCAATGGGCAGCAGGGCGCTGACGCCCGCGCCGATATCGCAGAACACGCCGAAGCTTTCGATATGCGTGACCACCGCGTCCAGCAGGTCTCCCGGCGTCAGCAGATCCACGTATTCCTCTTTGCATTTCTGCTGGGCCCGGCGGCGGGAAAGCAGCGCGTAATAGCGGCCCTCCTCGTTTTTACGGATGCCGGTCACGGTGAAGCAGACGGGTTTGCCCACCCGGGAGATCAGGGCGATATCCCGCACGGCGCCCTCCTCGATGCCCAGCGCCCCTTCGCAGCGGGGAATGATCCCCTTCATCACGCCCAGATCCACGTGGAGGTTGTGTTCCCGGTCGCACAACGCCGCCCGGGCCTCTAAGATCAGCTCCTGATTGGCCGCGTCCCGCAGCGACGACACCCCCGCCATCGCCGCCCGGTTGGCGGCGGTATTCAACAGATGCCCTTCGGGGTAGTATTTGTTCATCATCATTTCTCCTTCAGCTTTTTTTCTGCAAATTGGGGTTTGTCGCGCTCATGGTGCGACAGGTTTGAGGTGTTAGGTTTGAGGTTTGAGATCTTTCAAACTAACGTTTTTTCCTTATCGGAAACACTATCACCTCACACCTGCGACGCTCCGCGTCGCCCCGACAAATCCCCATTGCTCAAAATAACCGTCAAAAATAATACATCGTAATAAATAAGTATTTCCATTTTGCGAAAAGTATGATAGAATATATGATGTATAATTATTTTTTCGGGAGGTCCGGCTTTGGATATACGCGTAGGCGACCGGTTGGAAATGAAAAAACAGCATCCCTGCGGCGGAAAGGCCTTTGCGGTGCTGCGCAGCGGCATGGATTTTAAATTGAAATGTCTGACGTGCGGGCATGAGGTGATGGTCCCCCGGGCCAAGGCCGAAAAAAACATCAAAAACGTAATCAGGGAAACGACCGATGATTGATAAACTGAAAGAGATTGAAAAGCGGTTCGAGGCGGTAAACCAGCAGCTCTGCGACCCCGCCACGGCCCAGGACGTGAAGAAAACCACGGAACTGCTGAAAGAGCTGAAAACCCTGCAGCCCATTGTGGATAAACTGCGGGAATATGAAAAAAACGACGCCGACGCCCGCGAGGCAAAAGAGCTGCTGGACACCCCGGGGCTGGAAAAGGAGCTGCGGGAGCTGGCGCAGGAGGAATGGGAATCCGCAAAGGCCGCCGCGGAGAAAAACTACGAAGAGCTGAAAATATTGCTGCTGCCCCGGGACCCCAACGACGGCAAGAACGTGATTGTGGAGATCCGCCAGTCCGCCGGTGGCGAGGAAAGCGCCCTGTTCGCGGCGGTGCTGTTCCGCATGTACGTCATGTACGCCGAAAGCCGGGGCTGGAAGCCGGAGGTGCTCAACGCCAACCCCACGGAGCTGGGGGGCTACAAGGAGATCAGCTTTATGATTTCCGGCGAAGGGGCCTATTCCCGCTTCAAGTTTGAAAGCGGCGTCCACCGGGTGCAGCGCATCCCCGTGACCGAATCCAACGGCAAAATCCAGACCTCCACCGTCACGGTGGCGGTGCTGCCGGAGGCCGAAGAGGTGGACGTGGCCATCGACCCGAACGATCTGAAGATCGACACCTTCCGTTCCTCCGGCGCGGGGGGCCAGCACATCAATAAAACGGAATCCGCCATCCGCATCACCCACCTGCCCACGGGCACGGTGGTGGAATGCCAGGACGAGCGCAGCCAGTATAAGAACAAGGACAGGGCCATGAAGATTTTGCGGTCCCGCATCCTCGAAATGGAGATCGAAAAGCAGGAAAAGGAGATCGCGGGCACCCGCCGCAGCCAGGTGGGCACCGGCGACCGGAGCGAGCGCATCCGCACCTACAACTATCCCCAGGGCCGGGTGACGGACCACCGCATCGGCCTGACCCTCTACAAAATCGACGCCATCCTCAACGGCGCCCTGGATGAAATCATCGACGCCCTCATCACCGCCGATACCGCCGAGAAGCTGAAAAACGAGACGTAGCACAAATCGTAGCGCGGATCCGTGATCCGCCCCGGCGAAGCCGGTTATAATGTAGCGCGGTTCCGTCTTGCCCTCGCAAATATTGTCGCGCTGCTTCGCTTGAAGCGCTCGCATCGCTCTGTATTTGCTCACCAAAACTGCCTCGCTTCATCCGCCACTGGCGGCGCTTCGGCAATTTTGCCCGCCCGCAACGCGATTCCGATTTTCTTAGCGTTCACCGTTTTAGCCGGATGTTCAAAAAAACACCGGTAGCGCGGCACCTCAGTGCCGCTATCTGCACAAGCAATCTTTTCCTTCAATCCTTCGGTTCAACGGCGTTTTTATCCTATTAAAAACCGCTGTTCATCGAAATATCGTTTTTCAAAGTAACATTTGCCCAAAGCGGCACTGAGGTGCCGCGCTACGGTATTTTCATTATTTATATAGACGCAATGAAAACTGAAATCTTCACCATCACCGATATCACCAAACAACAAGCCGAGATCGAAACCGCGGCGGGGTATCTGCGGGCGGGCGAGCTGGTCGCCATCCCCACCGAGACCGTCTATGGCCTTGGGGCCAACGCGCTGGACGGGAACGCCGTGAAAAAGATTTTCGCGGCGAAGGGCCGTCCGCAGGACAACCCCCTGATCGTCCACATTGCGGACGTGTCGGAGCTGTACGGCATCGCCCGGGAGGTGCCCGACGCCGCGCTGAAACTGGCGGAGGCCTACTGGCCGGGGCCGCTCACCATCATTCTGCCGAAGAGCGACGCGATCCCCGAGGAGGTCTCCGCGGGGCTGGATACCGTGGCCATCCGTATGCCCAGCCACCCGGTGGCAAACGCCGTGATCCGGGCGGCGGGGGTGCCCGTGGCGGCCCCCAGCGCCAACATTTCCGGCTTTCCCAGCCCCACGGCGGCGCAGTATGTGATCGACGACATGAACGGCCGCATCGCGTGCATCGTGGACGGCGGCGACTGCGAATTCGGCATTGAATCCACCGTGGTGACGCTGGCGACAAACCCGCCGCAGCTGCTGCGCCCCGGCGCGGTCACGCTGGAACAATTGCAGGCCGTGCTGGGCGAAGTGACGGTCAACAAGGCCGTGCTGCACCCGCTGGCGGAGGGCGCGAAGGCGGCCTCCCCCGGCATGAAATACAAGCATTACGCCCCCAAGGCGGAAATTTCCATCGTGCGGGGCAACCTGGCCGCGTTTATCGCCTACTGCCATCGCCACCCGGGGGACGCCGACGCGGCGCTGGTGTTCGAGGGCGAGGAAGCGCAGACGCCCCTGCCCTGCGTCACCTTCGGAAAAGAAGCCGACAGCCTGACGCAGGCGCACCGCCTGTTCGACGCCCTGCGGGAGCTGGACGCCATGGGCGCGAAAAAGGTCTTTGCCCGCTCCCCCTCCACAGAGGGCGTGGGGCTGGGCGTGTGCAACCGGCTGTACCGGGCGGCGGCCTTCCGGTTTTTATCGGACGAGACCGGCGCGATCATCGGGATCACCGGCCCCAGCGGCGCGGGGAAATCCACCGTCTGCGACCTGCTGCGGCAGCGCGGCGCGGTGATCGTGGACGCGGACAAAGAGGCCCGGGCCGTAACGGAGCCGGGCAGCCCCACCCTTGCCGCCCTGGCGGAGGCCTTCGGCGCGGATATCCTGCGGCCCGACGGCAGCCTCGACCGGCAGAAGGTGGCCTCCCGCGCCTTTGCGGACAAAGAAAAGACTGCCCTGCTGGTCTCCATCACCCACCCGGCCATCGTGGCCCGCTGCCGCGAAAAGGCGGAGGCCGCCAGGGCGGCGGGCAAGACCGCCGTGATCGACGCCCCGCTGCTGTTCTCCTCTGGGCTGGACAAGCTCTGCGACCGCACCGCCAGGGTGTACGCCCCGGAGGACGTGCGCATGCAGCGCATCCGCGAGCGCGACCACATCAGCGACGAGGAGATCGCCAAGCGCTTCGCCGCTCAGGCAGAAGAAACCGCCCTCTCCCAGTCCGCCGATATCACCATCCGCAATTACCCGCCGTATGAACTAAAGGAAGAAATAAAGAAGGTTTTCTGATGTTGATGAACAACAACGAGTACTTTGATGTGATCGAAGGTATCAAGCATGACATAAAAAATGCGCAATACAAAGCGGTCGTCAGTATGAACCGTGAACTGATCCTTTTATATTACAGGATCGGCCAGATCATCAACGAACACAAATCGTGGGGAAACAAATTTATACAGAACCTTGCGGCGGATATTCGAATAGCTTTCCCAAATGTGACGGGATATTCTGAACGAAATTTAAAATATATGGCAAAATTTGCGGCAGAATACCCGGATGAAGAATTTGTGCAGACGGTGTCTGCACAAATTCCATGGTCACATAATATTGCAATCATCGAAAAAGTTAAAAATCCGGAAAAGCGGAAGTGGTACATTAAAAAGACGAGTGAAAATGGCTGGTCTTATAATGTTCTTGTTCATCAGATTGAAAGCAGCTTATATGAACGGCAGGCTGTTGCCGAAAAAATCAGCAATTTTGAATCCAGGTTGCCTTCTCCGCAGAGCGAACTTGCCATACAGACAATGAAAGACCCGTATATCTTTGATTTCATTCCGTTCCGGGAAGACATGGTGGAAAGAGACATTGAGGAAGCGTTGGTAAAGAACGTCACCAAACTATTATTGGAGCTTGGCACCGGTTTCGCTTTTCTCGGCCACCAATACCATCTGAACGTAGGCGGGGACGATTTTTATATTGATTTGTTATTTTACAATCTGAATCTGCGCGCTTATGTGGTCATTGAATTAAAAACAGGCGATTTCAAGCCCGAATACGCAGGGCAGTTGAATTTTTATCTATCCGCCGTGGACGGTATTTTGAAAAAAGAGGGAGATAATCCGTCCATCGGTCTGCTGTTATGTAAAGACAAAAACAATCTTGTGGCGGAATACTCTTTGAAGGACCTGTCAAAACCGATCGGCGTCAGCGAATACAGAATGATCAATCAATTACCGGAGGAACTGAAAAAACAGCTGCCTTCCATTGAGGATTTACAGAAAAGAGTTTGATCCCCCAGGTGGGATATTGTAATATGGTTATGAAACCGCAAACAAGAAAGGAGGCTGTACGATGGCAAAAAAATCCACCACAGACACCTGTTGTCTGACCCTGCCGCTTATTCTTGAAAAATGGCAGATGGACCGCCTTGAAAAACGGTTTGAAATTGCCCGGCAAATCTATAACACGCTTGTCAATTACGAATTGAAAAAACTGGACAAGCTGAAACAGACGGATGAGTACAAAGCCGTGAGCGACGCGCTGCACGCGCTTGAGGAACAAAAAGATCCCGGCAAAGAGAAAAAAGCCTTGTTCCGTCAGCTGGATACGCTCCGGCAAAACGCGGGCTTTTCCGAATACGGTTTCAAATCGGACATACAGCCTTTTTATAAACACTTCAAAGACAACATCGGTTCCCATGTGGCGGTACACGGCATTGCGCCGCAGGTGTGGCAGGCGTTCGACCGGGTATTTCACGGCAACGGGAAAAAGGTCCATTTCAAGAAACGGGGAGAAGTCCATTCTCTGAGAGGCTATTCGGATTCAAAAAAAGCGGTGGTACAGAAATCGTCTTCCGCGGCAGCTATATTGAGTGGAAAGGACTACAACTCAAAATCAAGCTGGACGAAAATAACGAATATGAAACGGCCATGCTTGCCAACCGAATTAAATATTGCCGCATTGTCAAGAAAAACGGAAAGAACAAGACCCGCTGGTACGTGCAATTGATGCTGGAGTGCAAGCCGTACATCAAGAAGGACCCGCAAAGCGGCGAGATAAGACACCCGATCGGGCAAGGGCCCGTCGGGATCGACATCGGCCCACAGACGATCGCCTACGCCGCCAACGGCGAAGTGAAACTGCTGGAGCTGGCTGACAGGGTACAGAACATTGAAAGAGAAAAACGGCTGCTGCAGCGCAAGCTGGACAGGAGCCGCCGGGCGACGAACCCGGACAATTTCAACCCGGACGGAACAGTCCGGCGGGGCGTAAAGCTGACGTGGCGGAAATCGAAACGGTATATGGCGATACAAAAAGAACTCTCTTATTTGCAGCAGAAACAGGCGGAAATACGAAAACGGCAGCATAACGAACTGGCCAACCACCTGCTTTCGCTGGGGGACAGCTTCTATGTAGAGGATATGTCGTGGCTCTCTCTGACGCACAGAGCAAAAGAGACGGAGATATCGGAAAAGACCGGCCGATACAAACGAAAAAAACGGTTCGGCAAATCCGTTGCCAACAAAGCCCCCGCCATGCTGATCGAAATGCTGAACCAGAAGCTGCTGTCCCGAAGCCGGGAAGGCGTCGTCAAAGTGCCCACCTCGGTGAGAGCCAGCCAATACAACCACATCACCGACGACTACCAAAAAAAACCGCTGAGCCAGCGATGGAACATCATGCCGGACGGCAAGAGAATTCAGCGGGACCTTTACTCTGCATTTTTACTGCAGCATATGAACACTGCCCTTGACGGATTTGATCTGCCATCCCTTCAACGGGATTACGAAATCTTTGAGCAACTGCACGATAAAGAAATCGAGAGGCTTCGCCACTCCCCGAAAACGATCGCCAGTATGGGGATCGTGCGAACAGTAAGATAACATTGTTTTGCGGAGAGGTTCGCACCTCCCGCACCCGGTTGATTGTCCGACCGAGGCTGTCGCAAATGGCGTCATAGGACGCTTTGGCAGCAGAAGAGCAAGGGAAAATAGTCAGCGCGGATCGCCGATCCGAAAAGCTATCTACCTACTCACAGCATATGATACAATATTTGCATCTTCGCGTTGTCTGTTTTTGCCGATGCAATCCGCGTAACGTGTGCTGAGGCAAAGATGCATATACTGATATACCCCGCTGCCGTATGTGATGCAATCCGCGTAACGTGTGCTAAAGTAAAATCAGGACACTGGGAAATCGTTCCCCGTTAACAAAAAAACTCAAACCATTCTATTCATCACAGGAGGGTCCACCATGTCACTTTGGAAAAAACTCACCGCTCTGGTTCTCACCCTTGCCCTTGTGGCGGGGGGCGCGGCGTTTGCTTTATCCGCCTCTGCGGAGGAGGAGATCGCTCCCGCTGAACCCGCTTCCGCCGAGCCCTTCGTCCCGGTGCTGCGGTTTGTCTCCGCCAGCGATACCCACGTGCGGGACGACGACAACATGCCCTGCCGCATCCGCAAAATGCTGGACATGGCCTACGAAATAGCGGAAGCCGACCCCGCCTACCCGGCGCTGGACGCGCTGATGGTCTCCGGCGACCTGACCAACGACGGCACCAAGCCGGAATTTGACCGGTTCATCGCGGCGGTCAACGGCTCCCTGCGGGAGGGCACCCGCTTCATCGGCGTGGTGGCCAAAAACCACGACGGCTATGAGATGCCCCGCCGGGAGATGCGCGGCTATTATTCCTCCATCTCCGGCAACGACCCCGATTTCCACGTGGTCATCAACGGCTTCCACTTTATCGGTGTGTCCGCCTCCCCGCTGGACGGCGTCCACTATTCCGCCGCCCAGCAGACCTGGCTGAAGCAGCAGCTCACCGCCGCCGCCAAGGAGGACCCCAACAAGCCCATCTTCGTGACCCATCACGAGCACGTGCGCGGCACCGTTTACGGCAGCTCGCTGGACGACGGCTGGGGCATGGGCTACTTCACCTCCATCCTGAAGCAGTTCCCCCAGGTGGTGGATTTCAGCGGCCATTCCCACTATCCGCTCAACGACCCCCGCTCCATCTGGCAGGGTCAATTCACCGCCGTCGGCACCGGCGCCATCTACTATTCCGAGTTCAACGTCGGCGGCACCTACCACCCCGCCGACAGCAACGACACCGCCACCTGCTGGATCGTGGAGGTCGACGCCAACAACCGCCTCCGGCTGCGGGGCATGGACGTACTGGTCGGCGAGTGCCTGGTGGAATACGTGCTGGACAACCCCGCCGACCCGGCCAACCGTCCCTACACCCCCGCCA
The DNA here is from genome assembly GCA_902788995.1 of Oscillospiraceae bacterium. GTDB lineage: Bacteria > Bacillota > Clostridia > Oscillospirales > Acutalibacteraceae > RUG806. The sequence continues at coordinate 26,883 of CADAMO010000018.1, forward strand.
AGCGCAAGGCCGCCGCGTCGGCCCCCGCCTTTGACGCGGACACGCAGCTTACCGTGACCCCCACCCCGAGCGGCTGCGCCGTGACCGTGCCCGCGGCGAGATCCACGGACGGCATGCCCGTCACCCTGTACCGGATCAAGGCCGTGGACAACAGGGGCAAGGTCTGCGCCAAGGGCTGGACGCTGCCCTGCTATTACCGGGCGGTGGACCAGGAGACCGTGGAGCTGACCGTGGCGGGGCTGGCCTCCGGCGAATACAAGCTGATCGTGACGGCGGAGAACGCCTACGGGGACGCGAGCGAACCCATGGAGGCGCAGGCGGCCGTGGACGACGGCGGCTGCCCCTATTGCCATGAGCCCCACGAAGGCTTTGCCGGAAAGATCGTCCTCTTCTTCCATAAGATCGCGTGGTTCTTCACCAATCTGTTCGGGAAGAAGTAATTCAGAGGGAAGGGAAATACAGACGACCGGCGAGTCGGAAGTCGGAAGTCATCAGTCGGAAGTCCTTTCGGGAAGGGATTTCTTTTCCCCGACAAGCGCTTTTGCCCCCTGTGGCCGCAATCTGTTCATTTGCAGCCGGAACGTTATCTTTTCGGGACTTCCGACTTCCGACTGATGACTTCCGACTTGACAAAACCATCGAACGATAATCAATAAGAATAAAGACAGGAGAATCGATATGTCAGAAGAACTCACCAGAGCCGAACAGCTCAAGAAAGAATTATTCATGAAGCCGGTGAACGCGGCGAAGGCCTGCGCCGACGGGCAGATCAAAGAAGCGGATAACTTCTGCGAGGGGTATATGAGCTTCCTCGACGCCGCCAAAACCGAGCGGGAGGCCGTGGAAGAGGCCGTGGAGCTGGCCCGCGCCAACGGGTTCATCGAATTTCGCAAGGGCGAGAAGTACGCCCCCGGCGAGCGGGTCTATTACAACAACCGGGGCAAGTCGCTGATTCTGGCGGTGATCGGCAGGCGCGACCTGGCCGAAGGCGTTCACATCACGGCGGCCCACATCGACAGCCCCCGGCTGGACCTGAAGCCCAACCCCCTGTATGAAGACAGCGAGCTGGCCTATTTCAAGACCCACTACTACGGCGGCATTAAAAAATACCAGTGGACGGTGACGCCCCTCTCCCTTCACGGCGTGATCGTGAAAAAGGACGGCGAGACCGTGAAGGTCAAAGTGGGCGAGGACGACGGCGACCCCAAGTTCGTCATCACGGACCTGCTGCCCCATCTGGCGGCCAATCAGATGAAATCCACCATGGCGGAGGGCGTGAAGGGCGAAAACCTGAACGTGCTGATCGGCAGCCGTCCCTTCGACGACACCGACGCCGCCGAAAACGTGAAGCTGAACATTATGAACATCCTGTTCGAAAAATACGGGATCAACGAGGCGGACTTCCTCAGCGCGGAGCTGGAGGTGGTGCCCGCCTTCAAGGCCTGCGACATCGGCTTTGACCGGTCCATGATCGGCGCCTACGGCCACGACGACCGGGTGTGCGCCTACCCCGCCCTGATGGCGCTGATCGACGCGGAAGCGCCGGAGCACACCGCCGTGTGCGTGCTGGCGGATAAGGAGGAGATCGGCTCCGTGGGCAACACCGGTCTGGATTCCTCCTTCCTCAACTACTTTATCTGCGACCTGGCGGAGGCCAGCGGCCTGGACGGGCGCGACGTGCTGACCCGCTCCAAGTGCCTTTCCGCCGACGTGAACGCGGCCTTCGACCCCATCTACGCGGAGGTCTCCGAAAAGCGCAACGCCTCCTTCGTCAACCGGGGCGTTGTCATCACCAAGTACACCGGCAGCCGCGGCAAGGGCGGCACCAGTGACGCCAGCGCGGAATTCATGGCCGAGGTGCGCGCCATGCTGGACGGCAACCACGTGGTGTGGCAGACCGGCGAGCTGGGCAAGGTGGACGAGGGCGGCGGAGGCACCGTCGCCAAGTATATCGCGGGGCTGAACGTGGACACCGTGGACCTGGGCGTGCCGGTGCTGTCCATGCACGCGCCCTTCGAGGTAGTCTCCAAACTGGACGTGTATATGACCTATAAAGCGTGCTTCGCGTTTTATCTGAACTGACGATATGAAGGAATATCAGGTGAATCCGGCGGCCTACGGCGGCGTGACCGTGCTGCCGTCGGAGATCGTGGAAAAGCATTTGAAGCTGGCGGGGCTGGCGCAGTTGAAGGTGATCCTCTGCGCCTATGCCGCCGCCGGGAAGCCCATTACGGCGGAGGAGGCGGCGCAGACCGCGGGCATTGCCCCGGAGGACGCCGCCGACGCGCTGGACTATTGGAAGGACAAGGGCCTGCTGCTGGAACGCGGCGAGCCCGCCGCCCTTGCGCCCGAAACAGAGACCGCCCCGGCGGAGCCGCAGCAGCCGGCCGCCCCGGCAAAGGCGTTCACCCAGCTAAAGCCCACGCGGCTGCGCCGGGACGAGATCGCCGCGCGGATCGTGGAATCGCCGGAGGTGGGCTTTCTGTTCACCGAGGCGCAGACAAGGCTGGGCCGCACCATCGGCGACGGTGACCAGTCGTCGCTTTTGCTGCTGCACGACTACTACGGCCTGCCGGTGGAGGTGATCCTCGCCATCTGCGAATACGCCAAGACCCACGGCAAGGCCAACAACATGAGCTATATTTATACCGTGGGCATGGACTGGAGCAAGCGGGAGATCGACACCATCGAGCGGGCGGACGAGGAGCTGCGGCACCTGGAGAGCATCCACTCCCGCTGGGGCGAGTTCTGCGCCGCCACGGGCATGCGCGCGGGCAAGCCCACCGCCGCCCAGGCCAAGCTCTTCGGGGTGTGGATCGACGAGTGGCACTTTCCCATGAGCGTTATCGCGCTGGCCTATGAAGAGATGAGCAAGAACACCGCCGGGAAGATCAGCTTTCAATACATCAACAAGGTGCTGGCCAACTGGCACATGCACGGCGTGCAGACCCCGGAGGCCGTGGCCGAGGAACAGAAGCGCTTCAACGAGAAAAAGGAACAGGTCGCCGCGGAAAAATCCAAAGGCTACAACGCCCGCACCAAGCCCGCGGAGACCTATTCCCAGCCCGCGTCTTATGATATCGACCTGGCCGAGCAAAAGGCCAAAACCAGCGTGCCGAAGCTGGTGAAGAAGGAGAAGCGTTAGGCAATAGGCAGTAGGGAGTAGGCAATAGGGCAGCACGGAGCCTTGCGCCGTTCCAGAGCGGAGTTCGGAGAGCGGAGAGCGGAGATTTCCGGCGTCCACAACCCGCAGCACGGCGCTCTGCGGCGTTAAAAGCGCGCCGCAGGCGTATAATCGTAGCGCGGCTCCGTGAGCCGCCCGCAATGACATCCCGATTACTCGTCTTTAAAGAGAGTTTGTATAAAAAATTACGAATAGGGGATAAAAAATGTCTGATATTATGAACGGCTACATCATTGATTATATTACCGGAAATCAGGTTAAAGAGACACCAGAAGAAATCGAATCCGTACAACCTTTTTCAAGAAAACTTGTCGAAGACTATGGTTATCCAGCCTCAAATATTATGACACATCCCCAGTACAGAGTAAAAGTTCGGCCATCTGATGTAAAAAAGGAATACCCTGTTGATATTGCCGTTTTTTCTTCATCAACACATACGGACGATAATTGTTATATTATTATTGAATGCAAGAAAAAAAACCGAAAAGATGGGAGAGAACAACTTAAAGATTATTTGAGGTTTTCCACGGCCTATTTAGGGGTATGGTATAACGGAAAAGAAACGCTATATCTTCGTAAGTACGAAAAGAATGGAGAAATTCATTTTTTAGAGATTCCAAACATTCCAATTTATGGACAGCGTGTTGAAGATGTGGGATTGTTCAAACGTTGCGATTTAAAAAAGACACATAATCTTAAATCTGTATTTGGAAGCATTCGGAATTATCTTGCAGCAAATAACACTGGGATTACTCTTGATAATGAATTTGTTGTTCAAATTATTAACATTATTTTTTGTAAGATTTATGATGAAAGATTTACCCGCGTAAATGATATCGTAAATTTCCGAGCAGGAATTGATGAACCAAGCGAAGAGATTTCTGGAAGAATAAAAAGGATTTTTGGTGCGGTTAAAAATAAATATCCCGATGTTTTCAACAAGACAGATATTATAAATCTAACCGACAGTTCAATAGCCTACATTGTAGGCGAATTACAACAATATTGTTTAATTGATAGTGAACGCGATGTGATTGCAGATGCTTTTGAAGTATTTATTTCCCCCTCTTTGCGGGGTGGACAAGGACAGTTTTTCACTCCCAGAAATGTAGTCAAATTGCTTGTTTCACTTGCTAACCCAACGCGGAATGATAAAATAATAGATCCTGCTTGTGGCTCAGGTGGATTTCTTATAGAAAGCTTGCGATATGTTTGGGCACAGGTTCAGAAAGAGGGAGAAGAATTAGGCTGGCCTGAACGGGAAATCTTTGCTGATCAACAAGAAGTAGCGATAAAGAATTTCCGAGGTATTGACAAAGAAAGTTTTCTAAGTAAAACAACAAAAGCTTATATGGCAATTTTGGGTGACGGGCGTGGCGGAGTATTCTGCGAAAATAGTCTTGAAATGCCATCAAAATGGGGAAATGAAGCGCAAAATTCTATCCAATTAGGGTCTTTTAATGTTATTTTGACAAATCCTCCCTATGGTTCTAAACTTAAAATAGATGATAAAACAATTCTTTCTAATTATGATTTAGGATTTCAATGGAAAGTAACAGACGGTCTTTATTCCAAGACAACAAATCTATTAGATTATCAGACTCCACAAGTTCTTTTTATCGAACGTTGTCTAAAATTACTTGAACCAGAAGGACATTTAGGCATTGTTGCACCAGAAAGCATGTTCTGTAATCCCAGTCATAAATACATTATGAAGTATGTGGAAAGTAAAGCGCAAATTGAAGCAGTAATATCCATGCCAGAAAATCTTTTTCAGCCACATACGCATGCAAAAACGTGTGTTGTGTTAATGAGAAAGTTAAAAGATGGTGAAAAAATCAATCCAAATGAGAATATATTTATGGCTGTTGCGAAGTGGTGTGGTCATGATTCGCGCGGGTTAGCTATTCCGTTTGACGATATTCCTGCAATTCAGGAACGTTTTGTCAATTTTAAATCTGGTAAAACGCTTGAATACGATCATTTGGGTTTTGCTATTAAACAATCACAAATCATAGATAGTATTTATTTACCTATTTACTATAATCCAGAAATACGCGAAAGCCTGCTTTCCCTTAAAGACAATTATAATTTGATTTCTGTTGCAGAATTAGCAGAACGTGGCCTTATTTCTCTGTCAAATGGCGATGAGGTTGGTAAATTAGCATATGGAACCGGGAGCATTCCTTTTATTAGAACGTCAGATATTGCCAACTGGGAAATTAAGCTTGATCCAAAGCAAGGGCTTAGTGAAGAAATATATGAATCATTAAGGGAAAAGCAAGATGTTCAAGCTTATGATATTCTAATGGTAAAAGACGGTACATATCTTGTCGGCACATGTGCAATGATAACAGAAGAAGAAACAAAAATTGTGTATCAAAGCCATTTGTGGAAAATCCGTAGTCTTAATCATGAGGAACTGAACCCGTATTTATTACTTGCCCTGCTGTCTTCTCCCATCGTTAAACAACAGATCAGGGCAAAACAATTCACACAAGACATTATAGATACTATTGGAAGACGAATTTATGAGCTTGTGCTTCCATTTCCAAAAGACAAGAAGCAAGAAGCCGAAATAATTAAAAAAGTACAGAACGTATTCGCCAAAAGAACAGAAGCAAAAAATCTAATGCGTAATGTGTTAATGAATGTTACCCCTATTCACGATTATGATGATAGCAATTCTTTTTTTACACTCGTATAGAAAAACGCCAATTTCTGCTGGGGCAGCTCACGTAGCCACACAACGGGTTTTATTCCCCTAAACAAATATATCCCTGAACAAAATCAACAGAAAGGACACCTTATGCTCGACCTGAACCATCTGGAACAATACCGGGAAAACAACCGCATTGAAGCGAAAAAGGCCTTGGGCGGGCTTCCCCGCAGCATTTGGGAGACCTATTCTGCCTTTGCCAACACGCTGGGCGGGATCATTCTTCTGGGCGTGGAGGAGCATCCGGATAAATCGCTTCATCCTGTCAATCTGCCGGACCCTGAACGGCTGGTCAAGGAATTTTGGGATACGGTCAACAACGCAAGCAAGGTCAGCGTAAACATTTTATCTGACCGCCACGTGCGGATCGAGGACGTAGGCGGAAACCGGATCATCGTGATCGAAGTGCCCCGCGCCATGCGGTACTACAAACCGGTTTACGTGGACGGCAATCCCGTTTCCGGCACTTACCGGCGCAACGGAGAGGGCGATTACCATTGCACCGAGGAAGAACTCCGCGCCATGTACCGGGACGCGGACATGAAAACACAGGATATGCTGGTGCTGGACAACATGGATTTTTCCGTTTTCTGCGCCGAAAGCATCCGGGCCTACCGGCAACGTATGAAGCTCTCCCGCCCGAACCACGTCTGGGAAACGCTGGACGATAAAGAATTTCTACTGAAACTCGGCGCCATGAGCATCGGCGGGGACGGAAAAGTCCATCCCACCTCCGCAGGTTTGCTGATGTTCGGCTATGAATATGAGATCCTGCGGGAATATCCGCAATATTTTCTGGATTACCGGGAAGAATACGACGACACACACCGATGGACGGACCGCTTTATCTCCTCCTCCGGCGACTGGAGCGGAAATGTCTTTGACTTCTATTTTCATGTATACAACAAACTGCAGCTTGACCTGAAAGTTCCCTTTGAAATGGCGGGCGGCTTCCGCGTGGATGATACCCCCGTACACCAGGCCATCCGGGAAGCACTCGCAAACTGTCTGATCAACGCCGATTACTACGGCCGTAGAGGAATCGTCATCATAAAAAAACGGGATGCCATCACTCTGTCCAACCCCGGCGATTTTCGCGTGGAACTGGCGGAAGCAAAATCCGGCGGTCTGTCCGATCCCCGCAACGGCGTGATGATGAAAATGTTTAACCTGATCGATATTGGCGAACGGGCCGGCAGCGGTATTCCCAGCATTCTTCACGTCTGGAAACAGCAGGGTTGGAACGAACCGGTGATCACACAAACTAACGATCCCAACAGAATCAAATTGACGCTGCCGCTGATAAAAAGCGCTGATAATAAAAAAGCGCTGATAATAAGCGCTGATAATAAAAAACAAGCGCTGATAAAAACAACCGCGCAAAAAGATCTGATTATTTCTTACCTGACCGATCATCCCAGCGCAACAGGTACGGACCTGTGTGATCTGCTTTCTCTTAAACCGACGCGCGTCAGAACATTGCTGCGCGGCCTGATTGAAGAAGGAATTATCGTTGCCGAGGGCGGCAACCGGAATCGGACGTACCGGTTGAAATCGTAATACTGCGGGGTTCTTTACCCCAACACTTCCACTCCAGAGGTACCCCATGACCCAACGTGAAAACATGCTCCGGGTGATCCGGTTTGAACTGCCGGAGTTTATTCCCGTCAATTTCTGCATCAGCGAATCCGTGTTCCGGCACTATGAACCCCACGCGGTGGAGGAGCTGCTGGAAAGCCATCCCGTGATCGCCGGGAAGGGCCAGATGCGCTGGGACCTTGTCCCCAAGGCCGGGGAAGAGGTAGACAAAAGCGTCACCTACTACGACGAGTTCGGCGTGGAGTGGAAGGGCGCCATCGACGGCATCCGCGGGGTGATCCAGAAACACCCGCTGGCGGATTTCAGCAAGATCCGCGATTACCGCTTCCCGGAACTCCCCGCCTTCGATTTAGAGGGCGACCGGAAACGGGCGGAAGAGACGAAGGCCGCCGGATACCTTGCCTGCGCGGGGCTGCCCCACGGCCACACCTTTTTGCGGCTGACGGACCTGTGCGGCTTTGAAAACGTGCTGATGGGGCTGGTGGACGAAGACGAGGACCTGCTGTCGCTGATGACCGCGTTGGAGGACTACAACGCCGCCTTTATCCGCCACTACGCCCGGGTGGGCTACGACATGATCTCTTACCCCGAGGACCTGGGGATGCAGGTGGGGCCAATGATCTCCCCCGACCTGTTCCGGCGGTTCATCAAGCCCGGCTATCAGCGGCTGATGCAGCCCGCGAGGGAGGCCGGGGCCATCATCCACATGCACTCCGACGGGGATATCCGCACGCTGGCCGACGACCTGATCGACGGCGGCGTGGACGTGCTGAATCTGCAGGACCTGGTCAACGGCGTGGACTGGATCCGGGACAAATTTTTCGGCAGATACGCCATAGAACTGGACGTGGACCGGCAGAAGGTGACCGTTTTCGGCACCCCGAAAGAGGTGGACGCGCTGGTAAAGGAAGAGGTGGAAAAGCTCTCCTCCCCCGCCGGCGGGCTGATGATGATCTACGGCTGGTACGCGGGAACACCGCTGGAAAACGTCAAAGCCCTGATGGACGCTTTTGAAAAGTATATGTATTATTGGGATTAAAATCCCACAATCATCCATGACGAACCAAAAAAGGAGCTTTCCCATGAAAAAATGTCTCTCCGTTTTGTTCTCTTTCCTCTTCATGTGCGCCTGCGCGCTGCCGGCGGCACCGGCTTTTGCGGCGGCGCAGGGGACCAGCTATTACATCGACAGCATTGACGGCAGCGATGAGACCGGCGACGGGCTTTCCCCCGCCACCGCGTGGAAGAGCGTCCCCGTGAAAGAGTGTACGCTGCAGGCGGGTGACCGGGTGCTGTTCCGCCGGGGCGGCACGTATGAATGCACCCTGACCGTCAGCGACAGCCTCGGCACGCCGGAAGCGCCCATCCTCATCACCGCCTACGGGAAGGGCGACGCGCCCCTGCTGACCACGGACGCCCGCGCGGAGGTGCTGCGCCTGTTCGACTGCTCCTACGTGACGGTCAGCGACCTGGAGATCACCGCCCACAACGGCGGCGGCGTCTGGATCGACACGCACAGCCGGGAGAGCGTGGGGATCACGCTGGAAAACCTGACCATCCACGATATTCAGAATTACAAAGTCACCAACCGGGACAACCTCTCCGCCGGTGCCGCCGAGGCCCGCGCCTGCGTGATGGTGAAGGGCCTGCCCGCCCGCTCCCTGTACCCGGTGAACGACCTGATCATCGCCGACTGCGAGATGTACGACTGCGGCAACGGCGTGAGCCTGTGGGGCGCCTTCGACCAGCGGCTGGGAAACCCCTGGAACGACGACGAGCTGTGCGACCTGGCCCCCGTCTACAACGAAAACGCCCTGATCCGGGACGTGTATTTCCATGATATGGACGCGGAGGCCGTGATCATCGGCATTTGCGACGGCGCGCTGATGACCCGCTGCCGGGCCATCGACTGCTGCCAGGGCGAGGGTGTGGACGAAAACGGGAAAATCCTGTACTTCACCGCCGCCGCCTGGTTCTGGGGCAGCGAGAACAGCACCATTGAATACTGCGAGATCGCCGGGCAGAAAAACGTGGGCGACGGCATGACCGTGGATTTCGACTCCCAGTCCAACCACTGCACCTACCAGTATATCTACTCCCACGACAACGTGCGGTTTGTGGTGAACAACGCCAAGACCAGCCCCCAGCAGGGCAACGTGGTGCGCTACTGCCTTTCCGTCAACGACAACAAGGGGCGCAACGCCCTCACCGGCGGCCCGGGGGAGACGGGGCTGCTGTTCTACAATAACACCATCGTCAACTCCCTGCGGTTTGATATTGACAATATCTTCGATTCCTACTTCGTCAACAACATCTTTGTGTTTGAGGACGGCTACCGCATGAACACGGAGGCGGACCGGAACGCCTACAAGGGCAGCGTGATCGCGGGGAACTGCTATTACAACTGCCTCAGCGTGCCCTTTACCGGCGCAAAATTCAACACCCTGCCCGGATTTGCCGGACAGGATGCAAATGACGCCGCCTCGTTCATGCTCTCCAAGGACTCCCCGCTGATCGGCGCGGGCGTCAGCGTGCCGGGGGACGACTGCGAAACGGACTTTTTCGGCAACGCCGTCGTCAGCCGGAACATCGGCTGCTACGGCGGAACGGGAACGGACGCGCCATTTAAGGGAGAAACGGTATTCGCCCGGCTGCTCCGGTTCTTCCGCACCCTGTTCGCCATTCTGAAAAACCTGTTTGAAGGAAAGAAATGAGGAGGAAACCCACATGACCGCATTATTACAGAAGATCATCGCGTTTTTTATGGCCATCGGCACGTTTTTTGCCGGGCTGTTCGGGCTGCCGAAGCCCGTTGACGTTTTCGGGACCTACGACCTGCCCGTGTTTACCGCCGGGGTCCGCAAGGGCTCCTATGAGAGCGCCGGGGGTACTTTGATCGCCCGGTATGAGCTGGTGAAGGAAAAGGACTTCGACGGCTACGTGAACGCCCTGAAGCAGGCGGGCTTTGCCGTCTATGACGAAAACAAGATAGAAGCCAACCGCTTCGCCACGCTGACGAACGACAAAACCACGGTCACCGTCTCCTGGTTCAAGGGACAGTCGAAGCTGTCAAAAACCGGCACGCTGCGGGTCATTGCGGAGCCGAAAGGCGCCCTGTGCCCCCTGACAGACCCCTGTGAGGAGACCTATGACACCCTGCTGACCGGCATGAAGGGCGAGACCGTGGTGGCCGCGGAGGGCATGGGCTATATCCTCCGGCTGGCGGACGGCAGCTTTTGCATCATCGACGGCGGCATGGGCGACCCGGACCACGTGGACAGCGACAAGCTGATGAATATATTGCTGGCCCAGAAGCCCGCGAACGCGGAAAAACCCGTGATCGCCGCGTGGATCTTCTCCCACCTGCACGGGGACCACATCGGCGTGTTCAACTGCTTCTCGCTGGACCACCACGACGACGTGACGATCGAGCGGTTCTACTTCAACTTCCCCAAGGAAGAAGAGACCGCCGCCTCCGATTCCCCCTATATGCTGGATGACACCATCTACCGCTACACCCAGTTCAAAAAGAATCTGGCGGAATTTTACCCGGACGTGCCGGTGGTGAAGCTCCACTCCGGTAACCGCTTCGCCGTGCGCAACGCCTCCTTTGAGACGCTGTACGCCTACGACGACCTGTACCCCCAAACCATTGTGGACGGCGGCATGAACGAGTGCAGCCTGCTGCTGAAGATGACCGTGGGCGGCCAGACCACCCTGTGGACCGGCGACTTCGCCTTCAAGGCCACAGATCTGGTGCTGTCCGAGTACGACGAGGCCCTTGCCGCCGATCTGCTGCAATTGGCCCACCACGGCATGAACGGCACCGAGGAGCTGTACGCCAAGGTGAACCCCACCTACGCCCTGCTGCCCGTGTGGGAGGGCGGCCTCGCTCAAATGCTGACAAAAGAACAAAACCAATGGCTGGTCAACAGCCCGAAGATGAAACAGTTCATTGTCACCGGCTGCGGCACCTGGACCATCCGCCTGCCCTACGACCCCATCCCGGGGACCTTCGAGCGCATCCCGACGGACGCCACGGTCTACCCGGCGTATCCGGCGCTGCTGGGAGAGTAGCACGACGCCTTGCGTCGTCAGGGGCACGCCGCAGACATATAAACGGTAGCGCGGCTGCCCACAGCCGCCCGCAACGCGATTCCGATTGTTTGAACATCAATTGTAAAAGAAAGATCGTTTTAAAAAAGTTGTTTATGCCAGGAGCCGCCTTCGGCGGTGCGGCTGTGGGCAGCCGCGCTACCACATGGGGAAGGTTTTCACGCAGCCGGTAACAACCCGATCAATTCCCATTTTACTGCCGTCAAATCCCATTTTTATCTGTGATAACAAAAAATAAGGAGTGTACCCATGGAAAACCTGTATATCGTACTGAAAACCCTGCTCGCCTACCTGTCCCTGCTGGGGATAGGGTTTGCGCCCATGACCGGCGGCGGGGATTTCGCCCCGTCGGAGCCCGTGAAACCCGGCGACCCGGAAAAGTACCTGCAAATCGAAGCCCCGGACCAGGGCATTGATATCTGGAACCCCGGCTCCCTCCACGGCGGCTACCGCTACGGGCCCTCCATGATCCTCAACAAAGACGGCAGCATCGATATCTGGTGCGCCGCCAACGGCCCCGGCGACATCGTGGACGTGGCCGCCTACAAGCGTCTGTACGACGGCGGCCGGCGCTGCACGAAAGAGACGGTGGCGCTGAAGCCCACCTCCGGCGATACCCACGACTGGAAATGGACCTGCGACCCCGGCGCCGTCAAGTTCGGGGATTATTACTACATCGGCTACACCACCACGCTGGACGAGCGCGGCACCGACAACGACATGTGCGTGGCCCGCGCCAAGTCCCCGGAAGGCCCCTTTATCGAAAAATGGGACGGCAGCGGCTGGAGCGAGAACCCCGTCCCGGTGGTGGAATACACCGGCAACCCGGATTGCTGGGGCGTGGGAGAGCCCGCCTTCGTGGTGATGGGCGACACCCTCTACGTCTATTTCAGCTGGTGCGATGAAAAAGGCGCGGCGACCTGGGTGGCCACCGCCGACGCCACGGACGAGAACTGGCCCGCCACGCTTGCAATCCACGGGGAGTGCATCCCGCCCAAAAACGGCGGCGATTCCACCGACGTGAAATACGTGGACGCTTTCGGCCGCTTTGTGGCGGTGTTCACCGAAAAGCGGTTTTCCGACGACAGCTACGTGGCCGTGTGGGAATCCTTCGACGGCCTGACCTTCCGCCGGAGCGGCTTTGTAAAGGCCAACACCGGCAAAAAGCTGCACAACTGCGGCATTTCCGGCCGGGCGGACGGCCACATCGGCGCGGGCGACCCGGTGTATCTTGGCTACGCCTACGGCAGCGACTGGGGCAACTGGTCCACGCGGCTGCATGAGGTAAAACTGTCTTTGGCGGACGCCCCCAAAACAGACGACGGCGCGGAAGAAAATATTGAAATCCCCGTCTCCCGCCGCCCCGATCGGATCCTTCCCGAGATCACCATGATAAAAGGGGAAAAGCAGCATTATACGATTGAAAAGAGCACGCAGATCTTCGTGATGGCGATGGATTCCGACGGGTACACCTTCCCGCTGCTCACCGGCGTCACCTTTGACGGGTATGACAGATCCGTCGTCAAGATCGTCGGCTCCCGGATGTACCCGGTGGGCGAAGGCGTCACCCGGGTCCACGCCCACTGGCACGGCCTTCACGCCGATTTTACCGTCACCGCTCACCCATCCAAGGAACCGGTGTGCTGATAATAAAGTAAGGAGAATAATCGATGGCATATAACCGAGAAATCTATGAAAAGGCCCAGCAGATGATCGACGCAAGGCGTGAAAAAGCGGAGCAGAACGCCGAGGCCAGGGCGCGGCTGTTCGACTCGCTGGAACCGGAATACGGCAAGCTGCGGCAGGAGATGATACAGTCCGTCAAAGAGGCGATCAAATCCATCGACATGAACCCGGAGGAGGCCGCCGCCTTTTTGCAGCAGCAGAAGATCCGCAATCTGACCGCCCAGCAGCAGATCAAGGCGCTGCTGCAAAAGCACGACCTGCCGGAGGACTATCTGGAGGTAAAATACGCCTGCCCGGTCTGCCACGACACGGGCATTGACGGCAACCGTCTGTGCGAGTGCCATCTGGAAATTCTGAAAAAGCTTGCCTATGACGAGGCCGGCAGCAAATCGCCGCTGAAATTCTGCCGCTTCGGCGACTTCCGGCTGGATTATTACAGCGACAAGGTCAACCCCGATTACGGCTGTTCCCCCCGTCAGCGGATGAGCGAGATCCTTGACTACTGCAAAAGCTACGCCGCCACCTTTGACACCGATTCCCCCAGCCTGCTGTTCTTCGGCGAAACGGGCCTCGGCAAAACCCACCTGTCCCTGAGCATCGCCGGGGAGGTCATCAACGCCGGTTACAGCGTGATCTACAACTCCGCCCAGAATATTTTCAACGAATTGCAGAAGGAACGCTTCGGCAAGGGCGATTCCGACGGCCGTTTTGAGCCCATGGTGCTGGAATGCGATTTGCTGGTGATCGACGACCTGGGGGCGGAATTTTCCACCCAGTTCACCAATGCGGCGCTGTATAACATCATCAACACCCGCATCAACAGCGGCCTGCCGACGGTCATCAACACCAACCTGAACATGAAGGAGATCGAGGAGCGTTACACCCGCCGCATCGCCAGCCGCCTGATCGGCGAATACGCCGTGCTGAACTTCATCGGCGACGACGTGCGGCAGATCAGAAGCGAAAACAACGGCTGACGGAAAAGGAGTCAAAAAAATGTACGAGATAAAGGTTTTTCCCGATATAGCGCTCGGACCCATCCGCGACTTGCACGGCGTGGGCGGCGGCCCGGTGACGAATCATTTCGTCTACGACGCCACGGAGGATTTCCGCGCGGCGGGGATCCCCTTCTGCCGCACCCACGATATCGAATATCCCTTCGGGCTGGGCGAATTCGTGGACATCCACTGCATTTTCAAAGATTTCAATAAGGACGAAAACGACCCGGCCAGCTATAACTTCACCTTTACGAACGAATACCTCAAGGCCATTCACAACGCCGGGGCGCAGACCTTCTACCGCCTCGGCTCCACCATTGAGCACCAGCCTATCAAGCTGTACGTGAACCCGCCGGAGGATTACGCCAAGTGGGGCCGGATCTGCGCGCACATCATTTCACACTACAACGACGGCTGGGCGGACGGCTTCCGTATGGGCATTGAATATTGGGAGTTCTGGAACGAGCCGGACATCGTCCCCATGTGCTGGACGGGCACGCCGGAACAGTTCATTGAATTCTACGCCGCCGCCGCGCCCGTCATCAAGCAGGCCCACCCGGAGGTGAAGGTGGGCGGCTGCGCGTTCGCCATGCCCCAGGGCGGACTGGCGGAACAATGGCTGGCCGCCGTCCGGGACAGGAACCTGCCCATGGATTTCTATTCGTGGCACTTCTATCCCACCTCGCCCCGGCAGGTGGCGGAACTGGCAAAAGAAGTGGACGTGCTGCTGGAAAAATACGGCTTCGGGGACGTGGAAAGCGTCTACGACGAGTGGAATTACGTGTGCAGCTGGTCGGAAAATCTGCAGCGGTGCTACGACCTGCACAAAGAGCCCTTTGAGTGCGCTTTTATGGCGGCTGTCATGTCCGTGCTGCAGGAGAGCCGTGTCTCCAAGGCCATGTATTACGACGTGCAGATGGTGATGAACGGCTCATGGAACGGCGTGTTCGGCCCCGCGGAAGAAAACGCCCACGCGGCGTCCAAAAGGCCCGTCCGCAGGCCCGGCTATTACGCCCTTTACGACTGGAACCAGCTGAAACAGATGGGGACGCAGGTCAAAGCGGAGACCGACTGCCCGGACCTCTACGCCACCGCCGCCATTGACGGGGAAGGAACCGTCGCCGTGCTGGTATCCTATTTCAACGACGACGCAAAATGGAACCAGGCCCCTCCGCCGGACGCGGAGATCCGGTTTGAGATCCCCGGCGCGAAGGACAGGATCGCGTTTGTCGTGGACGACGAACGGACCAGCGATCCCGTACAACTGAAGGACGACGTTCTCCGCATGAAGGGCAATACCTGCGCACTGGTCTTTTTCCGCAGGTAAATCACGGATGATGGCGGGATTTGAATCAAAGTGATAAATTGGGGTTTGTCGAGATGCTTGCCTCATGACAAAAATGATGAAAGATGAGAGAAGAAAGATGAAAGTCGGGGCGCGGGTCTCCAGTGGAGACCTCTGCCGAAGGCAGAAGCGCCGACCGAGGCGGCAGCCGAGACCCTGCGGCCGGCATTTATAAATGAGTATGGGCAAAGCCCATCCGATTTTCATCATTCCTCTTTCATCTTTCGAGCCAACGGCTCGCCAAATCCCCCTTAATCTCTATTCCACACTTTTCCGTTATGAACAAATAAACCGACGAGGTCATCAGCCCCGCCGGTTTTGGTTTTGTTATATGGTTATGACCAAGAATTGAGTTGTTTGCGCCTCTGCGGCACTGAAGTGCCGCGCTGCCATTACTATTGCCTACTGCCTATTGCCTATTGCCTGTAAAAAATCAATACATCCTGAACTGCGCGTGGATGGCGGCGACGGCTTTGTCTGCGTCGTCTTTTTTGACGATGACGGAAAACCGCAGCTCGGAGGAGGTGATCATGATGATATTGATATCGCTCTTGGAAAGCGCCTCAAAAATGGCGATGCCGACGCCGGGGTGTGATTCCATTCCCACGCCCACAACGGAGATTTTTGCCACGTTTTTATCGCAAAGAACGTTATTTTCATCGTAGTTGCCGGATTTTTTCAGCAATTCGGCGGCCTCGTCCGCATCGTCGCCGGAGACGCAGAAGGACACGTCCACGTTGCCGTTCTTGCCGGTGGACTGGGTGATGATATCCGCCTGGATGTCGTTTTTATTGAGAATATCGAAAATGCCGTAGGCGCCGCCGGGGGCGTCGTTCAGCTCACAGACCGACAGCCGCGCCACGTTGCTCATTTTGGTCACGCCGCTGATCAGCATTTTTTCCATTTTTGCGTCCTCCTTCACGAACGTACCGGGCTTTTCGCTGTGAAAAGCCGATTTGACCTCGATCACCACGCCGTATTTTTTCGCCAGCTCCACCGCCCGGGGATTGAGCACCTTCACCCCGAGGAAGGACAGCTCCTGCATGCAGTCGTAGTCGATCTCCGGCAGCTTGACGGCCTCGGGAACGGTTTCCGGGTCGGCGGTGTAGATGCCGTCGATTTTGGAGTAGATCTGGCATTTTTCGGCGTTCAGCGCCGCCGCCAGCGATACGGCGGTGGTATCGGACCCGCCGCGGCCAAGGGTGGTCATGTTGTTCTTTCTGTCCACCCCCTGAAAACCGGCCACCAGCACGATTTTCTTCTTTGACAGCTCTTTTTTGATCCGTTCCGGGTCGATATCCCGGATGCGGGCGTGGCCGAAGACGGAGTTGGTAACGATGCCCGCCTGCCAGCCCAGCAGCGTAACGCAGGGAAAGCCCAGCTCGTTGACCGCCATGGCCAGCATTGAAACGGCCAGCTGTTCCCCCGCGCTCATCAGTACGTCCAGTTCGCGCTTGGGCGGCTTGTCGCTGATTTCCCTTGCAGCCCGGATCAGCTTATCGGTGGTATCCCCCTGGGCGGAGACCACCGCCACCACGCCGTTGCCCTTTTCATATTCGCCGGTGATGATCTTCGCGGCGTTTTTGAGGGCGGACGCGTCGACAATGCAGCTTCCGCCGAATTTCTGTACGATCACGCCCATATCAGAGCACCCGGATGACGGAGGCGGAGGCAAAATCACGGATGCCCGCCACCGCTTCATAAAGGTCCTTTTCCCTGCCCTTGCCGGTGATGAAGGCCAGCTCGTTGGCGGGGGAATTATCCCGGCTCAGGAAGCGGACGGACTCAAAGGTCTCGCGGATCTCCCGGGCGGCGGTCTCCATGTGCTTCGCGTAGCCTCTCACGTAGAGGGAGGTGATATTTTCGCCCTTGCCGCAGAGAAGACCGTCCCTGTGCGGCGCAAAATAATAGTGCTCCTGATTCTTTTTCAGGCGGATGCACTCCAGCACGTCGCTGATGACGGCGCTGGCCGTGGCCTCTTTTCCCGCGCCGGGGCCGTAGAGAAAGACCTCACCCACGCTGTCGCCCCGCAGCGCCACCGCGTTGTTCACGCCGGAGACGTTGGCGATCATGGTGTTTCTGCTGACAAAAGCGGGGCTGACGGCGGCGTAGACCTTCCCATCCGGCAGTTTTTCCGCCTTGCAGATCAGCTTGATCTCGGCCCCCGCGTCGGAGGCGTAGGAGGCGTCCTCCAGCGTGATCCGGGAGATGCCCTCGGTGGGGATCTCCTCTGGCCGCACGTGGGTGCCCAGCACGATGGAAGCGAGGATCGCCGTCTTGCGGCAGGCGTCAAGTCCCTCCACGTCCGCCGTGGGGTCCTTCTCGGCATAGCCCAGCTCCTGGGCCAGCTTCAGCGCTGAATCAAAGGACATCTTCTCCTTGATCATCTTCGTCAGAATAAAATTGGTGGTGCCGTTCATGATGCCGTCAAAGCCCGTCAGACGGTTGGCGCCCAGATCCGTGAACATGGTCCTGATCACCGGGATACCGCCGCAGACGGCGGCTTCAAAGGCAAAGGAGACATTATTGGCGCGGGCGGCCTCGAACAGATCGTCCGCCTTGACGGCCACCATCTCTTTGTTGGAGGTGACCACGCTCTTGCCCGCGTTCAGGCACTTCATGCAGAAGGTGAAGGCCGGCTCAATGCCGCCCATGGTCTCCACCACGACGCCCACTTCCGGATCCTCCAGGATCAGATCGATATCCTTGACCACCTTTTTCCCGTAGGGTCTGGACGAGAGATCACGGATATCCAGAATATATTTCAGCTCCACCGGCTCGCCGCACCTGGCGGAGAGCAGCTCGCCCTTGCTTTCCAGAATTTCCACGGCGCCGGAACCGACGGTCCCGCAGCCCATTACCGCAACTTTCATATTCGTTTTCCTCTCATGTCTTCCCAAAGTTACCTTCTATTTTACATAGAATCAAAGAGAATGTAAAGTTTTTTCTTGTTTCTTTCAAAAAAAATGAGAAAAGCTGCATGAAAATACAAAAAGGAGGCAGCGCGGCGCCTCAGCGCCGCCAGTTTCAGAAACCGCCTGTCGGCGGGGTGCGGATCTCCAGTGGAGATCTCTGCCGCAGGCAGAAGCACCGACCGAGCCGGCAGGCGAGAACGGCTCACGGAGCCGCGCTGCGGTCTTTTATAACAAATAAAGATATAGTTACTATATATCTATATATATTTATAAATATATAATTATTAGAAATATTAAAAACATATTGAAAAATGATATCTCTTATGCTATAATTGATGGGATTAAAAGCGGAATTGAGGAGAGACGTTATGGACACGTTCAACGATATCTGGAAAGAAGTGCTGGCGATCTGTAAAAATCAGGTCTCCGACGTCATGTATAATATGTGGCTCTCTCCGCTTGAATTCGTCAAATTCGAGAACGATACCGTTATATTCCTCATCGGCGCGGAATTCAAAAAATCCATCATTCTGGACAAGTTCGGTCAGATGATCCGGGACGGCTTCGAGCAGATCCTCGGCTTTCCGGTGGAGATCGACATTTTGGTGGATAAGACCCTCGGCGACCTGAAAAACGGCGGCGTGACGGAACAGGAAAAAAAGGAAGAGCACATTCCGGAAAAGGCCAATCCCTTCGCCGCGTTCACCTTCGACAACTTCATCGTGGGCAAATCCAACTCCTTCGCCTACAACATGGCGCTGGGCGTGGCGGAAGAGCCGGGCACCAAATACAACCCCCTGCTGACCTACGGTAAATCCGGCCTGGGCAAGACCCACCTGATGTTCGCCATCTATAACCGGATGAAGCGGGACAATCCCGACGCCATCATCATCTATACCACGGGCGAAAGCTTCTTCAACGAGCTGATCGAGTGCATCACCAAAAAGAACACCATCGTCTTTCACAACAAATACCGCAACGCGGACGCGCTGCTGATCGACGATATCCAGTATATCCAGCGGGGCGACGCGGTGCAGGAGGAGTTCTTCCACACCTTCAACATCCTGCAGCAGGCGGGCAAGCAGATCGTGATGACCTCCGACGTGCCGCCGAAAGAAATGCCCGGCCTTCACGAGCGGCTGCGCACCCGTTTTGAAAGCGGCGTGCTGGCGGATATTCTTCCGCCGGATATCGACATGCGCAAGGCCATTATCAAGCGCAAATGCAGCCAGCTGGGCGTCACCCTGAGCGAAGCCGTCACCGACTTTATCGCCCAGAAGATCAAGAGCAACGTGCGCCAGCTGGAGGGAACGGTCAAGAAGATCGAGGCCATGACGAAGGTCTACGGTTCCTCCCCCACCCTTGAACAGGTGCAGGACATCATCAAGGATATCACCAACGAGAACGAGCCGGTCTCGGTCACCATCGACAAAATCATCGACAGCGTCTCCAACGCCTTCGGGGTGACCTCCTCCGATATCCGCTCCGACAAACGGCAGGCGGAGATCACGCAGGCAAGACAGGCCGCCATGTATATCATCAAGGAGATCACGGACCTGACGCTGAAGGACATCGGCGGCTATTTCGGAAAAAACCACGCCACCGTGGTGCACTCCGTCAAGCAGTGCAAGGAAAAGATGGAAGAAAACGCCTCCTATAAAAGCACGGTGAACAACATCGTGCGGGATTTTCAGGATGGTGGCAGTAAGTAGGCAATAGGCAATAGGCAATAGGCAATAGTGTGAACCTGTATAATAAAAATGTACATTTGAAGTTCGTAATGGTATAATCAAGAAAAAGGAGATGGACTTCAAATGGGAACACATGGAGAAAGTAGCAA
>CADAMO010000019.1 GCA_902788995.1 Oscillospiraceae bacterium
AGCTGTCATAGGTCTCCCCCGGCATGCCGTAGATCAGCTCGGAATAGGTGGGAATACCCGCCGCGTTGTATTTGGCGGTCAGGTAGCTGTACTTTTCCAGCGACATGTTCCGGCGGCCGATGTTGGTCAGCGCCTCGGAGGAGAGGGTCTGCAGCGCCAGCGAGGCCCCTTTCAGGATGCCGCAGTCGTTCAGCTTTTTGTTGATATTGAATTCCTTGTCGCCGCCGCCCTCGGTGGTGCAGCACTTGAACATTTCGGGATACCCGGTGCGGGCCTTGATCTCCAAAAAAGCGTCCACGATCTCATAATCCCGGGGGAACATGCCGAAATTAGAGTCGATGCAGAAGCAGAAGGCGATCTTCTTTTCCGCGAACCATTCCATCTCCGCCACCACCCGCTCAAGGGGGAACTGCCGCATCTTCAGGTCAATGCTGCCCCAGTCGCAGTAGGCGCAGTGAAACGGGCAGCCCCGGTTGGTCTCCATCAGCGCGGAGAACACGAGGTCGTCGTTTTCCAGGATCTCGTCAAACCAGCCCTCCAGATAGGGCGAGGGGTAATCCACGGTGCAGAACTTTTCCATGGGGTTCTTGACGGCAACGCCGTCTTTCCGGTAGGAGAGATTCGGCACCGAAGAAAAATCGCCGTCCGTACACAGATGCAGCAGCAGCCCCAAAAAGGCCGGTTCTCCTTCCCCATGGATCAGGAAGTCGATAAACGGGTATTCGTTCAGCTGCTCCGCGGAGTGGTTATAGACGTTGTGCCCGCCGAAGACGATCACACAGTCGGGATAGCGTTCTTTCAGCCTGCGGGCAAAGGCGATATTGTACTCAAAATTCCACAGGTAGGTGGAAAATCCGACCACGGCGGGCGATTCCATGGAACCGATCGCCTCATCAAGGTCTTCTTTTTTATAGATAAACCGCTTCATGCGGTAGTTGGCCCTGACCGTTTCATTCTGAAAGGCGTAGGCGATCAGCAGCCCCGTGGCGTAGGGCAGATAGGCGGATTCGTTTTTTCCGGAGCCGTGCGTATCGCAGGGCTGCAGCATATAAATATTTTTCATTGCGCCGCCCCCTTATATTCCGTGGCGATCTCCTCCGGGGAATAGAGATTGCGGGAGTGTTTTCTGCCGTACCACACGTTCATGCGGGCGTATTCCGCCAGAGAGTCGGCGGGGTGGAGGTTGACCGTGCGCAGCGCCACCGCTTCCCGGGGCAGCGGCCGGTAGTCGTTCACGGAAATGTGCCGGAAATACCGACCAAAATCCACGGAAAACGACGCCGCGGCCTGCGTATCCGCCGGCTTGCGGAGGATCAGCTTCTGGTAGGCGACGACCTCCTTCAGCAGCGGATCGTCGGGGAAGAAACCGGCGATGAACGCCCCCGTCTCTTCAAAGAACCGGTCCGCCTTCACGATGCACTCCAGATACATGGCCTCTTCCAGCGGGTATTCGATCTCGCCGAAAACCGGATTGAAGTGCGCCACGCAGAGGGGCTCGCCCCGGTTCAGGGCGCTGAGCTTGGCGTACATCTCCGCATAGTATTCGCCGATTACCGTCTTCGGGTGTTCGGCGGCAAAGGCGATGAACCGCTCAAAAAACGATTTATAGCTGACGCCGTGTTCAAAATAAAGATATTGGGCCGGGCACTGCAGAAAGCCCATATAGTAGAAACACTGAATGACCAGCCCGAAGATGCAGGTTTTCACCCAGGAATCATAATCCATGGAGTAGGTGGACACGATGATGTTCTGGTACTCCTGCACCTCGCTGTCCCCCATGGCGTGAAACTGGGTATAGGGCAGTTTTGCCGTTCTGATTTTGAATTTTTCGATGCACTCTTTGCTGCCCAGCCGTGAATTCATCAGCAGCTCGCAGTAGTGCATGAAAAAGCTCTTGGTGGTGCCGGAACGAATGATCAGATCAAGATTATCCGTGAACGTCTCATAGGTCTCCCCCGGCAGCCCGTAGATGACCTCCGAATAAGCCGTGATGCCCGCCGCGTTATACATGGCGGTGAGCTTGCGGAATTTGTCGATGGTCATGTTCTTGCGGCCAATGTTTTCCAGCGCCTCGGGAGCCAGCGTCTGCAGCGCCAGCGACGCGCCTTTGAAGATGCCGCAATCGTTCAGTTTTTTATTGATATTGAATTCCTTATCGCCGCCGCCCTCGGTGGTGCAGCACTTGAAGACCTCCGGCTGACCGTATTTTTCTTTGATCCGCAGGAACTCGTCCACGATCTCAAAATCCCGCGGGAACATGCCGAAGTTGGAATCGATGCAGAAGCAAAAGTCGATATTGTGCGCGCCGAACCAGTCAAGCTCAGCGTACACCCGCTCAATGGGGAACTGCCGCACGGACAGCCCCAGGCTGCCCCAGTCGCAGTAGGCGCACTGAAACGGACAGCCGCGGTTGGTCTCAAACAGCACGGAAAAGCGAATGCGGTCCGTGGCCAGGATCTCGTCAAACCAACCGTCCAGATAGGGGGACGGATAATCCAGCGTACAGATCCTTTCCGCCGGATTTTTATGGGGGACGTCCTTTTCCCGGTACGAAATATTCGGAACGCCGGAGAAATCGCCGTCCGTCAGGGCATGGAAGAGAATATCACGGAAAGCGATCTCCCCTTCCCCATGGATCAGGAAATCGATAAAGGGGTATTCCTCCATCTGCTCACAGGAATCCATACGGATATTGTGCCCGCCGAACACCGTGATGCAGTCGGGGTATTTCAGTTTGAGCCTGCGGGCAAATTCCTTGTTGTATTCGTAGTTCCAGATATAGGTGGAAAAACCGACGGCCAAGGGATCCTCAAAGGAAGCGATCGCCTCGTCGATGTTTTCTTTCCGGTAGATGAACCTGCCGAACCGGCAGTTCGACCGGACCGTTTCATCCCGGAAGGAATAGGCAACCAACAGTCCCGCCGCATAAGGAAGATAGGTGGACTCGTTCTCACCGATGCCGCTGACGTCGCAGGGCTGCACCATATATACGTTTTTCAGAACCGGGTCACCTTCTTCCGTGCTTTTTGATCAGGCGCAATACTTCTTTCAGAAAACCGAAATAATACCGGAGCGACAGATGCGACTGACCGTGCTTCCGGACAGAGACCTTCGAGGGGATCTCATAAAACGGGATATCATACATCTCCGGCAACAGCGCCAGCGCCAGAATAAACGTATCCACGCTGTCGCTGAAATCATACTGCTCCAGCAACGCTTTGGGGGTACACTGAAACATATAGGTGATGTCGCTCTGTTTCGTCCGGAGAAGCACGTGCAGCAGCGTCTGAAAAGCGATATTGCAATACCGCTTGAGAGTGGGATATTCCGCGAAATCGCCCTTGCGCAGCCTGCGGGAGGCGGTGATCACCGCGCCGGGATGCCGCTTTGCCAGCGCGATCATTTCGGCGATATCCCTCGGGTCATTCTCCATGTCCCCGCCGATGGCCGTCACGCAATCGCCCGTTGCGCCGTAAAAGCCTTCATAAACAGCCGCGCCGATGCCGGGCCTGTTCTGCCGGACGATCTCAAGCCGCACTTCCGGGAATTCCGTCTGCAGCGAACGGAGATAGGCAATATAATTCTCCGTGGAACGGTCGTCGTGGATCAGTTTGACCTCGGCGATATCCTCATGACGGCAGGAACCATAGATCTGCCCAACGACGGTTTTGATATCCTCATATTCATCAATTGTGGGAATAATCACAGACAGCTTCAGAACAATACCCTCACTAATTCACCAATGATAAACCGTATATCACGTAGGCGGCAGTGCAAACGGCGAAAACACCTCCGACTGCCGGTTTGACTTTTGTATTATCTGCCGTCCGGTGCAGCGGCGCGTCTTTATCCAGATAGACGACTGCAAACACAAAGAACTGCGCCAGCAGCGCGGCGGAAACCCAGCGCCAGATATCCGTTGAAATGATCAGCTCCGGGATCAGCACCAGCGATTGCCCGATGAAACAGACGTAGGGCAGCCGGCGTATCCCCTTTTCCCTTTTGGCGCAACGGATCCAGATGACGGCAGTAACCAACAGCACCGGGAGAAACAGGATCAAGTCCTTGCGCAGCATCCCGGCGTTGAACCTGCCGGAGGTCCAGTTTTTCAAAAAGACAAAGAAATCGTTGATGTTATTGAAATAATCGTAGCCCTTGTACTCGCCGAAAATGTAATAGTCAAAGTAATCTCGATACAGCGGCCCGCCCATCACAAACGTGAGGAAATCCCGCTCGGAAGCGGACAGGCTGAACCGGGACAGCATGTGCCGGTAGAACGCCTCCGACGTGAGACGCAGATGGTCTTTGGCAAGGAATACGAAATAAAAGAACGACGCAGCGGAGACCGTGCTGCCGCCGGTGAAGGCCAGCCATCTGCCGATCCGCACCCGCTTTTTTTTCGCGTTGAAGGCGTCATACAGCAGCAGACAGAGCATAGGCGGCAAAAACGAAAACAGAAATTCATAATGGATCGCCATTCCTACCAGACAGAAGACCGGGGTAACGACGGCCGCCAGCGGCGTTTTGAGAAACGCCAGCCAGACAAGGAACAACAGCAGCAGATAGACGTCCAAAAGGCCCGGGGCGGACATATTCTCCACAACGGCCAGGGGATTCGTCATCATCAGGAGGCCGATCGCCGCGGCGGGCAACGATCGGTTCTTCAGGCCGGTCCGCAGCAAAAGCCCCGCGATCACCGCCTGCCCGACCAGCGAAAGAACGACGGAAACGTTGATGATCCTGTTCATCAGATCAATGCTCACCTTATCCGTGAACAGTGAGATCACCGCGCCGACAAACAGACGGGAACAGTACCCCACGCTGTAATCGCAGACGTAAAACTGATAGGTGGGCGGCGTGGCGACCAACCGGAAGAGCGAAAAACCGCAAAGCCGGGCGATCCCCGCATAGGCGGCCATGACGGCCAGAATGAACAGCGGGGCGGCATAAGCCTTTGCCGCAAAGCCTGTCAGCGCCCGCCAGACGGCCGCAAAGAACCGGTCCGCAGCAGCGGCGGCGCGGGAAAACGCGGCGGCGGCTTTCGGGGCGCCACCACGGCTACGCCTCAACAGTTTTTTCGATGCGGATGAAGCGGAACCGGCGGCATTCCGGGCGGCCCGGGCGCCTTCCGACGCGACTTTACTGACAGAACGACGCGCAGCAGCTCTCCGTGCGGCTTTTTCCGCTTCCAGCTTCCGCTGTTCTGCCGCACGCAGTTTTTCTTCCTTTGCCCATTCCTGTTCTTGCCTTGCTCGCTCTCGTTCCTCTTCTGTCAAATTTACCATATTTCTTTTACGCCATAATTTAATCCATCACGAATCATTGTGGAATACTGATAACAAAAGATGTCTATAAGGCGTTCATCAACAAACCGCAAAGGGCAGTATCCTGAAGTATTTAATTCATTTCACCCATCGAAAACGCTATTCTTTTGCGCCGCGACGTGCATTTCCGGGCGGGCGACAGACATAAAGGCGGTTCCATCCCAAAACCCAGAACATCAGGTTACCGCTTCCCATTTTTTCGCCTGCTTAACAGCCAAAATAATGCTGATTGCCGAACTCTAATAAAAACCGTAATGAACCTATTTTTTGATATTTTTTGTTTATTGTAACACCTTTTTGATACGTTGTCAAACATAAAAGGGCCCCCTTCTCTTCCTTCTAAATCGGATAGGAGGGGGTGGCTAACCCCCGTCCTCCCACATCACCGCTCATGCGGTCCCGCAAGCGGCGGTTCAGTTACTGGAACTTGACAGCGCGTTTGGTCGGAAATCGAAGCGCTCTGCGATTCTGCCGTACTTTCGGTCTCTCACCTATCCTTTGGCAGACATCCTCTTCCGAGCAACTGCTTTCAACACGCTCGATTCCTGACGTGTTGCGTTACCAGCAACCGCCGAGCCCTTTCCTCCATCGGTTTTCACCGACTTCTCAGGTACTATGGCTCAGACTGACTTCTGTGAGTTCAGCCATACCTTGCGACATGGGTTACATCTTCCGATGCATACCTCACAGACCTCCCCAGATAAGGTGCAATTGCCTTCATTCCATGCAGCCGCCGCATTTACGTGACAGAGTCCGGGTAGTATGGGACTTCGACTTGTGTTGCAGCCTCGTCCGCTCTGCCCCGCTTTATATGCGATTTCTGTTCGTCGGCTCGGAACTTTGCCTGTGGCTTCCTTCAGATTCCACTTCACAATGGACACCCTTGCCGTTCGGCTAACACTTCCTACTACCAAGCATGTAGTGGACTTTCACCACCAAGTTATTGCCCATGCTGGGCGTACAACAAGAAGCTCTCTCACGGAAACCGTGAAAGAGCTTCTTGGCTGTTAAGGAATTTCTTTCAATTCCTGCATATTATTTTTTGCCAAACAGTCTGACAATCATTCTGAAGAACGCGATGATCCGGCAAACAAAGCCGTTGTAGCCGAACAATCCGCCTTCTTTACCGGCGTGATTTCTGCCACACTTGTCGCAGGAACCGGTTGTCGTACCGTCCGTGGTGCTGTTCATGTCGGTGTTGCATTCATCGCACACACCGTCATTATCAGCGTCAACGTGGCCGGGAGCTGTACCGATAACATGAATGGATTCGCCGCAAACTTCGCAAGCGACTTCATATTCTGCTGCTTCTGTACAGGTACCTTCTTTTACGACGGTAATATGATCCTCATCATAGACATAATGATGCGCACCATAGTCCCCCTGCGTTGTGCTGGCAACCCTACCGCAAACAGTGCAGTACTTTGTCGTTACCGATCTTTCGGTGCAGTTGGCCGCTTCCTTCGTCTCGGTGACATAGTTATGATCGCCATATCCGCCATAACTCACACCGCACTCAGTGCAAACAGCCTTGTCAACACAAGTTGCGACTCCACCGGTATGACCATACGCATCAATGAAGTCATAATCCATTGTTGCTCCGCACTTACTGCAGGTGACTGTGGTATAACCCTTTTCCGTACATGTCGGAATGGTAAAAATCGGATTCGTCCAATCGTGCTCCAATGCAGGAATGACGATTTCGTCGGCCGTGTACTCTTCTGTTCCGGCAACATTCTTATAATACTTGCCTTCACAACGCGAGCACACAAAATACTCAGGATTTCCGGCGACTTCACAAGCCGCTTCCTTCGCTTCGACCTTCGTCATGTCATGGCCAAGCTTCGTGAGGACCTTCGTCTGAGCCGCTTCGTCAACGACAGCGCTGTGCGCCTCGCAGCCTTCCACGGTGCAGTAACGCACTCTGGAGCCGTCTTCAAGGCAGGTCGCAGCCTTCACAAGCTGCCACTCGCCCCAGGAGTGCCCCTTGGCGGGTACGTCCTTGGGTTCCGTCAGAAGCGTGTCGCAGTTGACGCACTTCTCATAGGCGGTCTTGCCCTTTTCGGTGCAGGTTGCCGCAACGGCGGGAATGGTCTCCCACACGTGCTCCAGCTTCGGCGTCGCGGTCTGGGCCTGCAGCACTTCACCGCAGACAGAGCAGGTGATCTCCTCTTTCAGACCGGCTTCCGTACAGGTCGCAACCTTTCCTTCCTTCGTCACGGAGGGAGTATGCGGCAGCTTCTCCACCGTCGTATACTCTTTGTATCCGCAGACGGAGCACTCGACGTAATTCAGACCGACCAGCGCGCAGGTGGCAGGTCTTTCGACCTGTTCCGCACCGAAGGTGTGAGCGATCTTGTCGATCACTTCGCAGCCTTCCAGAACAGTGCCGCAAATATCGCAGATCTTACCGGCCGTCTTGCCTTCCGCAGTGCAGGTGGCGGGCACTTCCGCCACGTCAACGGGATTATGGCCCGTCGCCGGGATGGCTTCTGTGATCTCATCGCCGCAGCGCTTACAGAACTTGGTCCGGGAACCGGCGTTCTCACAGGTCGCGGCCGTCACGATCCATTCACTGTAGTTATGGCCGAGGGCTGTGATCACATCGCCGCCGACGGTGGCGTCACAGAACTTACACTGCATCACCGCGCTGACGCCGTCCTCAGTGCAGGTAGCGGGAGTAGCGGGGGTCTTCTCGATGGTGTAGGTGTGAGCGATCTTGGGCAGCCACTTATAGTTAGTCAGCACCTTGCCGCAGACTTCGCAGATCTTATACTCGGATTTACCCATTGCCGTGCAGGTAGCGGGCTGTTCCGGCATCGTCTTCTCGGCATGCGCCGCGAGCTCGTCATAGACGACCTCGGTATAGCCGCAGCCGTCGCGCTGACAGGTGTAGGTGGTATAGCCGGGCGTCTCACAGGGCTTGTCGGACTCGGTGCGAACGCCGGCGTCCATATTGTGTCCAAGGGCGGGCTCTGTGGTGACTGCCGTGCTGCCCTCCGCGATCTCGCCGCAGCGGGAGCAAACCTTACCGGCGGTGTGACCGTCCTTGGTGCAGGTGGCAGGCTCAGCAGGCGTCTCAACGAAGTCATGGCCAAGGGCCGCTACGACCGTAGCCGCCTCGGTGATCTCATTCTTACCATCCTTGTCGGAGAAGAACTTGCCGCAGTTGCCGCAGGTGTAATACTCGATATTGCCGTCTTCCGTGCAGGTGGGATCCACCTTCATGTGGCGGGTCATGGCATGACCGAGCGCCGGGATCACGTAGGAATCCACGACGACCATGTTGCAGCGTTCGCAGACGATCTTTTCAGACTTGCCTTCCGCGGTGCAGGTGGCAGGTACTTCGTCCGTCTTCTTTTCAAGATGGCCGAGGGCGTCCGTATAGTTGCGCTTCTCGGTATGCATCTCGTTGTTGGCGCACACGTACAGGTCATAACCCTTCACGGTGCAGGTGGGGGCGACCGTCTCGCTGAATTCATAGTTGTGGCCGATGGCGGGAATGATTCCGTCAGCGGATTCCACTTCCACGAACGTACCGTCAGCGATATCGTAATATCTCGGACGGCTGTTATCCTCCGTCTTCACGGTATTGCCGCAAAGAGCGCAGGCAGCGGTGGCGTATTTGCCGGTGCCTTCACAGGTGGGAGCCTTATAACCGGAATAGGTCACGACAGGATTGCCGTTGGCGTCCATGTGGTTGAAGGCGGGAAGGATCTTCTTCCAGACGTGTCCGCAGTCCTCGCACTTCAGGTACTGATAGCCGTCCCTGGTGCAGGTGGCGTCTTTTGCGGCTGTTGCGTCGCCGTCGGGATTGTACTTCGCGGGAAGCCCGCTCATATCATTGTTCGTCAGCGCAACGTAGTGATGCGAATACGCGTCATACATAGCCTGAACAGTGATATCATCCTGTACGTTCTTGAACTTCGCGGTGTAGTTGATGCCGGAAGTGGTGGAGGTGTACAGACCCTTGCCGTCAGAACGGACCCACTCGCGGAACACGTAGTGGTACTTATCGTTGGCATGGATAATATTGCCGGCATCAATGATCGGGTTGTTGTTGTTGTCCTTACCGGCGATCTTCACCGTGGGAGCGGTAACAACGTATCTCGGATTGGACGCGCTGTCGTCGCGAAGCAGATCGTCATAGGAAACCTGTTTCGTCTCATGCTTGTAGGATCCTTCCAGGTCGCTTCCGTCATAGTACACGAAGGTCACGTCCTGATCGTTGACGCTGAAGCGCGCGAACAGGGTCTTGTCGATACGGGTCTGCAATGTGACGTCGGTTTTTCCGTAATCCGCAGTTTCGGATTCGGAATCCGTATTGCCCCAACCAATAAAGGTATAACCCTTCTTCTCGGGAATCAAACCGCTCGGGTTGATATCAAACGTGATCTCCGCCACGTTGTTGATATTCGCGTTGCCGGTGGCCGCGCTGATATACTGCGTCTTGTACTGGGTATCGGGAGTGGGAACCGCCGTAATACCATCATGCGTGGTATTGTAGCTGAGAGCCAGCAGGCCGTTGGTGTAGATGGCGTAATATTTATATTCCGCATCCTTGATCGGATGGTTCTGCGAGGACACCGTAGGAGCAATCGTCGCGGGAACGTCCGTCGTGGTATCATCCATACGCCAGCCGCAGAAAGTAAAGGTCCTGCCATCCAACGTGATGGTCTTATTGAAGCCGCTGGTGGGAACCGCCACATCCGCCGTGGTGGGCGTATTGGCGTCCGTCTTTCTCAGCGTGGTCGTCTGAATATCAGACGTCTGCGCACCCGCGGAGGTGTAGGTGTAATACCTGACCGTGGTGGTGCATTCATAAACCGGATAATAATTGTAATAATCCGTTCCGGGATGCGCCAATACGTCGAGCGTTGCCGTCGATTCGAACGCGCCGTATTCCGTCGCGCTGTCACTCAAGTTCCACCCCTTCAGAGTGTAGGTAACGCCGTCCTTCACATAGGAAGTATCCACCTGAGAGGCCGCCGGGAAAGTAACATTACCGGAGGTGGCTTCTCCCTCCGCCATGCCGGAAACATCGAAATACTGTGCCGCTCCGCTGGCGTCATAATACTTAAATTTCGCCTTAATGGCAGTACCCACAAGCTTATACACAGGATACAACTCAACGGGCGTCAGGTTCGCCGTGGACGTCGGGGTACCCGCACCGGGCACATTCAACGTTGCCGTAGCGGCATTGTAGGCGATGGTCGCCGTTCCGGTTCCGACGGAAGCAGGCTCCGTCAGGGACCAGCCCTGCAGCTCATAGATGCGGCCATCCAGCGAAAAGCGACGGATGATCGTGCTGTTGGCGCCGTTATCGGTAACGGCCGCAACGGGCATTGCGCCGGTAGAGGCGTCACCGTTGACCGTCACATCCTTCTTCTGCTTGCTGTAGGTCGTGGCGTCATCCACATAATAATTATAGTTGGCGTAGAATTTGGTCGTCTTCAACGCATAGACCGGTTTGAACGCGTGTGCAGACGCGTCGGTCGACACTTTGTGACTGGCGCCGAAGCCAACCGTTGCGGTCTGCGTTGCGCCGCCCCAAACTGCGGGGCTGGCAGACGTCCAATCGGCGTTCCATCCTTTCAGCGTCCAGGACTTGTCATTCTTGCTGACAGTTGTGATAACCGCGGAAGACGCAGGAGAAGTCAGCGAAAGCTGTGTCGCCGTATTATAGGCTGTGCCGCCGGAGGTCTCTGTGGCATCCGTCGTAGCGTCCGCCTGATAATAATGGTAGGTATTGGTGATCGCTCTGCTCCAGATCGCATACAACGTGGTATTTGCTGTAGGCGTATAACTTGCCCCTGCCGAATAATTCGCAGAAGTTGCAGAAGCAGAAGTGGCCCAACCTATGGGAGTCCAACCGCTGCGGGAAAGAGAGGGAAGAGTCACACTTGCAGAATTCCACTGCGCATACAGATTTACCGTAGCGCCCTGCGTGGAAGCCAGATTCTTGACGCTCTGCCCGTTGGAATAAGACGTACCTGAACCGTTGGCAGCCGTATTCCAGTTTTTGAAGGTATACGTTGCCGTGGCAGACCCGTTCGCCGCACCGCTGCCGTTATAATTATAAGTTACGTTATACGCGCGGGTAAAGCCGTTGGACGTCAAGGCTTTGGCCGTGTCATAGGTGTGAGTAGATGCTGCAGTGTCTCCACCTGTATTTCCGTTTCCATTGTAGGCTACGGTATAGGTGTTGGCAGTCCATTTGGCGTACAGCGTGCCGCCAACCGCGTCAAACACGTGCGCGGAACCGCCGCTGGCGTTATAGTACTGCGTACCACCGCCGCCCGTGGACGTATAATAGCCGCCGAAGGTATAACCGGTTCTGGTGGGCATGGTGGCAGAAGTCATCGGGTAACCGATCGTGCAGGTCACGCTGGTGCTGCCGGTGGTGCCGCCCTGGCGATCCAACGTAATACCAATATTGGCGTAACCAGGTACACTGCTGGATCTGGTACCGGCGCCGCCGCCGTTGTTTGCGCCGCCCTGCGCGCCGGAACCGCCGTTATCGGAGGGGCCGCCTGCACCGCCTGCGCCGCCGTTACCCATGCTGGCGCCGTCATTACCGCGTCCGCCGGTGCCGCCGCCATGGTAAATATTGCCGGACCAAACAGAACCGTCAGAACCGCCTGCACCGCCGTTACCGTTGCCGCCGCCGCCGCCGATACCGGCGCCGCCGCCGCCACCGCCGCCGCCGCCGCCGCCACCGCCGCCTTTCCAGCCGGTGCCGGACCACTGCGTGTCGGAGCCTGCGGAACCGCCGCCGCCACCTGCGCCGCCCGCACCGCCGTTTGCGGTGACCTGAAGGCCGCTGCCGGTGAGCAGATATACGGTACCCATCGTTTCATTGTTTGCGTTGCCGCCGATGCCTGCGCCGCCGCCGTTGGCGCCGCCGCCACCGCCGCCGCCGGAACCGGACGAACCGGCGCCCGCGTTGGTGCCGTTGCCGCCGCGACCGCCTGTGCCGCCGGCCGCGCCGTTGGCAACCAGTTTACCGGGGCCGGTAACAATCAGAACGTTGCTGCCGTTTACCCGGATGCCGGCCGCCGTGCCGCTGCCGTTGACAGTCAGCGTAACGCCTGACGGGATATAAATCAGCGCCGTACCGGAAACAGTCATGCCGCTTCTGCTCGTTGAACTGCTGACGATATAACGACCGCTCAGGGTACTGTTATTCCCCGGAAGCGCCGTCAGACCGCTCAACGCGCTTGCATACAAAACGGACACGTCCGTAAGGCCGATCGCAAGGATCGAGAGGCACATCACCAGCGTCAACGCCAGCGACAAGCCTTTACGGACCGCCGCATGTCCCAAAAACAGGGACTTGCGTGTTGTGTGCATAATCATTCCTCCTAAAAAGATTCATATAGCTGAAATGGGCGCAATTCACCCGTTACCTATACATTTTTATTTTACTCTTTATTCTTTTTTTCAGCAATTGTTACTATTCACAAAAATATCATGTCTCGTCTGTCAATAATATACAACTGTTAGTTATATCTTCTATTTCACAACAGAAATCTCACAAATACTATATGTCAACAAAAATATTTTAAAACAAAGCAATAACGGTCCCTGCATCCCGGTCGGCAGCACCAGAAATTTCCGCAAATCCACAACAATGTAACCGATTTCTGTAACAGATTCCTTATTATTGCTTATTTTAACCCGTATTTTTTTCGTATCTTCGGAAAAAAAACCAAATCACATATCATACGTAAAAAGTCGAAGACGATTTCGTACAGAGCCTTTACCGCACACACAGGCCCCATTCGAGGCAAACGTTTGAGTACGGTAAGAACTGATTTTATGAATAGATCATAACTGCGGCTTTCGTGATAATCCTTCCGAAAGATTGCAGCCATCAGGAAGTAGGCCTGGATCACGTCAAGTTCCTTTTGCGGAATCCGGGAAAGATGCTGTCTGTTTTTAAAGAAATCCATTCCTTTATAATCGTTAAGCGATTCAAATCGGGGATAATCGTCCGTTTCTTCCATTAGTTTCTTGCCGGCAGGGGTCTTTGTGCCAAAGATATAACGCGCAAATGTGTTCTGCGTAGACTGCAGCCGTTTTGCAAGCGCAATAGAATCCTTAATATCATCCTCCGTTTCTCCGGGGAAACCGATAATAAAATTCGCGATAGATATCATTCCGATGCGACTGCAGGCGGCAAAATCCGGCTCAATGCGGTCATAGGGGATCGCTTTTTTCACTTCCTTCAGAATCCGTTTGCTTCCGCTTTCCACACCGTAATCCACCCAACGGCAGCCGGAATTATAGGCGCGCTGCAGCGCCGCTTCGCTCAAGCAGCCTATACGGGTCTGGAACCCCCAGTGAAAAGTCAGCCCGGTGGCATCAAACGCATCACAAATCTCCAGCAACTCCCGGTCGTTCGCGAAAGCCAATTCATCGCCGAAATAAAAACCGTTGGCATCATACTTTGTAACAAGCTCAGTCAGTTCAGATACGAAATCATCCACAGACCTACGACGCCGGGTATTTCGATGGCATAGCGTATTCACGCAAAACGTGCAGTGACAAGGACAGCCTTTTGAAAGATAAACGTAAACAGTATGACTGCAGCCATACAGATAATGATAATACTCGGGCAGATTTTCAAGCAGATCGAAATTCAGTCGCGGCAATTCCGCAGGGTCCAGAAACGGACGGGGAGAGGTAGTAACAATTTCTCCGTCCTTTAAGAAAGCAATTCCCTGAACCTTCGCAATATCATCTCCCGCCTCTATGGTGCGCAAAAGATCAAGCCAGGTTGCTTCGCCCTCACAAAAACTTAATATATCCACAAGCCCTGTCTGAAAAAAGTGCTGAATTTCCCCGACGTCAATAAAAGATCCTCCCCACACGATCGGGACTTTTTTCTTGTGGAAAAACCTGGAGATTTTTACTACACCGTCTATCGCTTTGACAGAAGGGAATGAAATGCCCACAATGTCCGGTTCAAACTCTTCGTATACTTTTTTCGCGGAAGTTCTTCTGACCGAGAAATCGGCAATTTTCACCTCATATCCATTTTTTTCAAGGTAGGAGGCGATGGATAAAATGCCAAGAGGTAAAGAGACCGCATGAATCAAATCGCAATGATAGGGCATGATCAGCAAAACTCTCATTAATCTCATCCTTTTCAGATAAAAACATTTTTTTGAATCAAAGCTGCTTCAGGGTTGTTTTTTCTTATAGCGCAAACGGTAATCACGCACCCAATCGCGGCCGTAACGGGAAAGATACAACAGCAGGTGGTCCGTATCCGTAAAACCGAGAGACCACAGGCAATCGGCAGTTGCGGCCAGGAACCGACGCTCAAAATCCATACGGTTCTTTTTCACCAGCTCCATGGTGGTGCTTTTCGCGTGATAACTGTATGAAATATGGAAATCCCCGTTGGAGGTAAAATCCGTAATGCCGACAGAGTCTGTCTCATCCTTCAGGATTGCGTTCTTTTTGAGGACAAAATTGGAAGGCGTGCAGGAATTGATCAACGCGCGGTCTTCGATGACGTCAAGCGTCTGCCGCAGCTCTTCCGGCGTTTCAGTCGGATATCCCAACAAAAAGGTACACTGGGTCCAGATGCCGATCTCCACGCAGTCTCGGAGGATCCGGTCCCGCACAGCCGGGTCAATCCCCTTGTTCATCAGCTTCAGCAGCCGGGGAGAGGCAACTTCATACCCCCAGGAAAAGAATTTTGCCCCGGCGTTGAACAGGTTCTGCAGGACCTCCCGCGTAAAACCGGCGTCAAATCTCGCAAAAGAATAAAAATTGATATGAAGATTCCTTTTCTGAAGTTCTGTCGCAAACCAATCGTAGTATTTCGGCGGTACCGCTTCATCCACAAAAATAAAGTTTTTCGCTCCGTGCCGCTCCACAAGCATTTCCACTTCGTCAGCCGCATGCTGCACGCTTTTGATGTCAAATTTTTGCTGACCGGTATAAAAATCGCAGAACGAGCATTTTCCCCAGTAACATCCTTTGCCCAATTGGACGGGAAAAACGGTTTCAGGCGAAAAATACTGAGAAAAATCAAAATCGGTAAAATCAGGCACACGAAGCGTATCCAGCTTCAGCAGCGGCGCCGTCTCATTGGTGACGACCGTGCGGTCCCGCAGCCATACCAAAGAATGGACGTCTTCGATCTTTCTGCGCCCGTCCACATATTCACACAGCTCCACTGCGGCAGTCTCGCCGTCGCCGACTGTAATAAAATCGCAAAACAGATCAAAAAAGTCCGGTCGTTTGATCTCTTTGATGATCTTGAAAATATAGTTGCCCCCCAGGGCCACCTTTTTATCCGTCCGCTCGCGGATCATCCGCGCCAGAGTCAGCGCCGGGATCAGCTGGCTGAGATCTGCCACAGAGATACCGATCAGCGAACAATCCTCCAAAGGAATCTCCGGCAATTTCCGCTCAAAATACGGGATAAACATATTCTGAGAGGAATCAAAGCACTGGATTTTCACGTCGTCGAAGCTCCAGCCCATCACGGGATTGGCAATAAAGTTGTCGATCATGATGCGTGACGGCGCATAGGGCAGAGAAATCACCGCAAGTGCGTCGTTGATTGTGTCTTTTGCCCGGAAATGCAGCTCCGGGTCATAGAACCGTTCCGGGTCTTTCATTACGGCCACGGCGTCGTCGATTTTCTCCGCTGTATCCTCCGCCAATGAAGGATTGGCAGAAAAGAAATCGGTGATCGTCTTATACCGGAGAAGGGCTGTCCGCAGCGCCTTCGGATAAGAATCGAAATGTTTTTCCGGCTCTTCACAGGCGGAAACCGTTTTTTTCAGGGCGGGCAGCATCGCCCTCGCCCGGTCGGCACTTTCAAGCACGACGTCTTTTGTGAGAATATCGTTGAAAAAAGCAATATTCAAATCACTGCACGACGCGTCAACCCCCGCGGCCCTGGTTTCGGCCACGAGGATTGCGGGAGCAAGATACGGATTCATGGGGTACCACTGCGGTACGGTCAAATAGAGAACTTTCATCCGAATGGTGCGGCTGGAAACAATGCGCAGCCGTCTTTCTTGTTATTCTGAAGACTAAAATGATACTGTAAGATCGGAATCGGGAAAAACACGGCAGGCATGGATCACCGATCGCTCAGCATCTGCCCGGCGCCGGGGATCCCTGTCCGGGGAATCATAAAATGTCACGCTGCCCGAAAGCAGACGCATACGGCAACAACCGCATTCGCCGTCGGCACAGCTCACCGGAACCCTTATGCCTGCCTCCTCCAGAGAAGAAAGCAACGGCAAATCGGAACCACAAGGCACAACGTACGTTCCTTTGACAGTCTGCACAGCACATGTAAAAATCCGGTGTAACGGCTCCGAACGGACCAACGCTCCTATGGGCAGGAATCTGGCGGAGACAAAAGCGGAAACAGGCTGAAGGTAATTGCAAAGCGAGGAGCTGCCACAGACAAAAAGGGGGGCATCCTGTGCAGGCCTTCCGAGGGCTTCCGGAGAATCCACCTGATGAAACCTTTCATCAAAAAATGATTCCCGCACACAGTTGATAGTATAAAACGCGATATTGATTTGACCGTCCGGCGGAAAAGCAGCTGCAAACGAACAAGCCGCTGATAAACCGGCGGAATCCACCACAAGCACAATGGAATTTCCGTCCCGGAGAGAAAGATATCGGAAGCTGCCTGCTGGCGCACGCATCTCGACGGAAGAGCCGACGGAAAGCCGTTCAAAGAACGCATACGCGTCCTGCTGTTTTTCCGCTGAAACTCCGAAACGGTATACACCCTCCGCGGCCTCTTCCGGGGCAGATGCCAACAAAAGAGGATGGGAAACGGCCCCGCAGAACACTCTTGCCTGCTGGCCGGGACAAAACGGCGGAAGCGGTCCGTCGTCGCTTCTGAAATCACAGAAAAGCAGACCGTTCGGCGACGTTATGCTGCCGCAGAAACGCAGGGTCATCCGTTCAGGGTGAAGACGCCGCTGTTGAAGATTGACGCGGGGCGGGACGGAAGGAAACATTTCCGGCGCAGCGTCAAAACGCGCCTGTCTGTCGGCAGTTAACGACAAAAATGATTGCAGATCCTTTTGCAGCGTCTGCTTGTTAAGTGAAAAAATCATTTTTTCGCCTCCCGGTTCAGGATCCGATTCGCGGTATCCATGCCGCTGCCCATGGCGGAAGAATAGCCGTTCAGGTTCATGCCGAAACCGCCGCAGAAATGAAGCCGGTCCAGCTGCGAAAAATGTGCGTCCATCATTTTGCGAGCCAAAATACTGTCCCATTCGGCGGCGCGGTACCCGTAGATTGCTCCCTCCGGAGAGCCGATAAACCGCGCAAAAGTCTGCGGAGCGGCAATTTCAATTTCTTCAATATAAGGCCGGATGGAAACGCCGACGGCACGTTCGAAGGTGACAATCATCTGCGCCGCAAACGCTTCCTTTTCTTTCTGATAATCCGCGTCGGATACGTTGCCCCAACAATCAGAGGAGAACAGAGTAGTCATGGTCAGCATACAGGTACCGGACGGCGACGCCCCCGGGTCTGCCGCGTTCTGACAGACGGTATTTTGTATGAAATTCGTCTCCGGAGCGGCAGCGGCGCGGTACTGTGCTGCCGTATCCATATCCGGATAAATAAAATAAGAATAATCAGTCAGCCCAAGCGCTTCGGCGGAACGGTTCAGCCCAAGGTAAACGCAGAATCCCCTTCCAGAGAGCTCGCGGGCGTTGGTTTTCCGGCGGTCGGCGGAGCTAATCACTTCCGGCGGCAGCAAAGAGCCGAACACCACTGCAGGGGAAATGTCGCAGATCACATCGTCGGCAGAGATCACCGTTCCGTCTGCAATCGTTACACTTGCGGCACGTCCGTTTTCTGTACCGATCCGCATCACTTCCGCGTTCAGGAAGACATCCGATCCGTTTTCCCGGATTAGATCGGCAATTTCCAAAGAGAGCGCGAGACTGCGATTCCGGGGGATCACAGATCCCAATTCGATATAGGAGTTGAACATATTCAGATAATGCAGGAACGACAGCTCCGTACAATCGGTAAACAAGTAGGCCCAATAGCCCTTCATCAGATCCGCAGCGCGGGGCGGAAGGCCGAGAGCTGCAAGCCCTTCCTCTACGGACATACCGGCAATGTGCAGAAAATCGCTGTGCGCCGACAATACTGCCGCCTTTTCTTCCGTCGTACGGGCAGCGCCAAGCGCTGCCAGCGCCGCCCGGATCTCCGCTGCCAGTAAAAATGCGTCGGAAACTGCCCCGCGGCAGCCGGGAACATATCGTTCCATTGCGTCCGTAAACGCTTCGATCCCAAATGGAAGCCGGGCGTCAATGGGATTTTCGCCTTCAAACGTCAGCAGGCGGTATGCCTCCGGAACACGAACCCAATCGATCCGGTGTGAAAGTCCCAGTGCGTCGAGAACCCGTCTTGCGCTGCCGAAGGGACGGTCGTCCGGCCCGAATCCGCACAATTCGTGCAAAGAAATTTCAAATTCAAAACGCCCCCGGCGGAAACTGTTGGCCACGCCGCCAGGCGTATGGTTTTTTTCAAGAACGGCAACTTTTTTTCCGCGTTTGGCCAGAATGCCGGCCGCGCAAAGACCGCCGATCCCTGCGCCGACGACAACGGCGTCATAGTGCTGCATACAGTATTATCTCCTATTATCGGAACATGGGACAGATCGCCCGTTCGGAACGATAACCGCTGACATACGGCAGACCGTAGCGTTCCAGGTATAACAGTGTATTATCAAAATCGGAATAGACGACCGGCCAAAGGCAATTGCGGTTTTCCGTAATGAAATCCAGATGGAACTGCCGGCGGATCTCCCGACGCTCCTGCTGAGAGACGCCTTCGATTTCATCTGCGTAAACCGTATAGAATTCTCCCTTCGGCGCGTAACTTTTCACGCCGTTTGCGGCGGCGTCCTTCATGATGACCGCGTTCTTTTTCAGAGAGAAATTAGAAGGGGTACAGCTGTTGATAAAATCCCGGTTACGCTTGATCACGTCCAGCGTCGCCTCAATCTCCTCGGGCGTTTCGGTAGGATAGCCGATTATGAACAGAGCGTTGTTCCATATCCCCGCGCTGTGGGACGCCCGCATGATATCCAGCCGCGCGTCTGCCGCGATCCCCTTGTTCATCTTCTCCAGCAGTCTCGGCGCGCTGCACTCGTATCCCCACATCAGGATACGGCAGCCGGAGGCGTAAAGGGTCTGAAGCAGTTCGGGGGTATACTCCCTCTCCAGCCTGGCAAAGGAATAGTAGAACACGCGCATTCTGCGGCGCAGCACCTCTTTTGCAAAATTCAAGTAGTACTTCGGAGGAAGCGCTTCATCAATAAACAGAAAGCGGGTAATCCCGTACTTGTCACGGTATTCTTCCATCTCATCCGCCGCACGTGTCACACTTTTGATATCAAATTCCTGCTGTCCGTAATAATAATCACAGAACGCGCACTTTCCCCAATAACAGCCCTTGCTGAACTGGAACGGCAGCACGATCTCAGGGGAATAGTAGAGCGAAAAATCCACGTCACTGAAATCGGCAGACGCCGTTTCATCCATACGCAGCCGCGGCGCGGCAGGCCCCTCCTCCACGATACCGTCCCGTCCACGGTACAGCATACCGTATATTTCCGATAAGGAGGTGCGGCCTTCCAGATAAGACGCCAGCTTCAGAATCGCCAGCTCCCCGTCGCCGGTCATCAGCCCGTCCGCATAGGTCCCGAACAGCTCCGGGTGACGTTTGAAATCATTTTTATTCTGGGTAATGTAATTCCCGCCGAGGGTCACGAACGCGTCCGTCTTTTCCTTCAGAATCCGCGCCAGCGTAAACCCGCCTACGATCTGGCTGAGATCGGGCACGGAGATACAGACGCCGTCATAGCCCCTGGCGGCAATCTTCTCCGCCCAGTGGGAGAAGAAATCCAAATACATGTTATAGACGGGGTCG
The DNA here is from genome assembly GCA_902788995.1 of Oscillospiraceae bacterium. Taxonomy (GTDB): domain Bacteria; phylum Bacillota; class Clostridia; order Oscillospirales; family Acutalibacteraceae; genus RUG806. The sequence goes on from CADAMO010000019.1 coordinate 20,277, forward strand.
CGGCAGACCTTGTCGATATTCACCCAATCCATCGGAAGGAAGGGGCTGCAGAAATAGTTGTCCCAGATCAGCTCGTTGGGAGCATAGGGCAGAGAGGCAATCTTCAGCGCCTCCTGTACGATCATCTTGGCGTCAAACAGCTTTTCGGGATCATAGAAATCCGTCTTGCTGCACAATACCTCCACCGCGCGGTCCACCTGCCCGACTATCTCGTCAAGGGAAAGGAAGGTATCCGAATCGGAAAAACGCGCCGTATTTCCGGCGAAGAAGCTGGCGCGTTCCAGCTCCGATCGGTTGGAATTGAGATAGGCGCCGAGCTTACGGAAACGCAGCAGCAGCGTCTTTGTATCGGGATCAAAGGAAGCAAAGCGGGCCTCCGCGTCGGGATACCGTGAAGGGATCGTTTCACTCAGTTCCCGGTAGATATCTTTTGCTTTTGTCAGACATTCCCTGAGATGTGCCTCGTTCAGAATGGACCGAAAAAACCGCACGTTGAGGTCCAGCGTATCCACTTCATACCCGGCAGCGCGAAGCTGTCCCGCCAACAGCGGGACGGAGAGATACGGACTTGTCGGGATCCACTGGGGCGGATAGATCAGAAGCATTTTCATGCCGGAACGAAAACTCCTTTTGCGGTCAAATCTGTTTATCGCCGAACATCCGGCGGTACAGCGCCGAATCCGGTTTCAGAATATCCTTTTTTCTCATGAAACGGATATGCAGAGCGGTGGTAAAATACGCCGCCGTCTGGCGGAAAGAATTGTTGGATTTCCCTTGCGTTCGGGGATAACAGTTAGTAGGGATCTCTTTGAACCGATAGCCGAGCCGCAACGGTTTGAGCACCATTTCAATGAGGATCGGGAAACCTTCGTTTTCAAACGCGATGGCCTGATACAATTCCGTCGGCGCAATCTGTACAGGGTTCGTAAAATCGGTGAGACGGGAACCGAACAGCAACCGCAAAAACAGCTGTCCGGCAAAATTCAACAGTTTTTTTGCTTTCCCGTATCCGTAAAAACTGCAGCCCTTCATCCACCGGGAGGAGGACGCGATCACACTGCCGTCCTTTTTTGCAGACTCAATCATCAGAGCAATACTTGACAAGTCCTGCGCAAGGTCCGAAGCGACGAGAAGACAGTGCGAACCGCGAGCGACGTCAATCATATCCACCAGGCCGGAAATGCCGCGGCGCTTCTGCATAAAAGTGACAATGGGAACGTCGCATTCCATAGCCGCCAGCTCTTTCACCACCGCGAGGCTTTCCGTCGTTACATGCTGAGAATAACCGATAATGATCTCTGTCAGATCCCTGTGATCGCACACGTCCAGTACGCGCAGAACGGTTTCCCGGAGGGAATCCGTCTCCGTAACAGCACCCATCATGACGGAAACGCCGTGAAACTCATTCATTTTGTTCCGCCTCCTGCGGCGTTTGCTGCCTGGTTACACGAACGCCCGGATTGAACGAATTGCCGTTTTTACCGAACCATGCAGCCTCAATCGCAAAATCAACCCATGTTTCCAGTGTGTTTTCATTTTCCACTGCGATTTCAACCGGCGTATTCCGAAGCGGCTGACGATCGCCACGCATAGCAAGCTCAAAATACGTCGGCCAATCATAGGAGAACTGTTCGGAGAAATGATTCCGATTCGGCCTCTTGAGCATCGTCTGCTGGTATTTCAGCAGCTCCAAAAGGATCTCTTCTTCGAGGCCGTAGGAAAGAAGCAGCGGCGTCACGGCGCGATAGTAATCGTCCAGCCGGTAAATGATATCCATAAAAGGCGTATGCTCGGGGTCCCACGTGATTTTTCCGTATATCTCATTGGCATAGAGACGGATGGGCTTTTCTTCGATCACGTCGGAATAAAAAACCGAAAGAAATGCATAGGCGTTGTGCAGAAGATGCACGTCTGAATTCCGCGACAGTGAGATCAGATCGTTGTACAGGCGTTCATAAGGAACATTTTTTTCATAATAAAGATATACAGCCACAAACACCAGCAGCCCGTAATGGTGAAACGATTTTTCAAAACAGGCAAAAATATTCGCCTGCACCCATTCCTCTGGCGACATGGCGTTTGTCCCCACCACATAGTTGGTGCGCTCCGTAATCTCGGGATTGGCGCTGCTGTGGGCGATCAGGAAATTGACGTTGGCCGTACGGATACCGTATTTTTCAAGATAGCTTTTTTCCGCCATGGGGGAATTGGGGAGTATTTCACAGTTATAAACATTGATCAGCCGGTGCTGGCCCAGTTCCAGCAGTTTTCCGATGCCCCTACAGAAGGAGTCGTAGGTTTCCTCCGGCAAACCGAGGATCAGCTCGGAATAGGTGGTAACGCCGTTTTCCTGATACCGCCGCATCAGCTCCTGAAACTTTTCAAAGCTCATATTGGAACGTCCGATACATTTCAGTGTCGCAGGGTTCAGGCTCTGGAATGAAAGCGTCGCCCCTTCTTTTGTCAGGCCGACGCTTTCCAGTTTTCGGCTGATACGGAAGACCCGTTCATATTGGTTCTTCGCATAGTTCGTTCGGATCCGTTCCGGATAACCGTATTGCTTTCTCGTTTCGATCAATTTATCGGTGATCTGTTCATCCCGTTCAAATGCTCCGAAATTGGCGTCCGCCCCCCATAAAAAGGCAATCCGGTTCTTTCCGAACCATTCGATCTCCGCAAGGACGCGTTCCATCGGGAAGCACTTGACAAAGGAATCGGTACAGCCCCAGTCGCAGTAGGCGCATCTGCGCGGACAACCTCTGCTGGTTTCGAGAATGGCGTCCAGCTGCATATCCGGATTTTCCCTCAGGATATCGTCAAACACGCCGGAAAGATAAGGGGACGGAAAATCTGTCCGGTCAAGCACGTCCGTCGGATTGGTCAGGACAGAGCCGTCCGCTGCGCGGTAGGAAACGTTGTGAATGCCGGAAAAATCCGGTGATTCTTTGTTCAGTTCCAGCAAAACGGCGCGGAACGCCTCTTCGCCTTCCGCATGAATCAGGATATCGATATAATCAAATTCCTCGAGGAATACGCCTTCCGGCGGAACGTTATGTCCGCCGAAAATCACCGTACAGGAGGGGTACAGCCGTTTCACTTCTTTGGCCAGCGCCTTGTTGTACTCGGTATTCCAGATGTAGTTGGAAAAACCGACGACGGAAGGATTGTCAAAAGATGCCGCCGCCTGCGCCACGTTCTCCTTTACAAAAACAAAACGACGAAACCGGTAGGACGCCTGTATGACAGGATCCGACCAGGCGTAAGCCACCAGCAATCCCGCAGCATACGGCAGATAGGCAGACTTGAAGATATTGCCTCCGTAGGTGGTGGAGGCCTGTACCATATATACGTTTTTCATAAGCCGTTTCCTCCAGTTCCCCGGGGCTCATAACTCACTGAATGTCAGGTGTTCCCGTGCGTTTGTCAGCAGCGTCGCGCTGCGGCGCTTTCCGTACCAGATGATCTCTCTGGCGTAAACGTCCCAATCGTCGATTTCTTTTTCCACTGTAATCGTGAGCCGGTTTTTCTTTTTTTCAAGCGGCGCATAGGCATCGTCATAAATCCGGTGAAAATAGTGATAAAAATCATATCCGCAGTCGATCGTCACCTGCCGCTGCTTCGGAAAACGCAGAATACTTTTTTGGTAGTGGAGCAGTTCAGGGAACACCGCGTCGTCAATGCCGATGGCGTTGATAAATCCATGGATATCCCGCCAGAACGAATCGATATGATAGGCGAGATCCAGGAAGATCCCTTCTTCAAAATACCAGCCGACTTTGCTGAAGATATCGTTCTGATAACACCAGTCGGAATGCTCAGTGTCGTCCGTTTTTCGGCGGATCATATCATACAGATGGAACAGATAGGTATCCGGCTGTGAAAAAATATACGCGAGCAACCGGTTATAAAAATCAAAATAGGAGATATTCAATTCATAGCGGGCATAGATGGCAAAGCAACGCAGCAATCCCAGATGGTGGCAACTCTGCAGACAAACGGAGAACATATTGGCGCGTACCCAATCCGCCTTGCTCATGTCTTTCGTCTCCACCACGACGTCATAATACTCCTGCACGCCGTTGAAATTGGCGGGATAATGGATACCGTGCAGCTTCTGTCTTTCCCAGCGGATCCCATATTTGTCCCGCATGGCCGGCTGCGCGATCGGCGCGTTGCAATAGACTTGACAAGTATAGACCGTCATGGAATTGTGCTGTCCCGCTTCCAGCAAATCACACAGACCGTGACAGAAGGAGTCATAGGTCTCGCCGGGCAGGCCGAGGATCAGCTCCGTATAAGTAGGAATGCCAGCTTCCGCATAGCGGGCGGTCAAAGCGGTGTAATAGGACAGCTCCAGATTGCGTCTGCCGATATTATGCTGTACCTCCGGATCCATGGACTGGTACGCCAGCGTAACGCCCTTGTCCACTCCATTGTCGTTCAGAAGCTTGCCGATAGCAAAAACCCGCTCATCACTGTTTTTGGCGTAGCAGGGTTTGAATATCTGGGGAAATCCAGTTTTTCTGTTGCATGCCACCACATATTCGGCGATCTCCATATCCCGGGCGGAAATGCCGAAATTGGAATCCGCGCAATAACAATAGCGGATTCCATGGGACGACATCCATTCAATCTCCGTCTTGATTTTTTCCATCGGAAAAAATCGGATTTTTTCTGAAAAACACCAGTCACAAAACGCGCAGGAATACGGGCAGCCCCGGTTTGTCTCCAGCGTTCCCTGAAATTGAATGGAGGGATGCTCCACCAGCATATGATCAAACAATCCCGCAGTATATGGCGAAACCAGATCGTCCAGCGGAAAAAGGGAATCCCCCCGCGGAAGCATCGTCCCCTTTCCGTCGATCCGAAGAGAAATATCCGTCATGCCGGAAAGGTCGTTCCGCCACAGCGCTTTCAGCAGCGCAACAAAACAAAATTCCCCCTCGCCATGCATAAGGAAATCAATATAGGGCTCCGCGTCAAGCAAATCGGAGTTATACGGGATATTATGACCGCCGAACAGAATCAGACAATCGGGATACCGTTCCTTGATCCGGCGCGCGAGAGCTTTGTTGTATTCCATGTTCCAGACATAGCAGGAAAAACCTACCAGGTACGGATCACTGATATCCTCCATTGCTTCGTCAATGGTCTTTCGCATATATAAAATGTCGCCGAACTCATATGTCTCGCGAACCTCCGGATCACTGAGCGCGTAGGCTTCGAGACATCCGGCAGCATAGGGAAGATATGCGATAAAATCACTATACGTGACGTTTACCTGCACAAGATAAACGTTTTTCTTCAATTTTATCGCCTCCTTCAAAGATGTTTTCTGTTTTCAATTCGACCTTTCCGTAATATCGTCTTTATAGGAACTCCAACCCATACGGCCATACCATACGACGAATTTTGCGAAATCCGGCCAGTTGTGTTTGACGTCCGAATCCCGCATCAGAAGCGTGTGCGTTTTTTTCGCCAATGGGTGCGGATGATTGACGTAAACGTCGCTCAGAAACCCGTGGATATCATAACGGAGCGGCACATACGCTTCGGCGTCGTCGGGACGGCGCATGACGGCCTTCTGATACGCCAACAGATCATCAAAAATATCCGGTGCGATTTCATACCGCCGCAGATAGGGCAGCATCTCATCATAGAAATCGTCAAGCCGCTCCAGGATATGGAGAACGGCGTATTCATGGTCGTCCCAGACGATATCGCCGCAGGGCGCGAATTTCAATCGGGGATTATTGATCCCCTTGGACTGTTCTTCGGCATGGTCCCGGATATCGTCGAAAAGCTTTGCCGTGAAAAACGCCGGATGTTCCTCCAGATAGGTCAAAGCGCCATCGTAAAATCGCTCGTAAGGAATTCCTTTTTCCGTATAGAGATAGATGGCGAACGCCCGCAGCAGGCCATTGCCGTGAAACGCCTTTGCCAGATAGAAGAATACGTTGGCGCGCACCCACATTTCACGGGGCATGGCATCCGTTTCCACCACGATGGTGTTGTATTCCTTAACGTCGAAAGCCTCATCGTGAAAATGGGGACGGATGATTTCACTCCGGACCGTTTTGATGCCGAACCGCTTCATATAATCCTTCTGGCCCAGCTGCGCATTTGGCAGCAGGATGCAGCCGTACACCTCAAAAACAAAATGCTGACCGATCTCAAACAGTGTGCCGATGCCGCGGATGAAGCTCTCATAGGTCTCGCCGGGCAATCCCAGAATCAGCTCGGAATAGGTCTTCATGCCTTCGGTGTTATATTTGGTGAGCAGTTCCCGGTAGAAGTCCAGGTCCCGGTTGGTCCTGCCGATATTTTTCAGCACGGTGGGGGAAAGACTCTGGAAGGACAGGGTTGCGCCGATCCGGTCAAATTCACATTTTTTGAATTTCTTGACGATGGCAAACACGTTTTCGGCGTTGTTTTTGGCGTAATTCATACGCATCCGCTCGGGATAGCCGGTGGTCTCTTTGGCTTCGACCAGCGCGTCGGCGATCTCCAGGTCGCGGCTGAACATACCGAAATTGGCGTCCGCCCCCCACACGAACGCGATCTTGTGTTCCGAAAACCAGCGGATCTCGGCTTTGATGCGTTCCAGCGGGAACATTCTTACGCGGGCTTTCAGCAGTCCCCAGTCGCAGTAGGCGCACTGGTTCGGACAGCCGCGGCTGGTTTCAAGAATGGTGTTAAACTGAATCTCCGGGTGTTCCTCAACGATCCGGTCAAACCAACCCTCCAGATAGGGAGAGGGATAATCCAGCGTTTTCTGACAGACCGTTTCGGTCCGACGGAATCCGTCCGGCGCACGGTATGAGATATTCGGAACGGAGGAAAGATCCCCGCCAACCGCCAGCGCCTCCAGCAGGATGCGGGTCGTGTCCTCCCCTTCGCCGTGGCAGAGGATATCAATATAGGGATAGTCCGAAAGAAATGAAAAGTCGTCCGGGATATTATGTCCGCCGAACACCGTGACACAATCCGGGAAATGCGCCTTTACCGTCTGCGCCAGCAGCTTGTTATACTCCGTATTCCAGCAATAGTTTGAAAACGCCACTACGGCGGGCGCCTCCATACGGGCGACCACCTTATTGACATCTTCCCGCAGGAAGATGAATTCTTTAAACGCAAAATGACGAGCTACCGTCTCGCTTTTCCATGCGTTAGCCGCCAGAATACCGGCGGTATAGGGCAGATAGGCGTTCTGCGTACCGATCGTGGCGGAAATATCCACCTGAACAAAATAAACGTTTTTCAAAACAATTTCTTTTCTATTCATTAAATATTATATTATTTTAGCACTATTTTATTTTTTAGTCAAGGAAAAACAGAAACTTAAATGCCAAAACAGAAACTTAGTTAATTCCCAAAGTAAATTCCACAGTGGAAGTTAGATATGGAATTTAGTGCGGGAAACCATTGGTGGTAGAATTTAGTCTGGGAAAGGAGGAACCCAGACAAATGCAAAAAGACAAAAAGAATAAACACATGGAACT
>CADAMO010000020.1:0-1538 GCA_902788995.1 Oscillospiraceae bacterium
GAAACGGAGGGCCTGCGCTGAGCGACTATTCCTATCAGGATATCATGCGGATGCAGGAAGAGGCAACGGCCAGAGTGATGGAGATGCGCCGCAGGTCCCGCTTCGTGGCGGAACGCTTCGACCCGCCCCTCCGCGTTTCTTCTCCGCCGGAGCGGGAGGAGCCGACGAGCGGGGAACTGCCGCCTGAACAACACGCCAGAGCCATCAGTCTGCCGGTGGAGTTCCCCTCGCCTGAAAAGAGGCAAGTCGCGTCCCCGCAGACGGAACCACCGGAAAAAACGGCGGAAAAGCCGCCGCGGCAAAAGGAACGGCGGGGGGAGGAAAGACAAAGCGCAGCGCGGGGACAATCGCTTCCCGTCGCGCTGCGCAACGTATTCGGTGAGATGAGCCGCGAGGAGACGGAGAAAATGTTTCTCCTGTCCCTCTTCCTGCTGCTGTCGCAGGAAAACGGCGACGAGGGTCTTTTGCTGTCTTTGATGTATCTGCTGACGTAGGGCCGCGCCGTCGGAGCGGCAGGTTTGAGGTGTGAGGTTTGAGGTGTAAGGTTTGAGGACCGTTGATATTGTGACGTTCCGTTTCGGCAAAAGGTCTTTCTAAAACCTAACACCTAACACCTCACACCTATCACCTATCACCTATCACCTCACGTCTCAGACACGGTATATCCCTCTGCCTCGCGCTTGGCCTGCAGTTCCGCCTGCATTTTCTTTTTCTTCTCGCCGGAGATCTGGTAGAAGAACATGGGCAGGGCGCACAGCAGCAGGCTGACGCCGGGAACGATGGAAACCAGCGAGAACATGGCGAAGTTCTGCCATTTCGCCAGCTCCGTCGCAGCGACGATGACGCTGTCGCTCAGCATTTCGGCGGGCTTGAAGCCGATCACCATATACATCACCACGATGCCGCAGGTGGAAACGGCGGAGCCCAGCTTGTTGATAAAGCCCTGACACGCCGCGCCCAGCGCGTTGTCCCGGAAACCGTTTTTCAGCTCCATATAGTCGAGGCAGTCGTAGATCATGGCGATGGAGATCGTATTGATGACGCCCAGCGGAATGCAGGAGATGATGACGAAGGGGATGCAGACGTAAAGGTTCATGGGGTTTGGCAGGAACCAGCCGATGAGGGTGGTGCCGATGCTGGAAACGAAGCCGGCCAGGCAGGTGGTGATCAACAGCTTCTTATAGTCGAACTTCTTCATCAGCAGGGGCATCAGGAGCGTGGCGCCGAACATGCCCACGATGGCGCACACCTGGAAGATGGTCTTCACGGTGGAGACCGAAGCGGAGATGGCGGCGGTCTTTTCTTCCAGCGTCATGCCGGCCAGGTCCGGCCCGATATAGAAAGCGTAGCGGCCCACGTGGATGGCGGCGGCCTGTACCATGTACCGGCCGGAGGACAGCACGCCCATCAGGATGACCAGCAGCAGGGGCTTGCAGGTGAATACGCGCTTCAGCTGCGAGGGGTCGCCGGGCTTGCGCTGCTTGACAGGGGGCAGCGCCCGTTCCTTGATATGAAAATAGGAATTGACGTAGAGGATG
>CADAMO010000020.1:1564-34090 GCA_902788995.1 Oscillospiraceae bacterium
CACCACCGTGCAGGCGATGATCAGGTAGCGCTTTTTCTCATACGCCACGGGGGTGGCGGTGCTGATGACCTTGGGCAGCACGAAGCCCGCGATGAAGAAGAACACTTCCGGCAGGGCGGAACCGATGGAGTTCCAGATCTTGCTGAAGGAGATCACACTGCTGCGCTCTTCCGCGTTGGGGGTCAGCACGTTGGGCAGCCCCCAAAAGGGAACGTCCGCCATGGTGTACATCATGCCCCACAGCACGTAGACGACGGCGCAGTAGATCGCCAGCTTGCTGCCGTCCAGCGAGGGGCTCAGGTACATGAGCACCGTAAGCACGGCGATGGGCCCGGCGGCAAAGAGGATGTAGGGCTTCATTTTGCCCCACCGGGTGGTGTGCCTGTCAACGATCATACCCATCAGCGGGTCGTTGACCGCGTCCCATACCCGGGCCAGCAGCATCAGCAGCAGCACAAAGACCGGCGCCAGATGCAGCACGCTCATGTAATAGTCGCTGATGTAGCTGGACATCATGGCATAGATCATGCCCTGACCAAGGCCGCCCAGCGAGAACATCCAGAGTTCTTTTTTCGATACGTATTTGTCAGCCATACGATCACAGCCTCTCTGCAGTATTTCGGATATAAGAAAATTATACTGTATCGCTTTCCATTTTACAATCATCAAATCGGCGTTTTTTTGCACAATTACTGTTGTTTGTCGAAAATCCACAAAAACAGAACCTGAATTTTGGCACACAAAAAACACAATTTGCTTTTTTGTTCATAGTTCTGTCATAAATCTGTGATAAAATGACAACGCACTGAGGAAGAGTGCATCAATTCGATTGAATAAAAGGGTGTATATCATGTTTCAGGTAATTATCAATTACGTCAAGAATCTGTTTGGCGGTTTCAGCGGCGTTGTTTCCTTTTTCAGCATTTTCTGATAAAAGGAAAGGAGTGGTCCCATGGAAAATTTTGCGGAAACCTTCAAAAAGGCCTTTGAAACCATCATCAATCTGATCCAGAGCATGATCCAGAGCATTACGGATCTGGTTTCCAACATTTCAAAATAAGACAAACACGGATTTCGCCCGATGCTGTTACCCATCGGGCGTTATCTTTTTTAGCGGTATTGTAAATACTTGATAAATAGCAATTGACTTTGCCGCTTTATTTTGGTAAAATAACTGGTGTATATCAATCAGAGGACGACAGCCTTTGAAAAAATAGGAGGAATGTGTTTTGACAGATTCAAAAACCCTTGCGTACATCAATATGTATGCGATCTTCGGTACTCTCGAAAACCTCTGCGAGCTGGATGAGAACGCCAGAGCCCTGCTGAAGAACAAGAAGCCCATCTCCATCGGCTTCGACGTGAAGAACGGCCCCGCCGCCACGCTGTACTTCAAGAACGGCTACTGCCGGCTTGAGGACGGGTGCAATCCCAAGGCCACCATCCGCATCCCGTTTTCTTCCTGCGAAAAGTTCAACGGCATGATCGACGGCACCGTGACCCCCATCCCCACCAAGGGCCTGCTGCACATCGGTTTCCTTCTCAAGAGCTTTATGCCCCTGACGGACCTGCTGACCAAGTATCTCCGTCCCGATCCCAAGGATCTGGAGGATAAGGCCTTCTTCGAGACCAGCACCAAGCTGATGTTCTATCTGATTACCGTCGCCCTGTCCCAGATCGGCAACCGCGACGAGATCGGCCGCTTCAGCGCCCATCTGATCCCCGACGGCGTCATCAAGATGTCCATCAAGGACGGCCCCGCCGCCGGCATCCGCGTGTGCGACCACCACATGGTCACCATCAAGAAGAACCCCGAGAAGTATCGCGCCATCATGGAGTTCGAGAGCATCGAGCTGGCCCGCGACCTGTTTGACGGCAAGGTCAACTCCGTGGCCTGCATCGGCGAAGGCACCATCGCCATGGGCGGTATGATCAACATGATCGACAACGTCAACCGCATCCTTGACCGCGTCGCCCTGTATCTGGCATAAGGAGGAAGAGAATAATGGCATCCAAATATTATAACTACGCAAAAAGCAACGAATTATACAAAAGAGCCTGCAAGGTGATCCCCTCCGGTCTGTACGGCCACCAGGGCCCTGCGGAGGGCTGCTGGATCCCCCCCACGAGCTGGCCCTTCTTCACCGACCACGCGGAGAAATCCTATTTCTGGGACGTGGACGGCAACAAATTCATCGACTATATGTGCGCCTACGGCCCCAACGTGCTGGGTTATAACGATCCCGACGTGGACGCCGCCGCCATCGAGCAGGCCAAGAAAGAGAACTGCGTCACCACGCCCTCCACGAAGATCCTGGAACTGGCCGAGCTGATGGTGGATACCGTCGCTTCCGCCGACTGGGCCTTCTTCATGAAGAACGGCAACGACACCACCCAGGGCGCCATCATGTGCGCCAGAGCTTATACCCACCGCAAGAAGATCATCTTCGTCAACGGCTTCTATCACGGCGTTTCCATGTGGACCCAGAAGGTGGACTATCCCGGCGTTCTGCCCGAGGACGTGGCCAACAACCTGTACGTGGACTGGAACGACTTCGAGGCGCTGGAAAAGCTGGTGGCCGAGAACGAGGGCGAGATCGCCGCGTTCATCTCCACCCCCTACCTCCACGGCAACTTCTATGACAACGTGCTGCCCGAGGAAGGCTACTGGCAGAAGGTCAGAAAACTGTGCACCGAAAAGGGCATCGTGCTGATCGTGGACGACGTGCGCGCGGGCTTCCGTCTGGATCTGGCCGGTTCCGACCACTTCTACGGCTTCGAGGCGGACCTGATCTGCTTCTGCAAGGCCATCGCCAACGGCTGGAACGTCTCCGCCCTCTGCGGCAAGGAGTTCCTGAAGTCCTCCATGAGCTCCCTGAGCTACACGGGCTCCTACTGGATGAGCGCCGTTCCCTTCGCGGCCGGCATCGCCTGCATCAACAAGCTGAAAGCGCTTGACGCGCCCAAGCTCTTCCGTGAAAAGGGCCTCAAGCTGACCAACGGCCTCAAGGAAGTGGCCGCCGCCAACGGCTTCAATCTGGTGGTTTCCGGCGAACCGGCGCTGTTCTATCTGCGTCTGGCGGACGACGACTCCCTGCTGATCCATCAGGATTGGGTTCAGGAGATGGTGCACCGCGGCATCTATATCACCTCGCACCACAACCACTTCCTGAACGCCTCCCTGACGGACGAGGATATCGCCCGTACCCTCGAAGTGGCCGACGATTCCTTCAAGGCGATCAGAAGCAAATATTGATGTAGCACGGCGCCCCGCGCCGCTGCAACGCAGTTCCGAATCAAGCAGCACGGCGCCCCGCGCCGTTGCAACGCATTTCCGAATATCTATTTTTGTAAGGTAATTGTTTTCCGGCATTAACGGCGCACGGCGCCGTGCTACAATGGAAACCATCACCGACTATTTGCGAAATAATACAAAACAGGAGGTAATACATATGTCCTTGTCAAAGCAAGAGTGGCTTGCTCTTGAAAAGAAAGCGCATGAACTTCGCAAACTCTGCCTGCAGACCACCCAGTGGGCAGGTTCCGGTCACATCGGCGGCGGCCTCAGCGTGCTGGATCTGCTCACGGTCCTCTATCACAAATATCTGAACATCAAGGTCGAAGATCCCCAGTGGGAAGACCGCGACCGTTTCATCCTCTCCAAGGGCCACGCGGCCATTGCCTACGCCCCCGTCCTCTGCGACAAGGGCTTCAACGATCCTGAAATGCTCAAGACCTTCAACCTGTCCGGCTCCAAGATGGGCATGCACCTTGACTCCAACAAGGTGGTGGGCGTGGACGCCTCCACCGGCTCTCTGGGCCACGGCTGCTCCATCGCGGCGGGCACGGCGCTTGCCGCCCGCATTCTCGGCAAGGATTACCTGACCTACGTCGTCACCGGCGACGGCGAGCTGGACGAAGGCTCCAACTGGGAAGCGTTCATGACCATGAGCCACTATGAGCTTTCCAACTGCATCGTCTTCATCGACCGCAACCACTGCATGATCGACGGCCCCACGGAAGAGGTCATGAAGCTGGAACCGCTGGCTGACAAGATGAAGGCTTTCGGCTTCAACACCGTCACCGTCAACGGCAACCATATCGACGAGCTGTGCGATGCCATCGACGCCGCCATCGCCCGCTCTAAGGAAAAGTGCGCCCCCTCCTGCATCATCATGGATACCCTCAAGGGCGCGGGCATCAAGGATATCGCCGGCGACTATCACTGCCACTACATGGCTCTGGACGACGATACCTTTGCCAAGTATAACAAACAACTGGATGAAGATTACGCGGAGAGAGTAGCCCGCGCGGAAAAGGAGGCTAAGTAATATGGCAGGCGGATTTGTTTATAACGCGATCGATCAGACGGAAGTCGCGACCGCGGAAATCTACGGCAAAGCGATTGCCGATATTATGCAGAAGGACCCCAGGGTCGTGGCCATCACCGCGGACCTTGCGAAGTCCACAAAGCTGGGCGACGTGCTCAAGACCTGCCCCGAGAGAGTCATCAACGTGGGCATCGCGGAGCAGGATATGTTCGGCGTGGCCGCCGGTATGGCAAGAGCCGGCTGCATCCCGTTCCTGTCCGGCTTCTCTGCGTTCACCTCCATGCGCGCATGTGATCAGCTGCACACGGATATCTGCTATCAGAACGTCAACGCGAAGATCATCGCCACCCATTCAGGCACCTCCTTCGGGCAGGCGGGCTCCACCCATCACGCCATCGTTGACCTGGCCATCACCCGCGCCATGCCCAACCTGACCGTGATCGTCCCCGCCGACGGCTTCGAGACGGCCAACGCCGTCAACGCCGCCTATGAGAACGTGGGCCCCTATTACATCCGCATCAACCGCGGCTTCGACCGCGTCCTGTACGACAACATGGACTACGGCTTTGAAGTGGGCAAGGCGGTGGAGGTCCATGAGGGCACCGACGCCACCATCATCGCCTGCGGCTCCTGCGTGTTCCAGGCGAGAGAAGCGGCCAAGTTCCTGGAGAACGCCGACGGCCTGAAGGTCCGCGTGCTGAACATGCACACCATCAAGCCCATCGACAAGGACGCCATCGTCAAGGCCGTCCTCGACACCAGAAGGATCATCACCGTGGAAGACCACAGCACCATCGGCGGCCTCGGCTCCGCCGTGGCGGAGGTCATGGCACAGGCCGGCAAGGGCTGCGCCTTCAAGATGCTGGGCCATCCCGACAAATTCGCCCCCATCGGCCTGCAGGAGGACATCATGTCCGAGGTGGGCATCGACTCCAACGGCATCATCGCCGCTGTCCGTGAGCTCATGAAGATGGACTTCGAGGAAGACGACAACTGGGACGACGAATTCTGATAAAAGGAGGAGCTATTCTATGGCAATCGCACAGGAAGAATTATATTCCAACAAGATATTTTTGAATGCCGCTCTTCCGCTCATCAAGGTCATCGCCACCGACGTTCCCTCGCTCAGGAAAAAGTTTGAGCACGCCCACGCGGTCATTCAGATCAGCGCGAAGAACCCGGAGGTGCCGGAGGGCAAGGTGGGCACCCACTTCGTCGTCAACAACGGCGAGTGGCTGGTGCATCCGTGCCTGGACTATTCCAAGGGCCACAGCGAGATCGAGTTTTCCAGCGTGGTCGCCCTCAACAAGTTCTTCAAGGGCGATATCCCCGGCGCCATCAAAGAGGGCGGCGTGCCCAAGATCCGCCCCGGCAAGTACCCCGGCGCTTTCGTCAGCTTCGTGATGACCCTGCTGAAAATGGCCAACGTGCTGGGCGCCACCGAGCCGCCGGAGTCCGAAGAGGATAAGGCGCTCATGGTCAAGTGCATGTTCTATCTGCTCACCAGCGGCATCAGCCAGCTGAACAAGATGGGCCATCCGGAGATCCACGAGTGGACGGCGAAATCCCCCGACCGCGTCTACGCCCTGGCGGTGAACGACCACCCCGAGGCCTCGGCGTATATCCGCATCAAGGCGGGCAAATCCCGCGCCGGCCGCGGCGAGTACAAGCGCGCCATGCCCTTCTTCACCCTGCGCTTCGATTCCTACGACAGCGCGCTGGGTATCCTTCTGGGCATCGACGACATGCTGGAATCCACCAAGTCCGGCAAGCTGATCATGGACGGCGGCCCCGAGTTCGGCGCCCAGTTCGGCGGCTTCCTGCTGACCATCGGCGATCTGGCGAAATAATCATCCAACCCACAAAACGCATCCGGCGGAGTGAACCCTCACCCCGCCGGTTTTTTATTCTTATTCTTCATCCGGTATATATTCCAGAATATCTTCCACTCTGCAATTCAGTATTGCGCAAAGATCGTTCAACGTAACGGTACTGATCGGTTTGTTGTGTTTTAATCGGTCAAGCAGACTTCTGCTGATGTTGTATTCTTTTATCAGTCTGTAGGTCGTGATCCCTTTGTCTTTCATCGTTTTATAAAAAGGGGAATAATCGATCATTCTTCTCACCATATAAAACGATAAACGATACTCTTTCTATTGACAATTGTCGATAAATAGAGTATAATTTTCGCGTAGTATCATTATTGTAGCCACCATTATAATAATGATACAAAAAATGAAAAAGGGTGAAAAAAATGAAATGTCCTTCCTGCGGTGCGGAAATAGTTTCCGGTAAGTTCTGTGAGTTTTGCGGTTCTCAAATATCATCGGATATGTTGAGAGAACAAGAAATCATGAACAAACAGGGTTGTCCGAAATGTGGAAGTACCAATACTCAAATACGGCGGGAAAATCAGGGTGAAGTTCGCGGTAAAAACAGCAAAACGGTTCTGCATCAAACTGTTGCAGTGTGTAAGGATTGCGGCTATACATGGTATCCGAACGGTATTCAAAAACCGAGAAAAACATGGCTCTGGGTATTGGGATGGATTTTTATCTTCCCGTTACCACTGACTTTGATCTTACTAAAAAAGAAAGATCTGAAACCGGTTATAAAGTATGGAATTATTGCGATTGCATGGGTTTTCTATCTTCTTATTGCATTTGCAGGAAATACAACAGATACGAAAAACGACATCAAGGAAATGAACGATTCAGTGACAATGACAGATGCAAAAGAGTCACTGGATAATTCAAATCAGGAAAGCACAATCAATGAGGCAGTGACGTATAGATTGGTTGGTGAAGAGTTGGGCGAGTATGGGAAAATGGTTATTTTGAATGAGAATACCGACCTCCCTGTTGAAAAATATCTGTATAAATTGCCTGCAGGAACCTATACTGTAACGACCACCAATGAGAAAATGGCCAGTTTTTTTATTGTTAAAGATGAGATAGGAATTGATGAGGAAAACACAGATTATCCTGAAATCCTTCAGTATGTAGGTCAAGGATATCTTCTTACTGCCGGAGAAAACGATTATAATGGCAATGCTAAGAAAAACGTTACAGTAACATTAGCAGATGATGAATGCTTTCAATTGATTGGAAAAGACGTGTTTCTTTTTGAAAAACAATAAAGCTTATGCAATGTTTTTTCTGAGAATTGTAATAATTCAAAAAAATCGAACCAAGTTGCAGTGAGATATGCTGACCATCGGTGACCTGGCGAAATAATTCCATATTCGAAACGTAACCGGCGGAGTGAACGCTCACCCCGCCGGATATTTTTAATCAAATTGTTTTGCCGCTCTTGTTTTTTGCTTCTTTTGGAATTATACTGTAAAAAAGAAATCATTCCCAAAGAAAAAGGAGAAGAGAAATGGCATTATCAAAAGTATTGAAAATCGGCGTGCCGGCTGCGCTGGGTGTTCCCGCGGCGGTGCTGACGGCGAAAACAATCGCCGCGAAAAAAGAACTGTCCGATCAGGAGCCCGCCGTACACTGGACGGCGGAGGAGCAGCAGCGCTACGGCGAGACCCTTTCCGCCATGATCAGGGTGCCCACCATCTCCAAAAAACAGGACGAGCCCTGGGACGATTTCGCCGTCTTCCAGCAAAAGCTCTCGGAGCTATTCCCCCGGGTGTTTGATACCTTCGAGAACCACGACGTGGACGGCAATATCCTGCGGCGCTGGAAGGGGAGCGACCCCACGAAAAACGGGATTCTCTTCATGGGCCATCAGGACGTGGTGCCGGTGGACCAGGCGGGCTGGACGAAGGACCCCTTCTCCGGCGAGATCGAGGACGGCTGCGTCTGGGGCCGTGGGGCCATGGACTGCAAGAGCACCGTCTTTTGTGAGCTGCAGGCCTTTGAGGAGCTGCTGGCAGAGGGTTTCGTCCCCCAGCAGGATATCTGGTTCTTCTCTTCCCGCAATGAGGAAAACTCCGGCGGCGGCGCGGAAGCGGCGGTGGCGTACCTGCAAGAACAGGGCGTCCGGTTGGATCTCGTCATGGACGAGGGCGGCGCCATCGTGGGCGGCATGTTCCCCGGCCTCAAAGCGCCGGTGGCCGCCATCGGCATCGTGGAAAAGGGCTTCACCAACGTGAAATTCACCGCCAAAAGCGCCGGCGGCCATTCCTCCACGCCGCCAAAAAACTCCCCGCTGGCCCGCCTGTCCAAGCTGATGGTGGAAGTGGATAAAAAGACGCCCTTCAAGGCGGCGCTGATCACGCCGATGCCGGAGATCCTCGACAATGTGGCGCCCTATCTCAGTTTCCCGCTGCGCTTCTTGCTGGCCAACCGGAACGTGTTCGGCGGCCTGATCAAGACGGCCTTCGTCCATCTCTCCGGCCAGACCCGCGCCTTTGTCCAGTCCACCGCCGCCTTTACCATGGCGGAGGGTTCCTCCGCCGCCAACGTGCTGCCGGACGAGGCGTCCGTGATCTGCAATATCCGTCCCTCCATCCACCAGAACGCGGAGCAGACCGTGGCCGTGCTGAAAAAGATCGCGGCAAAATACGATATCGAGACCGAGGTGCTGTTCACCCGCGACGCCTCAAACACCTCCTCGCCGGAGAGCAGCGAGTTCAGATATCTGGAAAAATGCCTGCACGAGTGTCTGCCGGACTGCGTGGTGACGCCCTATCTGATGACCGGCGGCACCGATTCCCGCCGGTTTGAGCCGGTCTGCGACAACGTGCTGCGGTTCACCCCCACCCGCCTGACCAAAGAGCAGCTGGCCGCCATGCACGCCGCCAACGAAAACGTGGGCCTCGCCGCCGTCGCGGAGGGCGTGAAGATCTACAAGTATCTGATGGCGCATCGGTAAAAACAGGTTTTAGTAGTCAGTCGTCAGTCGTCAGAAATAAACAGCAGCAGTAACAGGCTGCGTGAAAACCTTTCCCATGCGGTAGCGCGGCACCTCAGTGCCGCTCGCAGCATAAACAACTGTTTACCGCCGTAATATTCAACTGCGACGTTCATTCTCAACGCTTGATCTGATTTTCAGGTTTCAGAAAATACATTTGGTTATCAGCGGCACTGAGGTGCCGCGCTACCGGTGATATCGCAAAACTCCAATTTGTAAAATAAAAAATGCAGGTTTTCACGCCTGCATTTTTTTGATATAAAATGATTGTTCCGGAGATCAAAGACCGTTCTTGATGCGGTTCTCGGCAAAACGCTGGGCGATGACGCCTTCGGGCTCGCCGGTGGCCTTGGATTCCTCAAGGATGCTGTAAACGGTGTTGTAGATGTTGTGCACCTGCTTGAGGACGTTCTCCTTGTCGTAGGTGGTGAAGGCTTCCTGACCGGCGTTGATGACGCCGCCGCCGTTGATGATGAAGTCGGGGGCGTAGACGATGCCCTTCTTCTTCAGGGCGACGCCGCACTCGTCGTCAAGGATCACGTTGTTGGCGGCGCCGGCGATGGCCTTGCACTTGAACTGCGGAATGGTGTCGTAATTGACGATGGCGCCGAGGGCGCAGGGGGCGAAGATGTCGCAGTCCACGCCGTAGATCTCGTCGGCGGCCACTTCGGTGGCGCCCAGCTCGTTGACGGCCTTCGCCATGATCTCGCGGTTCTTGTTGTTGCAGACGATCAGCTTCGCGCCGGCGTCGTGCAGCTTGCAGGCCAGATCGAAGCCCACCTTGCCGAGGCCCTGAACCGCGATGGTCAGACCGCTCAGGTCGTCGGTGCCGAAGGTGAACTTCGCCGTGGCGCGGATGCCGTCAAAGCAGCCGATGGCGGTGAAGGGGGAGGGGTCGCCGCTGACGTCGGCGCGGCCCACCACGTACTGGGTCTTTCTCAGCATGATATCCGCGTCGTGGGTGTCGGTGTTCACGTCTTCCGCGGTCAGGTAACGGCCGCCCAGGCTCTCCACGCACTCCGCATAGGCTTCAAACAGCGCGTCCGTCTTTTCGGAGGGGTCGGCAATGATCACGCCCTTGCCGCCGCCGATGGGCATACCGGCCGCCGCGTTCTTGAAGCTCATGCCTCTGGAAAGGCGCAGCACGTCGAACAGAGCGGCGTCCATGCTCTTATAGGGATAAAGGCGGCAGCCGCCCAGCGCCGGACCCAGCTTGGTGCTGTGGATGGCGATGATGCACTTCAGCTTCGCCGCTTCATTGGTAAAAAACGCAACTTCCTCATGACCGTACTGGGCGATCATTTCAACAGTGTTCATTGGTATCAGTCTCCTTTGTTTTTTCATGTTACCTCTATAATAAATTTTATTGAATGGAAAGTCAATATCTTTCAATCGTTTCGATTGATGAATCATTCTGCGGTATGTCATAAATATATGTGATGATTGATTCCCGCTTGCTATCTCCCGACGGATGGCGTATAATAATAAGCAATAAACGCAGGGGAGGCGGAACAATGGTTTTTCTCAAAGCGCATATCGACCTGTTTGCCCAGATTGCGGGCTTTATCGCCATGGGACTGACGATCCTGTCCTTTCAGTTCCGCAAGCACAGCTGGATCATGGCTTTTATGACGGCTTCCTCCGTCTTCTGGATCCTGCACTACCTGATGCTGGGGCTCTATCCGGCGGTGGCCATCAACACCATGAACATGTTCCGAAACTACATCTACGGGCTGCGGGAGAAAAAGAACATCAACACGCCCCTGATCCCTGCCTTTTTTGTGGCGGTGGCGGCGGTATCGGTGATCGCCACCTGGGAAAACGGCTGGAGCGTCCTACCGCTGCTGGCTTCCGTCACGGCCACGATCGCCAACTGGCAGACGCAGACGAAAAAGTTGAAGCTGCTCAGTTATCCCCGCTACGGCCTGTGGCTGGTCTACGACCTTTTCAACGGCGCGTGGGCCGGGGCCGCCAACGACGCCTTCACCATGGGCTCCATCACCGTCTCGCTGATTAGGGAAAGGGGAAAAGGAGGCGGCGGATCCACCGTCTGCGGCGAAAAAGTACAGAAAAACGGTTGAAAAGGCAGAGAAATCTGTCTATAATGATGCTATCCTGAAAAAATGTGAGGGGGTTTTCTGATGTTTGCCGCATCATCCGCCATGCTGTTCTTCAAAAAGGTGATTGCTTATCTGTCCGCCATGATCATCTTCATGGCCTCCGGAGGAGGAGTGAGTATGTCCGATCTCAATCCCGCTACCCTCATGGCGCGGGGCTGCGTGGAGCATCTGCTCTCCGTACCCTCGTGGTCGTTCTATGACGCCACCGCTAAGGTGCACCGCACCCAGGCGCTGGAAAAGACGCGGGACTACACCATGTATCTGGCGAAAAACGAGCGGGAATACTGTCAGATCGCCCTGCAGCTTCGGTCCATGCGCGGCCGGATGCAGGTGAGCTGCACGGATTTCACCAACGAGGCCGGCGACACGCTGAAAACCGAGTTCTGCGAGGAATTCTATCTGAAAACCACCGGCAACACCATTGACGGGGCCTACCCCGAGCAGTTGATCCCCGTGCAGGAGGACAAGCTGATCGACATGGAGGCCGCCGTCAACTATCTGTATTACATCGGCGTGCGGACGACGGCGGACAGCGTCCCCGGCGACTACACCGCCACGGTGACCCTGACCAGCACCGATGATCCGGACAACAAGTTCGAGAACCTCTCCGTGGAGGTCCACGCACACGTGTGGGATTTTACCCTGCCGGAAGCGCCCCTCATGGATACCGCCATGGGGCTGGGCAAGGGCGATATCGCCCGTGAGCACGGCGTGGCCGCCGACAGCGAAAAGGCCGACGAGCTGTACAGAGCCTATTACGAGTTTCTGCTGGACCACGGCATTTCCGCCTACAACCTGCCGGTGGATATCCTCAGCGAAGAAGCGGACGCCTATATGAGCGATCCCCGCTGCACCTCCTTCTGCGTGCCCTACGGCACCGACGAGCAGATCCGTGCCTACTATGAAAAGCTCTCCTCGCATCCCGAATGGCTGGCAAAGT
The DNA here is from genome assembly GCA_902788995.1 of Oscillospiraceae bacterium. GTDB lineage: Bacteria > Bacillota > Clostridia > Oscillospirales > Acutalibacteraceae > RUG806. Next base: position 13,825 of record CADAMO010000020.1, read on the forward strand.
CCTACTTCTATCCCATCGACGAGCCTGCAAAGAAAGAGGACTATGAGCGCTATCAGGCCATCTGCGACCGTCTGGCGGGGCTGTTTCCCGGGTACCACATGGTCACGCCCTTCTATGTGAACGGCGTGGAGATCGACGGCGAAAAGCAGTATGCGGTGGATCTGCAGGACGGCAGAAGCGACATCATGTGCCCGGAGACCGTCGTCTTTGACGAGGGGGGCTTTGCCTCCCGCGCCTGGGAGCGGCAGGCAAACGGCGACAAGCTGTGGTGGTACGTCTGCTGCGGCCCCGCCCCCTCTTCGGATTACTGCAACCTGTTCACCCAGCAGGACGGCGTCAAGCACCGCGTTCTGTTCTGGCAGCAGAAGCAGTACGACGTGACGGGCCTGCTCTACTGGAGCACCAGCTATTGGAAGGATACGGTGGGCGGCCCCTGGGCCAGCGCCTGGACCACTCCCTGGACCGGTTCCGACACCTTCGGCGACGGCGTGCTGGTCTATCCCGGCCGTCAGGTCGGTATTGACGGCCCCGTGTCCGGCCTGCGGCTGGAAGCGGTAGCCAACGGTATCGAGGACTATGCCTATCTGGAGATGGCGGAAAAACTGCTGGGTGAAAAGTACGTGGATTCCGTCATCGGGAAGCTGTCGAAGGACCTGACCCATTATAACCTGTCCGAAGCGCAGTTCGCCAAAGTTCGCACCGCTTTGGGCAACGCCATTGAAAAAGCAAGCCGTTCCTGAGGGCAAATTTGACGATGGTTCCGTTCACAGGGCTGCTGAAACAGCAGCCCTGTTTTTTGATAATTGTGCACAAAAAAGTGAAAATTCCCGGATTGCAATTGACTATTTTATAATAATATATTACAATATGATAATAGCAATGCTCATTACTATTCTAAAGGAGATCTGGCATGAGTAAGATTCCGAATCCCGGTGTGAAAACCTACACCAAAAAAGAGCTGGCAGGGTACCTGACGGGCCTTGCCGGACAGAACATCATCTACAACATCATCGCAACAGGCTTGGCGTTCTATTTTCAGAGCGTTATCTTTTTGCCCGCCATCGCCTGTTCGCTGATCTTTGCGCTGGCCCGTGTGTGGGACGCGGTCAACGACCCCATGATGGGCACCATCGTGGACAAGACCCGCACCAAGTGGGGCAAGTGCAAGCCCTATCTGCTGTTTGTCCCGGCGGTCATCATGGTGACCACCATTCTGCCCTTCATCAACGGCATGTACGCCGAGCCCAACGAGCTGCATGAGACGGCGCTGGTGGAGGAAGCGGAATACGTGGATTTCGTCGAAAGCGATCTTGTGAAATCCATTGAATACGACGGCGTCAAGTATCTCTTCGTGCCCGCCTCCGGCAGCTGGGAGCTGCAGAAGGACGAGAGCGGCAAGGCGCTGGTGGATGCGGACGGCAACCTCGTCAAGACCAAGGTCATGATCTATACGGATGCGGACAAAGCGCCGGTGACGGATCCGGCGGTGGCCGAGACCGTGCTGCAGGAATTCCAGAGCGAAATGGGCTTTGAAAAGAAGACCGGCGCAACGGCTGTGATTATTATCGCCTGGGCGGCGATCTCCTACGTTCTCTGGGGCATGACCTACACCATCGGCGATATCCCGCTGTGGGGCGTCACCTCCCTGATGACCGAGGATCAGAACGACCGCGCCAAGGCCCTCACCCTGGCCCGTGCGGTGGCGAACGTAGGTATGATCGGCACCCTGTTCACCATGATCGCCCCCTCCTTCCAGGGCATGTGGAAAGCCCAGGGCATGGACGAAGCCCACTCCCTGCGCGCCGCGTATATCACGCTGGCGGTGGTCATGACCGTCTTTGCCTCTCTTCTGTTCCAGGTGGCCGGCCTCTCCGTCAAGGAAAAGGTGGCGCCGCAGAACAAGAAGACCTATACCATCAAAGAGAACTTCAAGATCATGTTCGGCAACAAGCCCTTCCGTCAGATCCTGATTTCCGGTATCCTGCGCAGCCCCATCCAGCTGCTGGGCATCGTCGCCATGACGCTGGTCATGTACTACTTCTTCAACAATGATATCGGCGGCACCCTGTTTGTGGACGGCGCGCTGAACGTGAACCTGGTGCTCAAGGTGGTCATCCTTGTGGTCGGCCTCTTCGGCGGCATGATCGTTTTCCCGCTGTTCGTGCCCAATCTCATCAAGAAGCATGAGAAAAAGAGCATGTACAACTTCTTCACTCTGATCGGCGCCATTCCCTTTGCCCTGATCTTCGTGTTCTTCAAGCTCACCGGCGGCGACATCCTCTCCTGGGGCGGCATGGTCGTCATGTCCGTGCTGTTCTTCATGGCCGGCGCCTCCATGGGCTCCCTGAACGTGCTGCAGTCCGTCATGATCGCCGACTGCGTGGACTATGAGGAGTACAACAACGGCATCCGTCCCGACGGTGTGTTCTTCTCCGGCCAGTCCTTTATCACCAAGCTTTCCGCCGGTATCGCCTCCCTCATCTCCGGCGCGGTGTATATGGTGGTGGGCTTCTCCGACAAGAATGTGGCCCTGCTGAACAACGCCCTTGTGAACGGCGCGGATTTCAAAACCTACGGCGACGGCAAATTTGCCGCGGCCATGTTCTTCCTGATCTCCATCCCGCCGGCCATCGGCATGGTGCTGGCCGCGCTGCCCACCCTGAAATACGCCCTGCCCGATAAGGAGCACACCCGCATTCTGGACGTTCTCAACGCGAAACGCCACGGCGAATCGGAGGAATGATCCGAACGCCGGAAAAGATAACCGATAAGTAAGGAAAAAACTTCTCTGCGCCGCAGGGAAGTTTTTTTGTCTCGCGGAACCTTTGAGACGCATTTTTTGTATGAAAAGCCGTTCTCCCGTCAATGCTATGATTGACACCATTGAAAAGGAGTTTTTACCATGCAATTGACGCCGAAAGAAACGAGTCTGCTGAAGGATATGCAGGACCAGGAACAGCTTTGCATCGACAAATACACCAAGCACGCCGGCTGCGCGAAGGACCCGCAGCTGAAGGACCTTTTCACGCAGATCGCCTCCTCCGAGCAGCAGCACTACGACGCGCTGGAGCAGATGAAAAGCGGCACGGTGGCAGCGCCCTTCAGTGCCGGTTCGTCCCAGCCTTCCTTCACCGCCCGCTACAACATGACCGATAACCCGGATAAGCAGAACGACTGTTACCTTTGCACCGATCTGCTCAGCGGTGAAAAGCACGCCTCGCAGCTTTACGACACCTGCATCTTTGAGTTCAAAGACGAAAACGCCCGCACGCTGCTCAATTCCATCCAGAAGGCGGAACAGGGCCACGGCAAGGCGCTTTACGACTATATGTCGGTCAACAGTATGTATAACTGATTATTTTATCAACGCAGGGCGTTGAAGGGGAGGAACGTGATCCGGCCGTCTTCGGGCAGTACGGTGATCGTTCCTTCTTTTTCTTCAAAGCGGCCCTTTTCCAGACGCAGGGCGTAATCGTACCCCTTGTCCAGCCGCCCCTTGAAGCGCATGACCAGTTCTTTGTCTTTAACCTCACGGTAGGGGAGGTCGCAGGCCGGTGAGGCGACGAAGGCCAGCGCCATGCCCGGCTGCGCAAAGGTCACGTCGATCCGGTCCTCGTACATCGCGAAGCGGACCCTGTCCGGCACCTCCGCAAAAGCGCCGTCGACGGCGTCGTCCGTCGAGGTGATAAAGTCTTCTCCCGGCGCGGCCATTTTACCGTCCTTGTACACGTAGCCGCCCGCCCGCAGATCGTCCTTGCTGAAGCGGAAGCCGTCCATCACCGGCAGGTTGAAGAACGCGCAGTTGGCAAGGTCCTCCGGCCGGTCGAGGTATTTTTCCCGGTAGCAGCCGTCAAACAGCTGAAAATCCCGGATCCACGCGGTCCCGTCCCGGTACAGGACGTTCATGCGGTAATTCTTGCAGTCGTACCAAACGGTTTTGTAGCCCTCGTTGAAGGGGTCGGAATCCACGCACATGGCGGCGGGCGGGGTCTCGTCGAAGGTCTCCCTGAACCATTTTCCGGTCTCGCCCAGAGTCATCAGCTCCACGCGGCCCGCTTTCAGCTCCCGGTCAAGGATCTCAAACTGCATGGGCAGGCCCTTGCGGATCTCCTCCCAGCCGAAGGAGTTTTCCTGTCCCATCTGCGTATAGGCGTGGGAGAGGGATTTTCCGTTGTAGTTCTCCCGGAAATACCACTCTACCCAGTCGCGGCTGCCGCCGCCCAGCGGATAGACCGGCTCCAGCGTGGAGACGTGCTGCACCGCGTCCGGGTCTCCCAGCCCCATATCATACTGCCGGATGGGGTCGGGGCCCAGCATGCGGAAGACGGGCGTTTTCATGTTGTCGTCTTCCTTCGCGGCGGGGCAGAGCAGGTTGTTTTTGCAGGGGTAATAGCCGCCGTTGTAATAGCCGCCCCACATGGTGATGCCGTCGGTGCCGTACTGGTCCCGGCAGAGGCAGGCCGCCGTGACGGGGTAGGTCTCTTCAATATAGCGGTAGGAGAAAGCGTCGATGGCCCAGCAGGCGAACACGTGGGGATATTCGCCGTAGATGGCGCGGAATTTTTTAAAGGCCGTGTCGATCAGCTTTTTGCGGTCGTCGGTGGAATAGCCGTGCAGGAAGTTGACGTTGTTCCGCCAGTCCCAGGGGTACTGGCCCTTCCATTCCAGCCCCGCGTCCTGCAATTGCGGCTCCGTCAGCTCCAGCCACACGCCGTATTCGCAGGCGTCCCGGTACTGCCGCGCCAGCGCGATATACCGGGGGTCGATCAGCGCGTCGTACTGGAACAGTACGGTGGAACGGAAGCCGTATTTTTCACAGAGCAGCAGCTCTTCTTGCAGCGTTGTGAACAGAAACGAATCGTCGTCCGTTCTCGGTTCGCAGTTCCGGGCAAAATTGATAATGTTGACGATGTTTTTCATCGGTGTTTCCTTTCACTTTTATTGTGACTGCGCGCTGTCGATGGCCGCGGCGCAGTTCCATCATAGCGCACTTCGCCGGAAAAGTCAATCGGAGAGAATCGCGTCGTCAAGCAGAGTCCATAGAAATTGCGGCCCTTTTTTAGCGGGAATGCCGGTTTTTTCGGCAATTATTATTTCCGCTTGATTTTTCGACGAAAGTATATTAAAATAAATGATAACTAATGAGAATCCGTTTTGCGGGGCGCGACGTCTCTTTGCTTTGTGCAGAAGGGGTCTCCGGACCGTGAAACGCAGGGGGGGAACTTGTCATGATGAAAAGGCGCGGAGGACGAAAGGGGCTGCTCACCGCGGCGCTGCTGTGCGCCGTGATCGCGGCGGTCTGTGTCTTTTCTGTCTTTGCCATTGCGGCGGCGCATACCTGCGTCTCCGGGGGAAAGACGATCGAGGACGTGGTGGCGCCCACCTGCATGACGGAGGGCAGCTACAACGAGGTCGAGCGCTGCGCGATCTGCAACGAGATCCTGTCTTCCACGACCGTTACGCTGAAAAAGTCCACCGTCCACACGTGGGGCGTCGGCTTTGAAACGAAGCCCGTCACCCGGACGGAGCCGGGCGAAATGACCTATTACTGCATCGTGGAAGGCTGCCCCGCGTCAAAGATCGAGGAGATCCCCGTGATCCCGTTCCGGTTGGGGGACGTGGATAACGACGGCAGCGTCACCGCCGGCGACGCCCGTCTGGTGCTTCGCTATTCCGTGGGGCTCGGCGAGACGGATAAGGTGATCGTCTCCGATCCGGAGAATCTCTCCTTCAAAGCAGCCGATTTTGACGAAAACGGAACGATCGACGCCGGCGACGCCCGTCTGGTGCTGCGTCAGTCCGTCGGTCTTGCCGACTGATCGACAAACAGGATATTGAACTGCGAAAAGAGCCTTGATTCGGAACGGAACGGGTTCTTTTCTGTTTTTGTGGAGGAACGCCATGACACTGAGAGAAATCGAGCCCTTTGCTTTTGGCTTTAAAGAGGCGGACGTCAGCGGGATTGCCCCTGAATTTCAGCGGGAATACCGTATCGCCTGCGGTTTCCGCCGGCTGTGCGAAGAGACGGAGCTGACGATCGATCCCAAGGATTGGTTCGTCGGGCCCGGCTGCACCTATCCGCATCTGGGCATTCATTATTCCCGGGGGGCGGGGCTGGCCTCTTATCCGGATATCCGCAACGCCCAGAAGGGGCGCTTCCCGGAACTGGCGGAGGAGATCGACGCGCTGTACGATGAGTTTGAGCCGATCCGCACCCACCTGCTGACAGGCGGCTCCTTTACCCAGCGTCAGCATGAGCTGCGGTCGATCAAGGCCTGCTGGGGCGAGGGCGCGGGACACGCCAACCCCGACTATGAGATGCTGCTGCGCATCGGCACCGACGGCATCCGCGAAAAGATCGCGCTGTTCCGGAAGATCCATACGGACAAGGCGGGTTTTTATGACGCGCTGGAGGTGGCCCTTTCCACCATTGAGATCCTCGCCGCCCGCTACCGGGAGAAGGCGGCGGCCATGCTGGAAACGGCATCTCCGGAGGACGCCGCCGTGCTGCGGCGCATCGTGCGGGCATTGGAACAGATCCCCCAGCGTCAGCCCCGGGATTTCTTCGAGGCCTGTCAGTTCTTCTGGCTGGCCTACAGCTTCATTGATAACGATTCCCCGGGCTCCTTCGATTACGCCATGGGGCGGTATTATGAGCACGACGATCCCGCCGACCGCTATGAATGCCTGAAAAAGCTGTGGGAGCTGTTCCATCGGGTGCGGGCGTGGAACCTGTGCGTGGGTGGTTCGGACGAGTTCTGGAACGATAAAAGCTGCGCGCTCACCTACGACGTGCTGCGGGTGGCGCGGGAGCTGCACTACAACACGCCCAATATCACCATGCGATTCCACCGCAATTCGCCGGAGCGGGCGTGGCGTGAGGCGGCACTCACCATCGGCACCGGCATCGGCATGCCGGCCATCTATAACGACGAGTGCGTCTGTCCGGCGCTGGAGGCTATCGGCATTCCGCCGTCTGATTCCCACCTCTACTGCATGAACGGCTGCAATCAGATCGATATCTTCGGCAAGTCCCACATGGGGCTGGAGGACGGCGAGATCAGCGTCATCAAGGCGCTGGAATTCGCCCTGTTTAACGGCGTGTGCCCCAAAAGCGGCAAGGCGCTGGGCCTTGCCACCGGCAACGCGGCGGATTTTTCGACCTTTGACGAGCTGCTGAACGCCTTTTTTGCCCAGACGGATTTCCTGACGGATCAGGCGGCGGATATGTCCAACAAATGCCAGCGCATCTTTGCCGAAGAAGCGCCGAACCCTTGGCATTCCCTCGTCATTCAGGGCTGTATCGAAAAGGGGCTGGATTACAAGAACCGGGGACCGTACTACGGCCACGGGCAGATCCTGACGGAGGGCCTGCCGGACGCCGCCGACAGCCTTGCCGCCATCCGCCGCTTCGTGTTTGAGGAAAAGAAGTACACAATGGCGACGCTTTTGGCGGCGCTGCGGGCGGATTTTGAAGGCTATGACGACCTGCGCAGCGACCTGCTGAACTGCCATAAATTCGGCAACGATCATGACGACGTGGACGAGCTCTACGCGCAGATCACGGACCACATCTACCGCTACGCCCAGACGATCCCAACCTTCCGGGGCGGCCGGTTCGGCTTCGGGTGCTCCACCTTTGAGCGGGCGGCCCGTTACGGCCGCAGCGTGGCTGCGCTGCCCAACGGCAAAAAAAAGGACGACGACACGCTGGCGGACAGCATCGGCGCGGTGCCCGGCTGCGATACCTGCGGCCCCACGGCGCTGCTCAACTCCGTTCTGAAGGCCAATCAGTACCTGGCCACCAGCGGCAACGTGCTGCAGATGAAGTTCGCCAAGGGACAGTTCAATACGGAAAAGGGGATCGAAAGCTTTATCGCGCTGGCAAAAACCTATTTCCGCCAGGGCGGGCAGACCCTGCAGGTGAACGTGCTGGACGCGGACGAGCTGCGGGATGCCAAAGAGAACCCCGAGAAACACCGCGGCCTGATCGTGCGGGTCGGCGGCTTCAGCGCCTATTTCACGGACCTGGAGGGCGGTTTGCAGGACAATATCATCAAGCGGACGGAGCAGGGGATCTGATCCACTTCGCAGAGGTTCCGGTCTCTCCGATCTATCCCTTTATTCAGAACCAAAAGGATCCCTGAACGGTTTCGTTCAGGGATCCTTGCTGATACGTATGTTTGCTTGTTCGTGACGGACCTTTTTTTACCCGAAATATCCGGCGATCTCCTGCATCCGTCCGCTCTGGTTCACGCCGAAGGGGCAGCGGCCGTCGCAGTGGCCGCAGGCGATGCAGTCGGCCGCGGTTTTGTCCAGCCCGCGGTAATGCTCTGCCGCCATCTTGTCCCCCGCCTTCGCCAGATCGTAATACTTGTTGATCAGGCCGATCTCCAGCCCCACGGGGCAGGGCTTGCAGTGGTTGCAGTAGACGCACTTTCCGGCGGCGGCCGGTGGGGCGAAGGTGCCGATGACGGAATAATCCAGCGCTTCCTCCGGCTGGTCGCAGTAGGCCAGCAGTCGTTCCGCCTCTTCCGTGGTTTTTGCGCCGGGCAGCACCGTCAGCACGCCGGGCTTATCCAGCGCGTAGCGGATGCACTGATAGGGCGTCAGGGCCTTTCCGAAGGGGGACACGGCGGCGTCCAACAGCTGTCCGCCGGAAAACGGCTTCATCACCGAAATTCCCACGCCCTCTGTTTCGCAGCGGCGGTACACGGCGGCGCGTTCGTCCACGCTGCCGTTGGCGTATTCTCCCTGCCCGTAGTCATAGGCGGGGTTGACGGAAAACATCAGCATATCCACGGGCGCGTCGTCCATGATTGTTTGGATCACGGCGGGGGTGTGGGAGGAAAGCCCCACGTGCCTGACCACGCCCTGCTCTTTCATCCACATCAGATAGTCGTAAACGCCGTTTTTCCGATAGGTCTCCCAATCGGAAGCCTCATCCTGACAGTGGATGAAGCCGTAGTCGATATAATCCGTGCGCAGCTGCTCCAGCTGCCATGCCACCGAGCGCTTGACCGTATCCGGCTCCAGCGACCAGCCGTAGGTCCCGGCGGAATAATCCGCCCCGAAGTGGATCTGATACAGGACGTTTTTCCGCACGTCCCGCAGGGCCTCGCCGAAGAGGGGAAAGGCCTTTCCGTCGCCCGCGGCCAGATCGAAGTAGTTGACGCCGCCCTCGTACATCCGGCGGATCACGCTGACCGCGTCGTTGTGCTCCGCCTCAACAATATAGGCGGTCCCCATGCCGATCTCGCTGATTTTGTCGCCGGTTCTCCGGTTGATTCTGTATCTCATGGTTGTTCCTCTTGCTCTGATAGATGTGCTTCTTTTGCCATGTCCCCGAATGGCTCCGGCCAATAGCGGAAATCCGGTTTCTCCTCCGGCAGCTCCGCCATCAGGCGGCAGAAGCCGCGCCATTTCCTGCCCATGTGGGCCTTCAGCGCCTCCGTGTTGACGGCGATCACGGACACGGGATCGGGCAGATCCGTCAGACAGTCTCGCAGCGCGTCCAGATTGCTGCCGTAATACGCCGGAAAATCCAGCGCGTCGGCAAACGCCCGGTGCAGGTCCTCCGGCGTCAGCAGTTTTTCTCCGTCCAAAAAAACGTACCTCATGCTATTCCTCCCCGTACAGCAGGGTGAAGTGTTCATAGTGGTCTTCCGTATAGTAGATCAGCCCGTCGTTGGAAAATACGATCCGCTTGGCCCCGCGTTTCTTCGCCCCGAGGGTGTCGATGTCGCATTCCGTATAGACCCGGTCCGGCGCTTCCGGCAGCAGCCCTTCATAGTTGCCGAAACGGTCGCCGCCGATTGCCTTGCCGGGGGCGTATTTCTCCAGACTGCCGCTGCTCCACCCCAGCTTTTTCGCCTCTTTTTTGGTGATGAAGTTGCCGGGCAGATGACCGTAGGTGTGGATATACAACGCCACTTCCTCTTTGGAATAATACCAGCCGTCCTCGTCGATGGCGGGCTGTGCCTGCGTTTCCGTCTCCGCTTCGGTCGGCGCTTCCGTTTCTTCCGCCTGTTCCTCCACTGTTTCCTCCGGCGGGGAATTGGCGTGAACGTCCGTGGGCGTTTCATCGGTCGGCGCGTCGCTGACGACGGTGATCTGAACGTCATTTTCCGCTTCGTCCGGCTGTGCCGCGGGCGTTCCCTGCAGCGGCGCGCAGGCCGTGAACAGCAGCGTCAGCGCCAGCAGGAGCGAGAGCAATACGGCGGTGATTCGTTTCATTTCTGCGTCTCCTTTTTGATGAAATACGGCCCGCAATCATCGGTTTCATGGGTTTTGATGTAGCTCCATGAGCGGTCCGCTGCGGTGACATAGATTTCGATCCGTCTGTCCAGCGCGGCGGCGGAATCGTCTTTTTCGTTCCGGGGTTCGTCTTCCTCGTCGGCAAAGGGCTCAAAGAAAACCGCGCCGGTATGGTCCTCCGCGTCATAGGCGGCGCGTGCCGCGTCGCCCTCCAGATAGGCCTCCCGTGGCAGCAGTTCCCACGAAAACACGTGCCAGATGAAATTGCCGCAGGACAGCACGTGTTTGTCCACTTGCTCCTGCGGGACCGTTCCGGCGAATTCCCGAACCCATTCTTTTTCGAAATCGCTGAAGGGCCGGGGTTGGGATTCTGCCATGCCGATTTCGGTTTCATAGGTGGCGTATACGTTGCCCCGCTTCAGTTCCCAGTCGAACAGCTCATTAACGGAAAGCCGGTTCTTGGGGTAAAAATATACCTTCATCGGCGCATACACGCCCGCTTTTGCGATATCGTCGGAGGGATCGCTTTTTTCCCAGGCAAACGCGCGGTCCCATTTTACGATCTTGTACAACAGCGCCTTGATCTCTCTGGTAGCGTCCTCATGCGTCACCACGGAAAACGGCGTCAACGACGCGGCAGCAGCCAGCGCAGCGGCTCCCGCCCCAATGATTTTGAGCAACTTCACGGTTTTTCTGTCCATAACAGGTTCCTCCCATCAACACGCTCCGGCGATTTCAGCAGACATCGAAAGACAAAGCCCGTCGTCAAAAATTCTGTTATCTTCCACCATATTCCATGGGAGCGCCCGGAGGGCGGCTTCCGCCTTCCGGCTCACGTCTTCCGACTGAAACGGCGCTTTGCGTCATCTTTTCAGCGTTCCGAACAGGCCTCTCACCAGCTGTCGTCCCACTTCGCGGCCGATGGCGTTGGCGGCGGCGGACGCCGTCTTCCCCATGACCGAATTTTTCCTTTTGGTGGCGGCGGCCTTCTTTTCCCGCTCTTTTGCCTTGCGCTCGGCCTCTTTTTTCTTTTCTTCCGCCAGCCGCGCCTTTTCCTCGGCCTGCCGCGCTTTTTCTTCCTCTTTCGCCTTGCGGGCTTCTTCTTTTTCTCTGGCGGCTTCCTCCGCCTCCCGCTCGGCTTCCTCCATCTCGGCGGTGAGGATCTCATAGGCGGATTCCCGGTCGACGGCCTCGTCGTATTTGTCCTTCAGCGGGGAGTTGGCGATCATGGTGCCGATGACGGCGGGCTCCACGGCGTTCATGCTGCTCTTGGGCGGCAGAATGTTGGCACGCTGCACGATGGTGGGCACGCCCTTTTCATCCAGCACGCTCACCAGCGCTTCGCCGGTGGCCAGCTCCTGCAGCACCGTCTCGGTGTCAAAGGCGTCGTTCTCCCGGAAGGACCTGGCGGCGGCGCGGATGGCCTTCTGCTCGTTGGGGGTGTAGGCGCGCAGGGCGTGCTGCACCCGGTTGCCGATCTGCGCCAGCACGGTCTCGGGGATATCCATGGGGTTCTGGGTGATGAACCAGACGGAAACGCCCTTGCTGCGGATCAGGCGCACTACCTGCTCCACCTTGTCGATGATGGCCCTGGGGGCGTCCTTGAACAGCAGATGCGCCTCGTCGAAAAAGAACGCGATCTTCGGCTTGTCCAGGTCCCCGGCCTCGGGCAGCAGCTCATACAGCTCGCTGAGCATCCACAGCAAGAACGTGCCGTAGAGCAGCGGGTGCTGGAAAAGCTCGCTGCATTCCATGATATTCATCACGCCGCGGCCATCCTCCGCCCAGTCGAACCAGTCGGCGATATCCAGCGCCGGTTCGCCGAAGAACAGGTCGCCGCCCTCGTCCTCAAGGGTCAGCAGCGCCCGCTGGATGGCCCCCACGGTCTGTGGGGAGACGTTGCCGTAGCGCAGTTTATACTCGCTGCTGTTGTCCGCCACGTGCACCAGCATGCTGCGCAGGTCCTTCAGGTCCAGCAGCAGCAAGCCCTTGTCGTCGGCGATGCGGAACACGATCCGCAGCACGCCGCTCTGGGTGTCGTTCAGCCCCAAAAGCCGGGCGAGCAGCTCCGGCCCCATCTCGCTGACGGTGGTGCGCACCGGGTGGCCCAGCTTGCCGTAAACGTCAAAAAAGCGGACGGGGAAGGAGGTGTAGTCGAAATTCTCGATGCCCATGGTGTCGATGGACCGGCGGATATGCTTGTTCTCGCACCCCGGCAGGCACATGCCGGAAACGTCGCCCTTGATATCGGCGATGAAGGTGGGCACGCCCATCTCGCTGAAGGATTCCGCCACCACCTTCAGGGTGACGGTTTTGCCGGTGCCGGTGGCCCCGGCGATCAGCCCGTGGCGGTTGGCCATGGCGGGCTCCAGATAAATTCTCTCGCTGCCCGTGGCCAGCCAGATCTTGCCGTTGTCTGACGTATACATACTCTCAGTCTCCTGTCGTTTTATAATCTCTTTTTATTATATCCAAGAGGGGAAGGGCTTGTCAACGGCTCTTTCCCTGCCGTCTTTTCCGCTTCATGATCACAAACATGAATATCGCGATCACCAGCGCCGCTGCCGCAGCAGAGATGTAAACAGCGGTATGACCGCCTTTGGGGGCTCGCTCTCCCGGCAGGCCGTTGCGTTCCAGCGTCTGAACGGCTTCATCAATATAAGCGTCCATGTCCCCATAGATCGCCGTCAGCGTTTCGATCCTTTCGTTGACGAAGTCCTGCAGCTCCACGTCCTTCTTTTGATTGATTGTATAGCCCCAGCGAACGCCGTCCATCGCGGCGGAAGCGCAGATCTCCTCAAAAAGCGCCGCCGTTTTTTCATTGAGCGAATCCGCCAGCACCTCTTTGAAACCGTCAAACCGTTCCGTCATCCGGTCGATAAACTCTCTGTGGGAGAAAAACAGTTCAATAAACGATTGTTCCTGATAACTACCGATCTGGTGGCTGTTTCCGTATCGCGCCTGCGCCGAAACGTTGACGCTGTCCGGAGGCTGATCAGGCGTTTCCATGCTCTGGTCAAAATCCCACAGGGGGCCCATGTAAAACGTCTGCGAATCCTGCGGAAGATACAGATACCAGCTGGTGAAGCCTTTGTCCTGATTGGCGGTAAAATCATACAACAGCAGCCCGTCGATAAACGAATCCATGTCAAGATAGTCGCTGAAGTGCTTTCCCTGTTTGTTGACGCCGTCTTCCGAAAGCAGCGCCTCCTCCAGTTCGCCGTACAGGTCCGCGATATAGTTGATTTCACCCTGCGTGGCGTGCTTGGGCGAGTGAAGGATCAGGCTGACGCCGCTGTCGGTGACAAAACCGCTTTTTTCATCCGTAAGGGCGTCGCGGTACTCATATTCCAGCAGATAGCCGCCGGTGAGGTTTTCCGGCTCGTTGGGCACGTCGCACCAAACCCGGGTCGGCGACTTTTTTTCGTTCTGCATCCGCTTCGCTTCTGAAAGCAGCATACCGGGATTGGCCTCCTCGTTCGCTGCTTCAAGGTCGTTGATGGCGATGCGGTTTTTGCCGACTTCGATCCCGGTAACAGCCGTTGACGTAGAGATCGACAAAGGCGAAACCGACGGTATGGGGGAGCCTTGTCAGCTGAGCGGCGGAGTAGGCGATGGCGTTGCGCATCAGCGTCGGGTCCATGTTGTTGGAGGTCAGCACCCATTTTTTTGCGGCTTTCATTCCCAGCAGCCCGGTATCTTCCTCAAACTTGATCGTATAGCTCCGTTTTTCGTTTGAGCGCCAGCTGGAGTTGCCCCTGCCTTTGACGTAAGACAGCGCGGCGCTGTTCAGGGTGATCTCCCCGTTTTCCGCCACGGTAAGCCGACCCGGTTCTTTATAGGTCTTATCCGCATGAATGGCGTCAAGCGTTCCGCTGTCCGTTTCGAGATACAGGGACGGAAGATGGTCAGCTCCCATTACCCGCAGACCGTAGGTCGCTTCTTCCGTCGTGACGGTATAAACGCCGTCCTCGGAGAAAACGTCGGTCGTTTCCCCGGACGCAAGAGGCGTTCCGTTGACGGTCAGGGTATTTGACGGAAAGAAGACGACAAGGTTTTCCCTGTCGCATCCGGCGGGGAGAAACAGGCAGAACGGGTCGTTCTCATAGCCGGATAGCTCCAATACCTCGACCCGGGCGTCGTCGGCGTCAAACGGCTGCACCTGCATTGCCAGTGAAGCTTGTTTTTCTGCGTCGGGAAACTGCGTTTCCGCTGACGCGTACTGTGCAAAAACAGGCAGCATGAGAAAGAATAACGTGAATGATAATAAAATAGATAATAAATGTTTCATAACTGCATTTTAACAAGCAACCGAAAGCGATGTCAATTGTTTTCTTGTTTTTTTGCATGTCGTAACAAAGTAATTGTCATTTTTTGTACATTTTTTTCTATTTTGCCGGTTGCTATTTTGTTTATATTCTATTACAATATAATATATATTTCTGTATGTATGACTCCGTATGGTTATTTCTGTTTGAAAGGAAGGCTCGCTATGATAAAAGTCACTCCCCAAACCAATTTCCTGCGCAGATCGCTGGCCCTTCTCCTGACCGTCGTCATGACGTTTGGGTATATAGGGTTGTTTGCCGATTTTGCGTATGCGGATAATAGTGGACGGATCCTGTCCTCCTGCTGGGACGATATCGTGATCGGCGTTCCGGAGACCGTTTACATGACGCCGCAGAACAACTACAATACCGCCACCACCAGCGTGAAGTATTACGTCAATAACACGGTGAGTTCTTCCGGCGGTATTTCGCTTGACCGGGAGAAATCCAAAACGGTCGGTAAGTTTTATATTTACAGCAAGTACATCAGCTCTGTAACAAGCGTTACCGTCAACGGCGCGTCGCTCGGAAGCTGGGGTACGACCAAAAGCGGGAATCTGACCTATGACGATTCCTTTACCTTGACGCTTTCCAGTGGCATTTCTTCTTCACAGACGAAGACGCTGGAATGGACAATCACCTGCTCGATGACAGACGGCACGACGGCGACCTTCTACGCCTATACGGTGGCCTACGCGCCGTATTTGTCCCCCGTCTTCGCTGCCGGTAAATGTAAGAATACCCGCGGCGGCAACTCCTTCGGTTCCGGTTTGTCCTGGGTCAGCGGTATCCACGGCATCTCCACTGCCGGCGGTTATTATCCCTATAACAATTTTCTGCCTCTTCTTGGCGGGCCTACGCAGGGCGACGGTATCACCAGCCCCGACTCCTGGTTCAACGGCGGCCAGCAGTGCGGCCTGCCCACCAAGGGCGGTTGGTACACCAGCAAGGAATACGGCTACAACTACGGCGACGAAACCCTGTGTGTGTTTGAGCGTTCCGGCGAAGCCTACATCAACGTGGATACCAGCCGTTACACCAACCTGAACCAGATCCCGAACCTCGACGGCGGTATCTACGTCACCGATAATGAAGGCGCCGGCACCGTTTGGGGCTATTGGGGCAAGCTGAACAACTGGGGCGACCGCATTCAGTCCGGCCGCAACTGGTACACCCGCAAAACTACCAACCCCAGTGAATACGACGCCAGCGTAGATATCTACGGCGGCGACCGCTGGACCAACCGCGGCCGTAACTGGGCTATCCGGAACTGCGCCATGAATTCCGCCATCCCCAGCGGCTGGGTGGCCTTCCGCGGCGCCTTCGGCACCGACGGCAACGGTGACCGCTGCTTCTGTATCCTGGACAGCTACGTCAACTTCATTCAGGTCAACAAGGCCTCCTGGCGTTCCGCCGTTCAGACGGCGCAGAAATACGGGTTCCAGTCCGGCTGGTTCACCAACGCTTCCGATTTCAACAACTGGAAATCTTACCTGAAATCCGTCAGTGAGGCCGTCGGCAATCCCACCACCACCTCTTGCTCTACGACCAATCTGACCAATCAGACCAACACCCTCCGGACGGAGTATTCCGGAACAACAAACGGCGCGCAGGTCTACGATCTGGGCGTGGTAAAAGTGCTGAGCGATACCGGTGTTTTCAGCAATCAGTACAAAGTAATCAACATTTCCGGTGTATCGAATCCTGTCGAAACCGAGGCGATCCGCGCCGGTTATGCGCTGACCCTTAAAAATACCTCTTATACAAATTATACTTACAAGGGCAATCTGCTCACGAAGAATCAAAAAGCGGCGAACGCAACGTTCACGAACGCCAACCTGAACACGGGGCTTGGCATCATCAGTACGGGCGCCAATGTCGAATATAAGCATATCACACAGACGCAGATTTCCAACAAGGAACATCAGCGCACGTTCTATTATCTGGGTAATGACAAAACGGTGACGGTCGATCCCAATGGCGGCAGCTGGAACGGCAGTACCTCCACCACCAATGTCACCGGTTCGTTCAGCGGCACGTTCTCCCCGAAAGATCCGACCCGCACTGGATATACCTTTGCCGGATGGGAGATTTCAAGCGGCGGCGGCAGCCTCAGCGGCAAAACCTATACCTTCGGCGCCTCCAACGGCACGCTGCGCGCCAAGTGGAAGATCAATCAGTACTATCTTGATCTGAACGGTTGGGACAGCAGCACGAACGCTGCTGTAGGCAATATCAGCGGCAAGGGAACGGCGGACGTATATATCAACGGTTCCCAGGTCAAAAATGACGTTGCGGATTTCTATACGGAGTACGATTACGGTACTTCTTATGAAATCAAGGATATCAGACCTGCCAACGGTTACCACTACGTCGGCAACAGCCACGGTGCGGCATTGAGTGGTACAATTCCTGCCAGCCACGTTTCGGTGATTCTGGAATTTGCCGCGCATACGTGGAACTCCGGAACGGTGACCACACAGCCCACCTGTACCACGGCAGGCGTAAAAACTTATACCTGTACGTTTACTGGCTGCGGTGCCACAAAGACGGAAAGCGTTGCAAAGTTGGGCCACAATCCTCAAAAAATCGCGGCGGTTGCAGCAACCTGTTTGGCGGCTGGTAATAATGAGTACTATAAGTGTACCCGCTGTAACAAGTATTTCACTACCTCCGCCTGTACGACTGAAACGACGGAAGAGGCGCAGACGATCGCGAAGAAGCCCCACAGCTATACCGGAGCTATCAAGAATGACAGCAACGGAGTGAACGGTACCCACAGCTTCAAGTGCGTCAACGGCTGTAACCAGTACGGCGGCGCTGTCACACACACGTGGAACAGCGGTTCCGTGACGACGCGGCCCACCTGCACCGGCACGGGCGTCAAGACCTACACCTGTACGGTCAGCGGCTGCGGCGGTACCTATACGGAAACCGTCAACGCCAACGGTCATACGGAAGTGATCGATGCGGCGGTCGCCCCGACCTGCACAGAAACCGGTTTGACAGAAGGAAAGCACTGTTCTGTCTGTAATACGGTTCTCGTTGCCCAGCAGACGGTCTCCGCCCTCGGTCATGCATGGGGCGACTGGACCGTCACCACCCAGCCCACCTGTACGGAAAAGGGCGTTGAGACCCGCGAGTGCTCCCGTTGCCATACGAAAGAGACCAGAGACGTAGATGCGCTCGGGCACATTGAAATTGAGATTCCGGCCGTGGCGACTACCTGTACCGAAAGCGGCCTGACTGCGGGCGTCAAGTGCTCCCGCTGCGGAACGATACTTGTGGCGCAGGAGACGGTTCCCGCCCTCGGCCATGTTGAAACCGAGATCCCGGCCGTGGCGGCTACCTGTACCGAAAGCGGTCTGACTGCGGGCGTCAAGTGCTCCCGCTGCGGAACGATACTTGTCGCTCAGCAGACGGTTCCCGCCCTCGGCCACGACTATGTATGGGTCGCCGACAGTAATAACACCCACAACGCCATCCATCGCTGCACCCGCTGCGACGTCTCTGAGACCGTCACGGTCACGGCGGACGACTCCTGCCTGCTGGATCTGGGCGTGGGCGTTATGATCGACGCGCTGAAAAACGACAAAGAAGGCGCGGCGCTGGCAGGCGTCACGGCGGACGAATCCGTTTTCAAGGCCTCCGTTACCAACGGACAGATCGCATTTGTTCCGCAGATCATCCTTTCTTCCAAGGTCACCTTCACCTATACCGTCACGTATGAGGGCGTGACCTGCGCCGCTTCTGTCACCGTGATTCCGGCCAGCAGCGTGTATATGGAGGAAAAGGGGTTTATCGAATTCAAGAATAGCGCCACCGCCCAGTGGAAAGATCCGGATGACGCCTATACGGCGGCGTTTGAAAACGGAGACGCCCCCGGCGACGACGCTTCCCCGGTCGTTTTTGTCCCCGAATATAACGGCGAGAACTCTGCTACCTATTCCATGGGCACGGCGAAGTACGTGGAAGTGAGCAAGTCGAATAAGGGTGCTACGGCGACCTTCACCTTCAAGGGCACGGGCTTTGACCTGTATTCCGTCACCGCCGGTGATACCGGCGCGGTGTTGGTGACGGTCAATGGCGCCACCACAACGACGAAGCACAATGATGAGACCGGCGAAGACGAAACCGTTCCGCCGGTAGCAAAGAACCTGCTGGTCAACACCTATTTCGGCTATGCCTACGGCCCGCTGTTCCTGACAGACAACAACGTGGTGACGCTGGCGGAGACCACCAAGCCGATCTATCTCCTGCCCCAGAACTCTACGGAAGGTTTCTTTATTCAGGGAAACAGACGGGGCACCACGGAAAACACCGATGGCCTCGAGCGCGCCTACGGCTGGGTGGCCAATGAACGCGGCAGTGAAACGACCGACGGCGGCACGCTGTACCAGGTGCCGGTTATCAGCTGCACCGGCATGGCCTACGACACCTACACGGTGACGGTCGAGCCGAAGTATTCGAAGATGATGGATTCCGCCAACCAGGGCAAATATAAATTCTACGTGGATTCCGTCCGCATCTACGATCCCATCGATCCTACCCAGATCTCAGCGGGCAGCGACATCTACAACGCCTACGTGGCGGCGAAGGAATACGACACCCACTATCAGGAGGTCCGTGATATCCTGATCGACGCCAAGACGTTTGACGCGGCGGGCGATACCACGACGGCCGGCGTGGCGTTCCTTGAGACAAATAAAGACGCCAACGGAAACCTTGTCACCGACTTTGCCACATATAAGGACATCGGCCCGAAAAACGAGGTCTATCTGAACCCCGGTCAGGCGATCGCGTTCCAGGTGGAGACCGGTGGCAATGCGCTTCCCGCGAAACTGGCGGTGGGCGTCAAGATGGTGAACGGCGCCGGCGGCAGCATTACCGTAAACAATGATACAGAAAACGAATACAACGTGACCTGCGCCACGGAGATGTATAAGGATATCCTCAAGGCCGTGACGTGGGCGAATACGACGGCAGGCTCCTACCTCACGAACGTGGTCGTGATCCGCAATACCTCCTCCAGCAGCGTCATTTCCCTGACGAAGCTGAAATGGTCTTACGGCGCCAATGAGACGCAGGCGGCGGCTCCGGCGAGAATGCTGCGGTTCAGCTTCTCCCGCGGCGCGCTGAACACGCTGGAACTGGCCCAGAGCACCGGCGAGACCGGCGCCCAGACGCTGGACAGCAGCGCGGTGACGGTGACCTGGGATAAGGATACCTTCGAGCTGGGCGAGACTGCCACGCTGACCATCACCGCCCCCGCCAACTTTGAGAAAGCCCTGCTGGACGGCAAGGAGATTGCGGGCTATGAGACGCTGGATAACGGCATGCGTCAGTGGACGTATCAGGTGACGGCGGAAGAGCTGGGCGCGGTGAGCGCGGACGTGACGCTGGAAGACGCCAACGGCTACCGCACCAAGGCCCTCAGCGCCCCGGCGCTGGCGGCGCAGGAGCCCACGGTGGATCTGACCGAAGTGACCGCCGTGTGGGAGAACGATGCCATCACCCTCGGTGAGACGGCGCTGCTGACCGCGACGGTCCCGGCGAATATCGTCTCCGTGACCGTGGGCGGCGAAGAGCTGACCCAGTTCACGCTGAATGAGGACGGAACCAAATCGTTCCAATACACGGTGACGCCGGACGCGGCGGATGCGTACCAGTACACGCTGACG
>CADAMO010000021.1 GCA_902788995.1 Oscillospiraceae bacterium
GCGATGGAGATGCCGAAGATCTCGTCGGTGATATCAAAGCCGATCAGCAGCCGGTGGCGCAGCCGCAGGTCGGGGGCCAGCCGCTGGCTTTCGGCGCAGCTCATGAGAAAATACCGGGCGTTGGCCACCAGCGTCGCCAGCGCCATCTCCAGATAAGAGGCCTGCGCCGCGATCATGGTGAAGCCGGCGTATTCCCCGGCGGAGGCGTTGCACAAGAAGCTTGCCAGAAAGCCCTGCAGCGGCGAAAGCCCCGCCTTCCCGGCGGGGATGCCCAGCGAAAAGCTGACGGCCAGATACCCCAGCGCAATGGGGACGCCGTCTTTCATTCCTTGTAGAAATAAAGATCGTTTGTTTGTCATTGTTTCTTTTGGTTGTCAAGTTGGGGGTTTGTCGATATCTCTGGTAGCGCGGCACCTCAGTGCCGCTGCAAACGAAAACAACATTTCAAATGAATCGTTTGGTTAAGAACCGTTTATTCTATACAGGAAACGGCCGGTGAAAATACAAAACCGTTTCAAAAGTAACATTACCCAATAGCGGCACTGAGGTGCCGCGCTACCGGGGAGCCCCGACAAATCCCTGTTTACCGATATCCCACCCACACGGCAAACAGCATGATGGCCGCCGCAACTACGGCCTCCATGGCGAAGAGCTTCCAGGTGAAGCGCAGCCACTTGCCGTAGGAAACGCCGATCAGGCCGATGGCGATGATCATGATGCCGCTGGTGGGGTAGAGGAGGTTGGTGAAGCCGTCCGCCATGGAGAAGGTCAGCGCCACGGTATTGGAGCTGATGCCCATCAGGTGGGCCAGCGGAATGACGAGAGGCATCACGAGAAAGGCCTTGGCCGTGCCCGAGCCGATGAAGAACTCCAGCAGGGCGATGAAAAGGAAGATGATCAAAATCGCCCCGTAGGGGCCTGTCTTTGACAGCAGCCCGTAGACGGCGTTGAGAATGGTGTGCATGATCATTCCCTTGTTGAGAATGTAGGCCACCGCGATGACCATGAAAATCAGCGGCAGCGCCGGGGCGATGGTCTTGATGCCCGTGCCGAAGCCCGAGAGCAGCTCCTTGCCCTTCATGCCGGAAAGCTTGCCCGCCAGCAGGCCGCCGATCAGGAAGAAGACAGCGATGCCCCCCATGGAAAGCGTTCCCTGCATGCCGAGGATAAAGTCGAGAATGATGCACAGGAATGCGCCAAGCAAACAGACTCCGAAGGCCTTCGCACCCCGTCCGGCGGCCTTGTCGGCCAACACGGCGGCGGGGTCGTCGGCGGTGTATTTTTCCCGCAGCGCCGCGTCGCTCTCATAGACGAGGCTCTTTTTCGGGTCTTTTTCGATCCGTCTGGCGTAGGTCAGCAGGAACAGCAGCAGTACGGCGTAGACCAGTACGAAGGTCACCAGCCGCAGCCACAGGCCGGAAAAGATCTCCACGTCCCCGGCCAGCTTTTGCACCGTCATCACGTTGAAGGGGTTGAAGGTGGCGGCGGTAAAGCCGAAGGCCACCGCAATGAGGCTCATGCCGAGGCCCACCAGCGAATCCCAGCCCAGCGCCAGCGAGACCGCCACGGTGATGGGCACCAGCGTGACGCTCTCTTCCAATATGCCCGCCGTGGAGGCCAGCGCCATAAAGAACAGCACCAGCAGCGCGAGCAGCAGGTATTTTTTTCGGGAGAACCGTTTGATGGCCGCCGCCACGATGTACCGCAGCACCCCGGCCCGGTCCAGCAGCAGGAAGGTGCCGCCCATCAGCACGATGAACGCCACGATCAATATGCCCGTCATGCCGGTCTCGCGGGTGTCCGCGTCTACGAAAACCATCACCGGCGCGGCGATGATGCGCCACAGGGGCATACGGTAGTCCTCCACCGGCTGATAGACGCTGTCGGAGGTGATCTCCTCCCGGCCCGTCTCCGGATCCATAGCCGTGGTGAACTGACCCCGGGGCACGATCTGTGTCAGAACGCCCGCCAGGATCCACACCGCCAGCAGCACCGCCGTGATGCCGATCACGGTCTTTTTGTTGAGCTGTAAACCCTCGTTTTTCTTTTCCTCCGCCATCCTGTTTCCCTCCCGAAAGCGATTGGTGAAAGCGGTTTTTTCCATCATACCATTCCGCCGCGGGGTTGTCAATGAAAAATGAATATTTATTCATGCGGAAACAGCGCTCTTAGACAAATTTTCTGTTGCAATTTCCGCGACAAAATGCTACAATATTTATTTGTGAAATTTGTTTTTGAAGGTGAAATTTTGAGTACAAGGGAAGATATCAGAAACATCGCGATCATCGCCCACGTTGACCACGGCAAGACCACCCTGGTGGATAAGCTCTTAAAGCAGAGCGGCACCTTCCGTGAAAACGAGGTGGTGCAGGACCGCGTGATGGACTCCAACGATCTGGAGCGGGAGAGAGGCATCACGATCCTCTCCAAAAACACGTCGGTCAATTATAAAGGCGTGAAGATCAACATTGTGGACACCCCCGGCCACGCCGATTTCGGCGGCGAGGTGGAGCGCATCATGACCATGGTGGACGGCGTTCTGCTGCTGGTGGACGCCTTCGAGGGCTGCATGCCCCAGACCCGCTTCGTGCTGTCAAAGGCGCTGGCCCTGCGCAAAAAGCCGCTGGTGGTCATCAACAAGATCGACCGGCCCGGCGCGCGCCCCGACGAAGTCATCGACGAGGTGCTGGACCTGTTCATCGAGCTGGGCGCGGACGAGGACCAGATCGAGTTCCCGGTGGTGTTCGCCTCCGCCAGAGAGGGCTACGCTTCCCTCAATAAGGACGACCGCAGCGGCGACATGCGCCCGCTGCTGGACGCCATTCTGGAAAATATCCCCGCCCCCGAGGGCGACGAGAACGGCCCGCTGCAGCTGCTGTTTTCCAGCCTTGACTACGACGACTACGTGGGCCGCATCGGCGTGGGCCGCATCGAGCGCGGCACCGTGAAAAACGGCCAGCAGGTGATCCTGTGCAACACCGACGGCGAAGAGCGGCGGGTCAAGGTGTCCCGCCTGTATCAGTTCACGGGCCTTGGCCGCACGGAGACGGAATCCGCCGTGCAGGGCGACATCGTGGCGGTCTCCGGCATCGAGGACCTGAACATCGGCGACACCCTCTGCGACCCGGAGCATATCGAGCCGCTGCCCTTCGTCAAGATCGACGAGCCCACCCTTTCCATGAACTTTATCGTCAACGATTCGCCCTTCGCCGGACGCGAGGGCAAGTTCGTCACCTCCCGCAACATCCGGGCGCGCCTGTTCAAAGAGGTGGAGACCAACGTGAGCATGCGGGTGGAGGAGACGGATTCCACCGATACCTTCAAGGTCTCCGGCCGGGGCGAGCTGCACCTGTCCATCCTCATCGAGACCATGCGCCGGCAGGGCTATGAATTTCAGGTGTCCCGCCCGCAGGTCATCTACAAGACCATCGACGGCGTGCTCAACGAGCCCATGGAGCTGCTGATCGTGGAGGTCCCCACGGATTACGTGGGCGCGGTGATGGAGAAGATCGGCTCCCGTAAGGGCGAGCTGGAAAACATGGGCACCCGCGACGGGGGCACCACCCATCTGGAATTCAAGATCCCGGCCCGCGGCCTCATCGGCTACCGGTCCGAGTTCCTCACCGATACCAACGGCTACGGCATCATGAACAACTTGTTCGCCGGCTATGAGCCCTATAAGGGCGATATCCAGACCCGTGAGCGCGGCTCCATTGTGGCCCACGAGACGGGCGAAAGCACCGGTTACGGCCTGTTCAACACGCAGGACAGAGGGCGGCTCTTCATCGGCCCCGGCGTGGAGGTCTATGAGGGCATGATCGTGGGCGAGTGCTCCAAGAACGAGGATATCGTCTGCAACGTGTGCAAGAAAAAGCAGATGACCAACACCCGCGCCGCCGGTTCCGACGAGGCGCTGCGGCTGGTGCCTCACTCGGTACTCAGCCTTGAGCAGTGCATGGAATTCCTCAAGGACGACGAGCTGCTGGAGGTCACCCCCCATTCGCTGCGGCTGCGCAAGAAGATCCTGTCCAGAGAGCTGCGGATGAAGCAGCAGTTCAGAAAGAATTAAGGTGATGGCTATGGAAACGAAAAACAGAGTGGAGATCAACATCGGCAACCAGCATTATACCATCCTGTCCGACGAGCCCGCGGAGAAAATCGAGGCGCTGGCCGGGCAGATCAACGACCGCCTGAACGAGATGATGCAGGACCCCCGCCTGTCGCTGACGCAGGCGCTGGTGCTGGTGTCGCTGGATCTGGCCAACAACGTGCAAAAGCAGGCGGAGCTGACAGAGAAGTATAAATCCGAGATCGCGGATTACCTCAACGACGCCGCCAACGCCATGAGCGAGCGGGATAAGTACAAGCGCGAGCTGGACAAGCTGAAGGGCAAGCAGGCGTAACACGGCTGCCCGCGGCAGGATAGCGGGCTGTCCGTTGATCAATCGGGGTTTGTCGGGCTGTTTTAATTCCGAATTCCGAATTCCGAATTCCGAATTAAATCGACAAATCCCTCTTCATCAATATGAAAAGATCCCCGAACACGCGTTCAGGGATCTTTCTCTTTTTATCCGATTGAATACGAAACAGCTGTCTTCGTCGGTTGCAATCCCGCTCAGTTCATCACCATCCACGGGTCTTTGAAGATCTCCTCCATCTTCTTGATGAAGGGGGTCACCTCGCCGAAATCCAGCGCCCGGTGGTCGAAGCAGATGCACATGGGCAGAATGGTGCGGATCTCCATCTTTTCGTTGCCTTCCTCATCCGTCACCACGGCGGGACGGCGCTGCATGGAGCTGATGCCGATGGCGCAGATCTGCGGGGGGATGATCATCAGCATATCAAGCGCTCCCTGAATGCCCTTGGCGGAAGCGCCCACGTTGGAGATGGTGATGGTGCCCTGGCGCAGGTCCTCAATGGTGATCTTGTCGGAATCGGGAATCCGGTCGTATTCCTCTTTTTCGCGGCCCTTGAGGGGTGTGACGCGGTGGCGCGGGTTGGTCTTGGAGCCGTACAGCCGCTGGATGGCCCGCAGGATATGGCCGGATTTCATCATCTCCATGGTGTCGTTGATGGAGACGGAATAGAGGGCCTCGGTCAGGTTGGTGTTCTTCAGACGGCGGTTGATGTCCTCCGTGTATTCGGTCATCTCCTTCAGCGTCTTGTTGCCCATGTCCTTCATGGTGATGGTCATCATGTTGCCGTCGGGCAGCGTCCACGGCACGGAGATGTCGATCTTGTCGTAAAAGGTCAGCTTGCCGCGGACCAGCTTTGGCTCAAAGTGCATGTGGGCGTTCATGCGGGGCGCGGCCTTGATGCCCTCGGAAAGCGCCTTCAGCATCACGGTGTTGAAGGTGATGTGATAGGGCGTTTCTTCATCAAATTGTTTATAGGCCGCCACGAAATCGGTGACGTCGGCGTCGTAGATATAGCTGACGTGGGGGATATGCCGCCAGCTGTCCGTCGTCATGTTGGCAACGATCTTGCGTTGAATGTTGAATCTCAGGACGTTTCGTTCTCTCTTAGCCACGAATAAACCTCCATTGGATAGATTGCCAAAAGTTTAGCATGAAACTTGTGCAAGACTAACGAATTTTTGTGAACGAATTATGAATGGCCTTAGAGATTATACAGAATCTCCCACTGATTTTTAGTAAAAAAAACGAAAAAGCCCCGTGTCAATCGACAGATTCAACGCTTCTGTCATGCACAGGGCGTTTTTTTGATGGCGGATCATTGTGGAATTTGTTGTCAACAAATCGTGGGGGTATTGACGACTCCGGTAGCGCGGCACCTCAGTGCCGCTCGTGACGTAAACAACCTTTTTTGCTGACCGGAAAAGAAGATGTTGTCTGAGATAAAACGATTTTGCCGATTTTCCATGTTGCTGAATGACACTTTTGTAAACAGCGGCACTGAGGCGCCGCGCTGCAGGGGAAATCTCGTTGCTTCAACAGATTCTGATTGCTGCATCCCACAATGATCCGTGACGATGTCTTTTTTGTTGATACGGTTACAGCGCCATGGCGGCCAGGGCAGCGCCCCTGACCGGCGGGGCAGGCAGCATACCGCAGGCTTCGCAGCAGCAGGCGATCCGCTCTTTGAACCGGGCGGTGAAAATCTGATCGTGGGTGAACACGCCGCCGTAGAGAAAGACCTCCGGACGTTCCGGCAGAACGGCTGCCAGTGAACGGACGGTGTCGGCGAACAGGTCCGCCTGACGGCGCAGCACGGCCAGGGCCGCCGGGTCGCCCTGCCCGGCGCAGCGGGTCACGCAGGGGGCGAAGGCCGCCAGCTCCTTGCGGGGCAGGGGTGGGTCGTAGGCGAGGGCGGTGAAGCCGTAAACGTCCTTCACGCCGAAGTGGGCGCACAGGGCCTCCGTCAGCCGCGTGGGCGGCTCGGTGCCCTCCGCGGCCCGCGCGGCGATAAACAGCGCCTCCCGGGCGATGGCGTAGCCGCTGCCCTCGTCCCCGAACAGATAGCCGAAGCCCCCGCGGGTGACGACGTTCCCGCCGCCGTCAAAGGCCGCCGCCATGGAGCCGGTGCCGCAGATGGCGGCCAGGGCGTTGGCCGTTCCGCAGGCCTTCAGGGCGATGAACAGGTCGCTGTCCATGCGGATGCGTTCCGCCCGCAGCAGGTCCTCCGTAAAGGCGCGGGTCTCTTCCTCCGTCGCGGCGCCGAACAGGGCGGAGGAGCCGATGCACGCCCCCCGGAAGGCGGCGATCCCGGTCTTTCGTTCGATCTCCGACAGAATGTCCCGCAGATGCGCCCTCGCGGCGGTCATGCCCTCGGAGCGGTAGTTGATGGAATCCCCGGTGACGGTGATCACGTCACGCCCGGTTTCGTCGCATACCAGCGCGACGGTCTTCGTGCCGCCGCCGTCCACGCCGAGATAATAGTCCATGGAGAGGTTCCTTTCTTGATTTGATCAAACAAAAAAACCGGGGTCCGTCGGGCGCAGCCCGGCCGATCCCGGTGGAATCTCAGTTGTTGACGGAATGGTGAACGGGCGGCGTCGCGTCCGTGATGGGGGCGAATTCATAGCCGTTTTCCATGCCGTATTCGATCATGCGGGGCAGCGCCTCCGCCGTGGTTTGTTTCGCGTTGATGTCGTGCATCAGCACGATATTGGTGCGGTCGTGCTCCACCTCGCTGACAAAGTTGTTATATAGCGTATCCGGGTCAATGCCGTTGCCCCGGGCGTCGCCGCTGTCGGCGTTCCAGTCGAAATATTCCATCCCCTCCTGATGGACCTTGTCCACCAGCGCGGTCATCACGCCCTGGCAATAGCTTTCGCTGATGGTGTTGGAGCTGCCGCCGGGGAACCGCAGGAAGGTGGGCTTGAAGCCGGTGTCGTTGAAGATCTTTTCCTGCTGGGCGTGGATCTCGCTCATAAAGGAATCCACGGAGCTGTAAAGCTTGCCGTAGTCGTGGCTGAGGGTGTGCATGGCCACGGTATGGCCCTCGTCCAGCATCCGGCGGATGCGCTTGGCGCCCTCCTCTCCGTAGTCGCAGGTGAAGAAGGTGGCCTTTACGCCGTAGATGGAGAGAGTGTCGAGGATCTTATCGGTGACCTCGGTGCTGGGGCCGTCGTCAAAGGTGAGGCAGATGACGGAGTTGCCGTCCGGCTTGGTATCCGGCACGGTAAAGGCGTGCTTTACGTGCAGCGTGCGCTTCGCCGTGGCCTCGTTCCCGGTCTTGTCCGTCACGGAGTAGGTATAGACGTAATATTTGCCCACGGCAGGCGCGCCGTTGGCGTCGGTCTCCTGCACGTCTGAGAGCACGCGGGAGACGTTCTCCGTCAGATCGCCGTCTACGTCGTCCTCCGCGGTAAAGCCGGGCTCCTCAAAGTCGGAGAGGTAGTCCACCTCCAGCGTCGCGTCGCCCAGCAGCGTCAGGCGCGGGGCCACGATATCCTTCACGGTGACGGTGCGCACGGCGGTCTTCGTCTTGCCATGGCCGCTGAGGGTGTAGGTGATCTCATAGTCGCCGGGCACGGCGGTGTTGACGGCGCCGCTGGTCTGCACGTCGTCGGAATAGTCAAAAACGATCCGCTTGGCCTGGGCTCCCGCGTCCACGTAGTCGGCGTTCAGCCCCACGGTGACGACGGCGTCGCCCAGCGGCGTCAGCTGGGTGGGGGAAGCGATCACGATGACAAATGCAAGCAAGGCGGCGATCACACACACCGCCGCCACGGACAACAGGTCCGGCAGAATTCTTTTCATATCTCTCTCCACATCAACGGGAAATACCGTCGTGACGTTGCACGGCGGCCCCTTTTTTTACGTTTTTTCAGTTGCGATCAAATGCCGTCAGGCCGGCTCCACGGCCACGGCGGCGCGCTTGCCCTCCGCTTTTTCCACAATGGCGCGCACCTTATCCGGCATATCGGTGATGATCCCGTCCACCCCGCAGGAAAGCAGATAGCGGATGGTGGGCTCGTCGTTGACGGTCCACACGTTGACCTTGCGCCCCATTTTGTGCTCCAGCAGCACGCTCAGCCTCGTGACGGTGATGCTGGCGGGGTGGGCGTAATCCGCCTTGGTGCTTTTCAAAATGAGATAGGGGTTGATGAAAACCGCCCGGCAGACGGAGGGCGTGGCGGTGGGGTGCAGAAAGCCTGTCTTGCAGCGGGGCTCGATCTCCTTCACCGTCTTCAGAATGGCGGGGGAAAAGCTGGAAATGATCACCCGGTCCAGCACCCCGAACCGGCGGACGGCCTTGATGGTCTTGCTCACCAGCTCGAACATGCGGTCTTTTGGGCATTTCAGCTCGATATTGATGATCTCCGCGTCGGTGGGGGCTACCAGCTCTAAAAATTCGTCCAGCGTGGGCAGTGGCGTTCCCCGGAACCCTTCCGAAAAATACGCGCCGAAATCAAACTGCTTCAGCTCGTCCAGCGTGTAGGAAGAAATCTCCCCCGTCCCGTCGGAGGTCTTGTCGATGGTGTAGTTGTGGCAGATGACGGGTACGCCGTCCTTCGTCAGATGCACGTCCGTCTCAAACCCGTCCGCCCCGTCGGCGATGGCCTGTCGGAAGGCGGGCAGCGTATTCTGCGGCGCTTTGCGGTTGGCGCCTCTGTGCGCAATGATTTTCACACTCATAATTATCTCCCCTTTGGCAGCGTCACGCCCCGCCGGTCGGCCGGTTATTTCCGCGCCCGGCAGCGACGGCTTAGGCGCCGGTGGTGGTCTCCGCCGGTTCTGCCGCGGGGGCCGCGGTGGTCTCTTCCGCCGGCGCGGCGGTGGTGGCGGGGGCCGCGTCCACGGTCATCTTTTCAGCGGCGGCCACGGCGGCTTCCACGTCGATGGTCACGTTGCCGTGGGTCAGGCAGTCGGTATCCTCGGTGGCGGGCGCCTCGGCGAAGAAGATGTCCGGGCGGGCGAGAATGGTGCTGATGACGTTGGCGCCCACGAAGCGGGCGGTGGAATAGACGTTGTGCTCCTCGCCGCTGCTGTCTTTATAGGTCAGAGAGAAAAAGTGATATTCCTTCTCCTCGCGGATCTGCTTGATGCAGCCCACCGCGGTGATGGTGTAGCCCTTGCCTTTATAGGTCTCCATAAAGCCCTTCACGTAGGCGGCGGCGGCCTCCTGCGCGGCGGCGTCGTAATCCCGCAGCTGCGCCACGGCGTCTTCCAGCTTATCAAAGCCCACGATCTGCTCTTTTTCGGAATCCTTCAGGCCGTCGTAGAGCGAGACCATCTCGTCATACTGATCCAGCATGCCGGAAACGTCGAAGTCGTCCTTGCTGAAGGTGGTGTCGGCGGAATCGACCATCTTGGCGATGTAGTCGTTCAGACCCGCCAGCTTTTCATATTCCTCCACGGCTTTTTCCAGCTTTTTGTGGTTGCCCACCTTGCCCTGCTCCTCTTCGGAGAGGTTTTCAAAGGCCTCTTTGGCGGACAGAATGGCTTCTTCGCTGTCAAGGCTCACGTGGCTGTCCAGATTCTTGATCAGGGCCTCCACCTGCTTGACGGCGTCCGATTTGCCGCAGGAGGTGAGCAGCACGGCGGAAAGGGTAAGGATCAAAGCAGCAAAAACGATTTTTTTCATGGATAAACCTCCGGACGTGACAAAAATCCTTCATTATTTTATCACGCATTCTTCATTATTTCAATAGGATCATAAGGGAAAAGGCTTAAAAAAAGATAAAATAAGGCGTTTTTTTAGTGAACTATACAAAAATGCCGGAAAGGGCTTCTTAAATAAAATTTATCCATTGACAAAAAACTATAAAATTTTATAATATAAAGCAGAAAGAGAAACGGAGGCCGGCTATGGACGTCAGAAACTTAAAGACATTTATCAAGGTGGCGGAGCTGAGCAATTTCACCAAGGCGGCGGCCGCGCTGGGCTATTCCCAGTCGGCGGTCACGGTGCAGATGCAGCAGCTGGAAACGGAGCTGAACGTGCCGCTGTTCGACCGCATCGGCAAAAACATCAAGCTGACCCAGTACGGCCTGACGTTTATCGACTACGCCAGCAAGGTGATCGAGGCCATGGAGCACGCGGAGAAATTCGCCACCGACACGAAGGAGCTCAGCGGCACGGTGCGCTTCGGCATCGTGGATTCCATCCTCAACGCCTGCTTTATCCCGATCTTCACCGAGATCGGCCGCCGTTATCCCCACATTGATATCAGCGTCAGCGTGGGGTCCGCCCGGGATCTGGAGGCGAAGATCCGCGCCAACGAGCTGGATCTGGTCTATCTGCTGGATTACAAGGTGCCGAAGAAGGAGTGGGTGCGGGTCCGTGAAGAGGTGGAGCCCATCATTTTCGTGGCCAGCCCCGGCAACGAGCTGGCGGGGAAGGAAGGCGTCACCTTTGAGGATATCATCAAGCAGAAGCTGATCCTCATGCCCCAGGGCGAGGGCTACCGCTACCTGTTCGACGACGAGATCGCCAAGCGGGACCTGTTCGTGTCCCCCGCCATCGAGGTCGCCAATACGGAGACCATCATCAAGCTGGCGCAGGAGGGGGATTTCGTCACCATGCTGCCCATCTTTGTCGCCCGTAAATACGTGCGCTCTGGCCAGCTGTGCCACATTCAGGTGGCCGGCTGCGAGGATATGTATCAGTGGTCCCAGCTGGCGTATCTCAAGGGCAAGGCGGTCACGCCGCTGCTGCAGGCTTTCATCGACACGGTGCTGGAGCTCCTGCCCCCCTACCAGACCGAGCCCAGCAAGCTGTAAACGGGCCGTCCCTGTCCGGGTAGCGCGGCACCTCAGTGCCGCTCATGATTTAAGCAATCTTTTTTTTGCGAACTGAAAAAATTGCTTTTCGGAAAAGCAGCATGATTTTGCTGATGATTCAGGTCGATGAATGCAACTTTTGCAAACAGCGGCACTGAGGTGCCGCGCTACAGGATTTGTCCCGATAAATTCCCCATTATAACGCAGCAACGGATTCCCGGAATGTGCTCCGGAAATCCGTTGTTTTTTTTCTTCCGAAATGCGCTTTTACGCCCACACGTCGGGGGTTTTCCCCGCGCCGATCTCAAAATGGTACTTGACGATGCCCAGGTCCGTTTTCGTGAAAAAGCCCAGCCCGGCCTTGGCGACGACCTTATCACCTTGTAAAGCGAAGGTGAATTTCTGCTGGTTCAGGGCGGTGGGGGCCAGCAGCGCGGCGGCGACGCCGTCTTTGAACCACTGTGGCGCGTCCGCTCCCGCCTTTGTCACCTCGTCGTATGTTTTCGATTTGCGGGCGTGGCCCCGGGTGGCGCCGTAGCCCACGGAAATGACGATGACCAGCTTCTCCCCGGGGTCGATCTGATAGGCCTCCGGGACCTTTTTATAGGTGCCGCCCACCCAGCAGGTGTTCAGCCCCAGCGTCTGGGCGGTTAGCACCAGCTTTTCACCGTAATAGCCGCAGCGCTCCTCCAGATCGCCGCCCTTTTTGCCGATCATGGCAAGGTAGGCGGGTACGCCCGTGAACTTGCCGTAGTGGGCCAGCGGGGAATCAAAGGCCTTCGCTTCCCCGGTGATCAGCTGCATGTGCAGGCCGCTTTCTTCGTTGCAGGATTCGACGGCCGCCCTGAGCGACGCCAGCGTTTCCCCCTCGATGGGCTTGTTCTGATATTGGCGGACGGAATGCCGCTCCTTGATGGCTTGCATAAGATCCATGATCGTTTTATCCTCCTTTGGAAAGGGTGAGGTTGAGAGCGGAGAGCGGAGATATCCCCGCGCAGCGAAAGGCCGCGTGCAGGGGGGGGCGTTCGTTTTTTATCTTCTTTTTACACGACGCACGAAAATAATCTCCGCACTCCGCTCTCCGCTCTCCGCTCTGCAAAAGCCCTTCTCTCTTATCCCTGTTCAAATAAATTCGCCGCCTGCTTCAGATATTCCGTGATCCCCAACTGCTGGGGGCAGACGGATTCGCACTTTTTGCAGCCGATGCAGTCGCCCGCCTTGCCCCGGCCGCTGACGGCTTCCATGTAAAGGGCCTTGCCCTCCGCCGTCTGGCCGCTGACCAGATGCTTGTTGGTCGCCTCAAAAACGGCGGGGATGGGGATCTGCTTCGGGCAGCCCTCCAGGCAGTAGCCGCAGGCGGTGCAGGGGATGGCGGCGGACTGCTCCAGGATCACCTGCGCCTTCCGGATGATTTCCCGTTCCTCTTCGTTCAGGGGCTTGAAGTCCGTCATAAAGGACAGGTTATCCTTCATCTGCGCCACGTTGGACATACCGGAAAGCACGCTCAGCACCCCGTCCAGCGACGCGGCGAACCGCAGCGCCCATGAGGCGTAGGAGGCCTCCGGCGCGTAGGCCTTCATCAGCCGTTTGATCTCCTCCGGCGGGTCGGCCAGCTTGCCGCCCTTCACCGGCTCCATGATCACGATGGGCTTGCCGTGCTTGCGGGCCACCTCATAGTTGGCGCGGGAGGCGGTCTTCTGGGTCTCCCAGTCGGCGTAGTTGATCTGCAGCTGCACGAACTCCACGTCCGGGTGCTCGGTCAAAAGCCGGTCCAGCAGCTCCGGCTGGTCGTGGAAGGAAAAGCCGTAGTGCTTCACAAGGCCCTGCGCCTTCTTTTCCTTCACAAAGCCCCATATATCGAACTTGTCGTATTTTTTGACGTTGCCCTCCTGCAGAGAGTGTAACAGATAATAGTCGAAATACCCCGCGCCGGTGCGTTTCAGGCTGGTGTTGAACTCGTTTTTCACGATCTTCTCCGTCAGCCCCGGTATGGCGGCGTTCATCTTGGTGGCAAGGGTAAAGCTGTCCCGGGGATAGCGGTCCACCAGCGCCGCCTTGGTGGTGGCCTCGCTCCCCGGATAGATAAAGGCGGTGTCAAAGTAGGTAAAGCCTGCCTCCATAAACAGGTCCACCATCTGTTTTGTCTGCTCGATATCGGTATGAATGCCCTTCTTAGGCAGCCGCATCAGGCCGAAGCCCAGTTTTTTGTCGTTGCTCACGGTCGTCTCCCCTTGTTAGCAAGTGTTTCTTATAACGGTATTATATTTCACAATCGGAATAATTGCAAGCGTTTCTTCCGCCGCCCGGCGCACGCTTTTCCGCGACGGTGCACCGCCCCGTTATTGATACATGCCGCCCACGATCTTTGAGGCGAAAGAGACGGGGAACAGACGCTTCAGGAACACCAGCGCCTTGTAGGAAACCCCCACGGTGTAAAGGGGCGATACCCGCTTTTTTGCCGCCAGCTTCACGATCAGCGCCGCCACGGCGTCGGGCGGCATGCCGTTGCGCTCGTCCTGTTCCATCTTTGCCACGGCGGAGGCCGCTTTGGCATAGACGTCCTCCCCGGCCACGGTCTTTTCCCGCGCCGCCGTAAAGCCGGTGGCGATGTCCCCGGGCATCACCGCGCAGACGGAGATCCCGAAGGGCTTCACCTCGTTGTTCAGGGCGTCCGCAAAGGCGTTGACGGCCGCCTTGGAGGCGGAGTAGTAGGCCTGAAAGGGAATGGCGTAGACCGCCGCCACGGAGCTGACGCAGATGATGCGCCCCGCCCGGGCTTTGCGCATCACCGGCAGCAGGGCTTTGACGGTGTTGATCGTACCAAAGAGATTTACGTCGAACTGGCGGCGCAGGTCGCCTTCGGGGATGAACTCCACCGGGCCGGAAACGCCCATGCCCGCGCAGCAGACCAGCAGGTCGACGCCGCCGGTTTCCGCCGTGATCGCTGCCACGGCGCTGTTCAGCGTATCGGGCTTGGTCACGTCCGCGTCGATATGGGTCACGCCGGGGTCGCCGGCCCCGTGGCGGCTCAGGTCATAGACCCGGTCGCCCCTTTCGGCAAAGCGTTTCGCCGCCGCCCGCCCGATGCCGGAGCTGCCCCCGGTGATCACGACGGTCTGCGGAACGTGCGCGTTCTTCATAGTAACCTCCTGATAATAAAGATGAGAGATGAACGATGAAAGATGAAAGACTTCCGCCCTTCGTTTCACTATTCTCTTTTAACTTTCAACTTTTAACTTTTTACTTTCGCTCTCTCTTGTCAGGTCTTTCACCCATTTGTATTTTTTATAATGCGCGTAGACCCAGGGCAGCTTGCCCACCTCGTCCAGACAAGTGCAGGCGTAGACCAGCGCTACGGGCCAGTGGAAGACGAAGGCGCCAAGCACCGTCAGGGGAATGGCCACGCCCCACATGAATACCGCCAGGCTATACATATCGAACAGGGTATCGCCGCCGGCGGCGAACACGCCGTTGATGACCACGGTGTTGATGGCCCGGCCGATCATATAGAAGGCCATAATGACCATCATGCCGACAAGATACCCCCGGGCTCCGTCGGTCAGCTTGATAAAGCGGGTCACGGGCCAGGTGACGGCCAGCACCACCGCCGTGGAGAAAAAGCCGATCAGCACGGAGAGCTTCGAGACCTTGTCCC
This sequence comes from Oscillospiraceae bacterium, assembly GCA_902788995.1. Lineage (GTDB taxonomy): Bacteria > Bacillota > Clostridia > Oscillospirales > Acutalibacteraceae > RUG806. The sequence goes on from CADAMO010000021.1 coordinate 14,848, forward strand.
CATAGCGCTTGCCCTTTTGCAGGTCGCCCGCGCCCAGCTCGTTGCCCACCATAATGCCCCCCGCGGCGCTCACGCCGTTGGTCAGGCAGCACATCAGGTCCCGCACCACGGCGGCCACGGAGTTGGCGGCGGCCGCGTCCGGCCCCATGTGGCCCATGACGGCGGTGTAAGAGGTGAAGCCGATGCCCCAGAAGCCCGCCCCGCCCAGCAGCGGCAGCAGGATCTTGCGGAAATCCGCGGAGAGCTGTTTATCCCGCCGGAAGAGGTAGGCGAGCTTGGGGTGTAAAAAGGTCTTGCCGTAAGAGGAGACCACCGCCCAGGCCAGCTCCACGACCCGCGCGAGGAGCGTTGCCAGCGCCGCGCCGTTGGCTCCCATGGCGGGCAGGCCCAGCAGGCCGAAGATGAACACCCCGTTCAGCAGGGCGTTCAGCACCACTGCGCCGCTGCTGATCCATGCGCTGCGGCTGGCGTGGTCCGTCACCTTCATCACAGCCAGATAGCATTGGGAAATGCCCGTCAGCAGATAGGACCACCCGGCGATGCGCAGGTACCCCGCGCCGATGGCAATCAGCATTTCGTCGTGGGCAAAGAGCCGCATCAGCGCCGTTGGGGCCAGCTCGCAGCCCAAAAAGACCGCCAGCCCCAGCGCCCCGCACACCCGCAGGCTCATGCACAGGATCTTGTTGATGGCGTCCTTGTCGCCCTTGCCCCAGTACTGCGCCCCCAGCACCGAGGCGGCGCTGGTGATGGAGTAGAGGAACATGTTCTGCACGAATTGTATCTGCGTGGCCAGCGAAACGGCGGCCATGGCGTTCTGCTCTACCCGCCCCAGCATCAGCGCGTCGCAGGCGGCAACGCTTGCCAGCATCAGGCTCTGAAAGGCGATGGGAAGGGTCAGGTGGATAAGTTTTTGATAAAAGGCTTTGTCGGAAAAAAGGTGTTCTTTCATGGTTGGGAAGTATGGGGAAAAGATGAGAGAGGAAAGATGAAAGATGAAAGTCGGAAGGGCGTTGCCCTTACCCATTTTTATTTTGCCGGCCAAAGGACCGGTTTTTCATCTTTCATCTCTCATCTTTCATCATTGTTCAAATGTGTTCTCTGAAAAATGCCGCCATCTTGTCCATGCACAGTTTCCCCGCATCGCTTTCGGGGAACATAACGGCGAAGACGTGGCCGAGATGCTTGCCCTCGAACTTCGGGAAGTCCAGCAGCCGGGAGGAGATTCCCTTTTCCATCAGCAGCCGGTGCATATCGCGGGTCTGTTTCAGGGCGAGGAAATCCCCGGAGCTGGTGATCAGCAGCGCGGGGGGATAATCCGGCGCACGGTCGATGATCTCGTCGAAGTTGAGCCCCGCCTTGACGCACTGCTTGAAGGGCTTTTCGCCCCACATCAGCCTGCCGTAAACGCCCATGTAGCCGGGCGCGTTCATATAGGCCACGGGGGAGGTGAGGGTCACGCAGTTGAAGCGCAGGCCGAAGTCGACGCAGTCGAAGAGCTTGCGCAGGGGCTCGGAGACGGAGAGCGCCGCCGCATAGGCGGAAAGCTGTCCGCCCGCGGAATCGCCGGTGAGCATGAGGGCGTTCGGGTCGGCGGGGAAGTCGGTCAGGTGCTCGCCGATCCATTTCAGGGCGGCGCACACGTCCTGCATCTGCTCGCGCACCGTCACCTGCGGGGCCAGCCGGTAGCTGACGTTGAACACCAGAAAGCCCCGGGCGGCGATATACTCGCAGTAGATCTTGTTCAGCTCCTTGTCGCCGTACATCCAGCCGCCGCCGTGAATGTCGATCACCACGGGCAGCCTGCCGTCGTTGTCGGCGGGGTAGTAGGCGTCCAGCAGGTGCAGGCGGTCGCCGTCCGGCAGATAGGCGAAGTTGTTCTCTTCCTTAATGCCCTCCGGCAGGTGCTGCGCGGCGTGGTTGGCGTCGTCTTTTTTCTCCGTCACGCCCCAGAATTTGTCAAAAATTTTGAATAACGTCTGTTCCATGGTGTGGCCTCCTGTTATTTGATTTATCTGTTGCTGGATTTGGATATAAGGGTGCTTCGTGCCCAGTCGGAAGTCATCAGTCGGAAGTCGGAAGTCCTTTGCCGAAACGTGTACCAGTCAATCTCTATGTCCGCCATAATGCGTTATCGTTCCTATTCGAGAGCGAAAGCGACCCTATCGGCGTAAGCAGATTGACTTCCGACTTCCCACTCCCGACTTCCGACTCATCGGGCGTCAGCTCGATTACAGCGCGACCTCCCCCGCCTCATACAGCTTTTGCAGCGAGAGAAGAATGCCGGTTTTGGCGTTGTACCAGGTCAACCCCCCCTGGAAATAGACCGCGTAGGGCGGGCGGATGGGCCCGTCGGCGGAAAGCTCGATGGAGCTGCCCTGCACGAAGGCCCCGGCGGCCATGATCACGTCGTCGTCATAGCCGGGCATGGGGGCGGGCACGGGGGTCACGTAGCTGTCCACGGGGGCGGCGGCCTGAATCCCCCGGCAGAAGGCCTCCATCCGGGCCGGGGAGCCCAGCTCCACCGCCTGAATGATGTCGTGGCGGGCCTCTTTGCCGTCCGGAATCACCTTGAAGCCCAGCTTTTCATACACGTTGGCGGCGAAGACCGCGCCCTTCAAGGCGCCTGCCACCACGGTGGGGGAGAGGAAAAATCCCTGATAGAGGTTGGTCATCACCGAAAGGCTGGCGCCCACGTCCTGCCCCAGCCCCGGGGCGGAAAGCCGGTTGGCGCAGCGGTCGATACACTTCTGCGTGCCCACGATATAGCCGCCGATGGGGGCCAGCCCCCCGCCGGGGTTCTTGATGAGGCTGCCTACGGTCATATCCGCGCCCACGTCGCTGGGCTCCAGCGCCTCCACAAATTCGCCGTAGCAGTTGTCCACCATCACGGTGAGGCCGGGCTTTACCTTTTTCACGAAGGCGATCAGCTCGCCGATCTGCTTTACCGAGAAGGAGGGCCGCATCTGATAGCCCTTGGACCGCTGGATCGTCACCAGCTTCGTCTTTTCGTTGATGGCCTTTTTGATGGCGTCATAATCGAAGGAGCCGTCGGGCAGCAGGTCCGCCTGACGGTAGCTGACGCCGTACTCCTTCAAGGAGCAGGCGGATTCCCGGATGCCGATGACCTCCTCCAGCGTGTCGTAGGGGCGGCCCACCGGGGAGAGCAGCTCGTCGCCGGGCAGAAGGTTGGCGGAAAGCGCCACCGCCAGCGCGTGGGTGCCGCAGGTGATGTGGGGCCGCACCAGCGCCGCCTCCGTATGAAAGCAGGAGGCGTAGACCTTTTCCAGCGTGTCCCGGCCCAGGTCGTCGTGGCCGTAGCCGGTGGTGCCGGCAAAGCACTGGGCGCTGACGCGGTTTTCCTGCATGGCGCGCAGCACCTTGGCCTGATTGCGTTCCGCCATTTCGTCGATGGCCTGAAATCTGTCCTTCAGCGAGGCAAGGATCTCCTCGCCGTAATTGTACACCTCGTCGCTGACGCCGAGGGATTTGTAAATGTTTTCTGTCATGGCGTTTCTCTTTCTGATTTTGCTGAAATGGTAGCGCGGCACCTTAGTGCCGCTGTTTTCATAAACAACACACGTAGCACGGCGCCGTGCGCCGTTAAAGCGTGACGCAGGCGTAAAAATGGTAGCGCGAATCAGTGATTCGCCCGCAACGCGAATCCGATTATTCAAACGTCCGATCAAGGGAACGTTCGTCTCAAAAAAGTTGTTTTTCTCTGATTACGCCTTCGGCGGGCGGCTCACTGAGCCGCGCTACGGTGGTTACCTGTAAACCTCCCGGGATACGTCCTCCAACACCCCCATATCAAACAACAGGGTTGAGAGAATGTACTTATCCCGGATATCCTTCGTCATCATGAACGTGAGGGCGTTTTCTTTTGCCGGCACGCCGAATTCGGCGGAAGAGACCGGCGCGCCGATGGATTTCAGCAGCCCTTCGATCTCCTTCGACGGGGGCAGCTCCTCCCGTACGACCTGCAAAATATCGTCCCACCGGGCGACGATGTTGTCAAGGCGTTGGGCGTGCTTTTTCGCGTTGTAGCGGTCAGAATCTGGGGCGGTCCGCAGAATGGCCTGCGCCGCGCCGCCGAGGTATGTCTCGATCTGCCCGAACCATCTGTCCCGGTCGAAGGCCGCAAAGGCCGCCGTCGCCTTCTCTTTGTCAGGGACAAGCGTTGCCAGCCGCTCATAGCCCCGCAGCGCCAGCACGGTGCCCACGCCGCACTGAATGCCGTGCAGCGACCAGGGCGTGCCGAATTCCAGCGCCCGCATATCCCACAGGTGGGAAAAATAGTGCTCTACCCCGGAGACGGGCCGGCTGACGCCCGCGTAGTCGGCGGCGATGCCGGAGAGGATCAGCCCCTCCATGACGGCCTCCACGGCGGCGGGGTCACGGGTCACGATGCCCGCGGCGTTGTCCACGCACTTTTTCAGGGCGGCGCGGATCATGGCCGCCACCTCTTCGCAGTAGTATTCGCCGGTGACCAGCCGCCCGATGCGCCATTCGCACACGCTGACGTATTTGGCCAGCATATCCCCCAGGCCGGACTGGATCATCAGCAGCGGGGCGTTTTTCAGTATCTCCGTGTCTCCGATCACCGCGTCGGGGCATTTGCTGTCCACGGAAACCTTCAGCCCGTCCCGCACCACCGAGGAGGTGGAGGAGGCGAAGCCGTCCATGGAGGGGGCGGTGGCCACGATCACGTAGGGCAGCCCGGTCATCTTCGCCACGATCTTGCCGATGTCGTTGATCACGCCGGAGCCGACGCCGATGAGGATATCGCAGGTGTGGTCGAAGTGGAGGAACGCCGCGCCTACGGCCTTTTCATCCGGCTCGGTGCGCTCCTCCGGGAACTGGTAGATCGTATAGCCGATTTCCGCGGCGCTGAGGGCTTTCAGCACCGGGATGCCCGCAGCGGCGAAGGTGTTGGCGTCGCAAAGAATATAGGCCTTCGTGCCGCCGTATTCCCGCACGGTTCCGGCAAGCCTGCCGATCACGCCGCTGCCGACCACGGCTTTTTTCAGGTGCGCCGCATGGGTCTTGCCGCAGGGGCAGGCGAAGGCCCCCCGGGCGATCAGCGACGCGACGGAATAGTCTGTCATGGTGTGTTTCCTTTCAAAATACTCTCAATTTATCATCTTACCATATCTTTTCTTCAAAGTAAAATAAAAAATAAAAAAGATTGACAAAAAATGAGATTTAAGGTATCAATAAAGGGGTTCTTTCAGGAAAAACGTGGAATAAGGCATTCAGCGTTTTTTACGTTTTCTCTTCAGTGGTTCCCTGTCCCTTTCGGGTAGCGCGGCTGCCCACAGCCGCACCGGCGCGAGCCGGTTTTTGCGCCAATAACTATGATGACGTGAAATCATGATTTGAAGTTTTTTTAGGTTGTTTTGTTGAGTACCGCCTTCGGCGGAGCGGCTGTGGGCAGCCGCGCTACCGCATCGAACGTTTTTATGCAAAGGGGAGAATGATACTCCCCCGACTTTGTTTATTTCAATTCTCATTAAAATTCAATATTCTTTCAAATCAACAGGAGAAACAGCATGTCCGAACAAAAAAACACCGCGCCGGACAAAATTCTGGTCCGGGGCGCGCGGGTGCATAATCTGAAAAATATCGACGTGGATATCCCTTTGGGCGGCGTCGTGGGGGTGGCCGGGGTCTCCGGCTCCGGCAAATCGTCGCTGGCGCTGGGGGTGCTCTACGCCGAGGGGTCCCGGCGGTATCTGGAATCCCTCTCCACCTATACCCGGCGGCGCATGACCCAGGCCGCCAAGGCGGATGTGGACGAGGTCCGCTACGTGCCCGCCGCGCTGGCGCTCCACCAGCGGCCCGGGGCGGGAGGCATCCGCTCCACCTTCGGCACGGGCACAGAGCTGCTCAACAGTCTGCGGCTCATGTTCTCGCGCCTGTCCTCCCACCGCTGCCCCAACGGGCACTATCACGAACCCACCATCGCCGTGGCGGCGGAGCAGCCCCTTGTCTGCCCGGAATGCGGCGTCACCTTCTACGCCCCCGGCGCGGAGGAGCTGGCCTTCAACAGCCAGGGGGCCTGCCGCCGGTGCGGCGGCACGGGCACGGTGCGCACCGTGGACCGGGCCACGCTGGTGCCGGATGAATCCCTCTCGGTGGACGAGGGGGCGGTGGCCCCGTGGAACTCCCTCATGTGGTCGCTGATGACCGACGTATGCCGGGCCATGGGGGTGCGCACCGACGTGCCCTTCCGGGACCTGACGGAGGAAGAAAAGCAGATCGTCTACGACGGCCCCATGGTGAAAAAGCACATCTTCTACCGGGCGAAGAACAGCGAAAGCGTCAGCGCCGGGGAGATGGATTTCACCTATTACAGCGCCACCGCCACGGTGCTCAACGCTCTGAACAAGGTGAAGGACGAAAAGGGCATGAAGCGGGTGGAAAAATTTTTGAAGGAAGAAATCTGCCCCGACTGCGGCGGCACCCGCCTGTCGGAGGCTGCCCGGGCGCCGAAGCTGCGGGGCGTTTCGCTGGACGAGGTCTGCCGTAAGACGTTAAAGGACGTGTGCGAATGGGTGGACGGCGTGCCCGCCTCCCTGCCGGAGGCGATGCGCCCCATGGCGGAGAGCATCTGCGCCTCCTTCCGCTCCGCCGCCCGCAGGCTGCTGGATCTGGGCCTGTCCTACCTCACCCTCGACCGGGCCTCCGCCACCCTCTCCACCGGTGAGCGCCAGCGGATGCAGCTGGCAAGGGCGGTGCGCAACCGCACCACCGGGGTGCTCTACGTGCTGGACGAGCCCTCCATCGGCCTGCACCCGGCCAACATCGTGGGCCTCACCGGCGTGATGCGGGACCTGGCGGCGGACGGCAACACGGTGCTGCTGGTGGACCACGACGTGCAGATCCTAAAGGAGGCGGACTGGCTCATCGAGATGGGCCCCAGGGCCGGGGCGGAGGGCGGCCGCGTGATCGCCGAGGGGACCATCCCCATGGTGGCGGCGAACCCCGCCTCGCAGATCGGGCCCTTCCTTTCCGGCAAACAGGTGATGCGCGGCGCCCCGGCCGTGCCTGAAGACGAATTGTTCGCCCTCGGCGCAATCAGGCTGTCCACCGGGCCGCTGCACACCGTCCGCCCGCTGAAGGTCTCTTTCCCCAAGGGGCGGCTGACGGTGGTGACCGGCGTTTCCGGCTCCGGCAAGACCACCATGGTGCTGGAAAGCCTTGTCCCCGCCCTGTCCGCTGTTACGAAAGGGCAAAAGCTGCCCGCCCATGTGCGGTCTGTGGAAGCGGAGGGGATCGAACACATCAAGCTGATCGACGCCACCCCCATCGGTATCAACATCCGCTCCACCGTGGCCACCTACGCCGGGGTCCACGACGAGCTGCGCAAGCTCTACGCCCGCACCGCGCAGGCGAAGCAGGCGGGCTATAAAGCGGGTGATTTCTCCTACAATACCGGGTCTCTGCGCTGCCCCGTCTGCGACGGCACCGGCTCCATCAGCCTCGACGTGCAGTTTCTGCCGGACGTGGACATCCCCTGCCCCGAGTGCCGGGGCTCCCGCTACGCCAGGGCGGCCTACACCGTCGGCTATACCAACAAGGCGGGGGAGACCCGCTCCCTGCCGGAGCTGATGGCCATGGACGTGAACACGGCGGCGGAGTTCTGCCGGGACATGAAAAACGTCTGCCCCCGGCTGCGGGTGCTGCAAAGCCTCGGCCTCGGGTACCTGACGCTGGGGGAGGAGACCCCCGGCCTTTCCGGCGGCGAGGCCCAGCGGCTGAAGCTGGCCTGGGAGATGGGCCGGGGCCAGACGGATTCCGTCTTCGTCTTTGACGAGCCCACCATCGGCCTGCACCCGCTGGACGTGAAAACGCTGCTGGGCGTGTTTGAAACGCTGATCGCCGACGGGGCCACCGTGATCGTGATCGAGCACGACCTGGACGTGATCCGCAGCGCCGACTACCTCATCGACATGGGCCCCGGCGGGGGCGAAGAGGGCGGCCGCGTGGTGGCCTGCGGCACGCCGGAGCGGATCAAAGCCTGCCCCGACAGCCTGACCGGGCGGTTTCTGTGATGATTTCGGTCAAAAACAGGTGAATTATGTTGCATTTTAGATAAAATAGTTGCGGTTTTGTTTCCGATATGGTATAATCTGACTGAACGTTCCCTTGTTGGAGCGTGAAGAAGATCAAGGAGGTATGGAAATGAAACGAAACGCATTGGCATTGCTGCTTGCCCTTGCGCTGGCGTTGTCGGCGGCTTTGCCGCTGGCGGTCGGCGCCGCGGCGGCAGATACGGTCGCCGTCGTCCTCTATCAGAACGGCGCGGCGGTTTATACGAAAGACAATTTCTCCAATCTTCCTTCCGGCGTGACGGCCAGCGTCGACAGCGGGAAGCAGACCGTTACACTCAAGCTGAAAAACTATACCGGGAATTCGATTTTCGTTCAGACGCCCGGCAAAAAATGGACCGTTTACGTCGGCATCGCCGGTAAAAACACCCTGACGGTCAACAAATACTACGGCACCAAGGTCTACAGCGGGCTGGGCACCAACGGAAGCATGATGATCTACGCCGCCGCTGCCGACGCGGATCTGATCATCAACGGCAGCTTCAGCGGCACCTACCCGGACGCGGATTACTACGCCCTGTACGGCGACGAGATCACCGTCGGCGGCATGTCCTCTTACCGGTTGTCGGTACACGTCAATTTCAATCTGGTGACCAATCAGGCCTCCTCCAAAATCGTCTATCCCGCGTGCGGACATCTGACGATCGGCAGCGCGAATTTCTATTACAACTACGAATCAAGATATGAGAACGCCCATCCCGAGGAGGGCATCACCCTGACAAACAGCGCGTATTTCAAAGTCGATTACAACGCCAAAGGCGCGAAAAACAGAAGCGCACGGGCGTTCTGGGGACTGGAATACGACGAGCATTTTGTCGGCGTCGCGTATATGAAGATCACCAACGGCTATCACTACGGCGGCGCCTATTCCTATGAAAAGTTCGGCTGCGAGACCGATCCCCGCTTCCGGACCTACATCGGCGATACCGAGTATTATTACGTGCGGGCCGAAAACTGCGTCTTCCAGCAGAACCCGGCGGATACCGACAGCCTCGGCAAGAACCTGCGCTTTCCGGTGACGGCAGGGTACGTCTTCCCGGACCGGGTCAGCGGCTACTGCTTCGACGCCTCCGTGTCCTGGGAGGATGAAAACGGAAACGACGTGACCGGCCAGAAGGCGGAATACGGCGTGAAGTACGCCGCCCACGTGTCGCTGGTCCCCTGGGGCACCATCCGCATGCCCGAGATCACGTTGGGTTATCTCAGCTTTCTGCAGCCGGCCCTCGCGAACCGGTACAGCTACGGCGTGGATTTTGCCGAAAGCAGCGCCCTGGCGAACGGTATCCTGCTGCGCTATTTTATCCCCGTGCCGGATACCGTCATCACGAAGCAGCCCGTCAACTTCGACGGCTCCCCGTCCAATCAGAACGCCCGTTTTGACGTGGAGGCCGAGGGTCCCGTCAGCGGGTATCAATGGCAGATGTCAGGCGACGGCAAGACCGGCTGGACGAACGTGACGGATAAAACCTCCATGAGTTCCACCCCCATCACCGGGGCGAAGACGAAGTCCCTCCGCTACAATTTCGCTTCTGAACCCTCCGTGACGCTCCGCTATTTCCGCTGCGCGATCACGGGCAAAAAGAACGGCGCCGATACCACCCTGTATACCGACGTGGTGAAATATGAAAACGCCAACCGGATCAGCGTGGTGAAGGTCAATACGGACGCGCTGCCCGTACACAAGCAGCCCACGCCCACCACGGCGACGGTGAGCACGCCCCACGTCAGCGTGACCGGCTATTCCTGCAAAATGTTCGGCAAGCTGCTGGATTCCTTTGACGCCGGGGACAACGCCCAGATCTCCCTGCGGCTGGAGGCAAAGGACGGATACGTCTTCGCGGAGGACGTGACCGCCCTGCTGGAGGGCGCGAAGCTCATCAAAACCACCCTCTCCGCAGATAAAAAGACGGTGTACCTTGATTTCGAGTACCGGGTCGCCGTGCCGGAGGGCGGCCTGCCCTATGAAACGGTGAAATATTACGTGACCGCCCCCGTGACCGGCGAGACCCCGTCCACGGCCGTCTACCGGTCGGATCCCGATTACGTTCCCACCGGCGGCATCAAGGACCGGTACCGTCAGATCGCGCCGCCCGTCGTCAGCTCCGAATGGTACCCCGCGCACAGCGTCTTTGAGGGGCACCGGGAATACAACATCGTCATCAACGTCAAAACCGACGACTATCAGAACGACGAGTATACGGGCAATCCCCGCTGCTTCGATCAGAACACCGTCGCCTACGTCAACGGCGAAAAGTCCGCCATCACGGTGGGCAGTGGCGGAAAGACGGCGCAGATCGTCTATCGGTTCCCGCTGACCGCCGACGAGGTCGAGATCTCCGCATTCGAGTTCACCAAGCTGGATTTCCCGGACGGCTCCGCCGCGCTGGATCCGGCGGCCGACTGCTCCGACGCCAACGTCACCGTTGACGGTGTCGCCTATCTGAAGAACAACGTCCCCGTGACCAAGGCGGCCCCCGGCGATACGCTGCGGGTGATCTTCAGCTTCACGCTGGCGGAAAACTGCAGGCTGGCCTCCGGCGCCACGGCCGTGTGGAACGGCCTGGAATGTATCGCGGCCTATACCGGCGGCACGGCAAAGTTCCTTCCCACCGGCGCCCGTTCCTACCAGTGCGCGTTTGACTATACCGTCCCCTCCGTGAAGACCTACGCCGTGACGGCGACGGGAGGTAAGCCCTCCATGGCGAACGCGCCGGAAGGGGCCATCGTCACCGTGACCGCCGACGCGGCCCCCGCGGGCAAGGCCTTTGACAAGTGGGTCGTGGAGAGCGGCGGGATCACCGTCGTCGACCTGTCCGCAGCGACGATCTCCTTCGTCATGCCCGC
>CADAMO010000022.1 GCA_902788995.1 Oscillospiraceae bacterium
TCGCAATGAAATTAAAACTGCTTGTCCTTTTCGGCGGCAAATCCGTGGAGCACGAGGTTTCCGTCATTTCGGCGCTGCAGGCCGTGGCCTCCATGGACGCCGACAAATACGACATCATCCCGGTGTACATCACCAAGGAAAACGAATTCTACACAGGGCTGGAATGCAGCATGATCGAGGAATACAAGGATATCCCCGCTTTGCTGAAAAAGTCCACCCGCTGTGTGCTGATGCGCACGGAGGGCGGCGTGAAGCTGCTGCGCTATCCCTTCAAAAAGTTCGGCAGCAACGTCATTTCGGATATCGACGTGGCCTTCCCCATCGTTCACGGCACCAACGTGGAGGACGGCACCCTGCAGGGGTACCTCAAGACCCTCGGCCTGCCCTTCGTGGGCTGCGACGTGACCGCCTCCGCCGTGGGCATGGATAAATACGTAATGAAGACCGTGCTGAAGGACAACGGCATCCCCGTGCTGGACTGCCTGCGGTTCTACCTCTCCGATTACGACGACGTTGCCGCCATTATCCAAAAGTGCGAGGACCGCATCGGCTATCCCGTCATCGTCAAGCCGGTCAACCTGGGCTCAAGCGTTGGCATCAGCGTGGCCCACAGCGCGGGCGAGCTGGCGGATTCGCTGGACCACGCCTTCAAGTTCGCCACGGTGGTGCTGGTGGAACGGGCCATCACCAACCTCAAAGAGATCAACTGCTCCGTGCTGGGCGATACCGCAAAAGCGGAAGCCAGCGAGTGCGAGGCGCCCGCCAAGGCGGATGAGATCCTCAGCTACGAGGATAAATATCTATCCGGAGGCGGCGGCAAAAAGGGCGCCAAGACCGGCGGCAGCAAGGGCATGGCCAGCCTCTCCCGCAAGATCCCGGCGGATATCTCCCCGGAGCGCCGGGAGGAGATCCGCGACCTCGCCGTCAAGGCCTTTCAGGTGCTGGGCTGCAACGGCGTGTCCCGCATCGACTTCATGATCGATCAAGACGAGGACAAGGTCTACCTCAACGAGATCAACACCATCCCCGGCTCTCTGTCCTTCTACCTGTGGGAGCCCCTCGGCGTGCCCTATAAGGAGCTGCTGGACCGCATGATCCAGCTGGCCCTCAAGCGCAAGCGCGAGGAGGATTCCGTCACCTTCTCCTTCGATACCAACATCCTCAACGTTGACCGCTCCTTCACCGGCGGCAGCAAGGGCGGGAAGCTGAAAGTCTGAGCTGGATTCGTTGAGCAAGTTCGGAATGCGGAATTCGGAATTCTGAATTCGGAATGGATTGAACTTTTTCGGTTTTACTGCTCCACCAATTTAATCGTGAATTATTTATGCGCCGTATAAACGTCGCAAGACAAGGAAGAAACCGCAAGACAGGCTGTCGCCTGTCGAGGATTGGAGCAGTAACGTCTCTGATTCGTTTCGTTTTATTTTGCATGGTTCTCCATTACAATCAAAACGCGTCAGCGGTGCGGGGCTCCGGTGGAGACCTCTTCCGCAAGGCAGAAGCACCGACCGAGCCGGGAGGCGAGAATATCCCGAAATTCCGCATTCCGCATTCCAAATTCCGCATTGAATCAGTTCACCAATCTTCAATTTCCCCACAAAAAAAGCGGCCCTCTGCCGCAGGGCAGAGAACCGTTTCGGGATAACGTCGATCGACCGGCTTACCGGTTGAAGAAATACAGGATCTTGACAAAGAAAGACGTGATCACGTCCAGAATTCCGTCGAAGAAAGATCGGATGCCGTCCGTCATTTTTTGTGCGCCTCCTTATCTGAATTGCAACTTTATTATAACATATTCTTTTTACAAACGCAATGACTTTTGAAAATTTGATTCATGAACAACCTGATCAGCAGCCGTCCGAGGGCCTGAAACTGGGCGCGCTGCTGTCCTTTTCCGGCGGCTTTCAGGACGCCTATACCTATAACGCCCGGGGCCACGTGTTCGCCAACGCCCAGACCGGCAACGTGGTGCTGATGAGCCAGAACCTGATGACCGCCCACTGGATGGACGGGCTCCGTTATCTGCTGCCCCTGATTGCCTTTACGCTGGGGGTATGGATCGCGGAGTGGATCGAAAACCGGTTCAAATTCACCGGGCACCTCCACTGGCGGCAGATCAATCTGCTGATCGAGATCATCATGCTGGTGGCGGTGGGCTTTATGCCCGAAAAATGGAATATGGTCGCCAATATGCTGGTGTCCTTTTCCTGCGCCATGCAGGTGCACACCTTCCGCAGCGTCCACGGCTACGGCTACGCCAGTACCATGTGTATCGGCAACATGCGCAGCGGCGCCGCCAGCCTTTCCCACTACATGCGGGAAAAAGACAACAAGTCCCTGCGCAAGGCCGTCTATTATTTTGGCGTCATCGTGATCTTCGCGCTGGGCGCGGGCGTCGGCGGCGTGTTATCCGGTATTCTCGGCATCCACACCATTTGGGCCTCGCCGGTGCTGCTGCTGATCGCCTTTCTGATCATGAACCGCAAACCGAAGGAACAGGCGGCTGCAGAATCATGACCGCCGTTGAAAAACGCATCACGTTTCTGTCTCATACCTGACGAAGGAGAAAACTAATGAAGTATCAAAACATCGCCGTCATCGGCGCCATGGACATTGAGATCGCCTATCTGGTCTCTCAGTTGGAAAACAAAACCGAATCCGAGCAGTTCGGCTACACCTTTTACAGCGGCATTCACTGCGGCAGGCAGGTGACCATTTTGAAGTGCGGCATCGGCAAGGTCAACGCCGCCCGGGGCACGCAGCTTGTCATCGACCGCTTTGCGCCGGACGCGGTGCTCAACACCGGTATCGCCGGGGGGATCGCCCCCGACCTGCAGGTGGGGGACGCGGTGGTGGCCACGGGCCTCGTGCAGCACGATTTCAACGCAAAGGCCTTCGGCTATGCCAGAGGGTATCTGTGTACCGGCGTGGAGCCGGACAAGCCCACGGTGTTTCCCACCGACGACGGGCTTTCCGCCGTGCTGCGCCGGGCGGCCGTCAGCGTGCTGGGGGAGAAGGCGGTCTTGGACGGCGTCATCGCCACGGGGGATATGTTCGTAGCGGGGGCTGATACCCGCCGTAAGATCCATGAGACCTTCCACGCGGCAGCTGCCGAAATGGAGAGCGCGGCCATCGCCCAGACGGCCTTTTACGCGGGCGTTCCCTTCGCCATCCTGCGGGTGATCTCCGACCGGGCCGACGGGGGCGCGACGGAGACCTACGACCAGTTTGAGATCAAAACCGCCAAGCGCTCCGCCGCCATCATCGAGGAATTCCTGAAACAATTGTAATTGATTTTATGGCAAGATTTTGTACGCTCTGTTCCTCTTCGTCTGGGAACGCCACTTACATCGGCACCGCGTCCTACGGCGTCCTGATCGACGCGGGGCTTAACTGTAAACAGCTGACGCTGGCCATGAACCGGGCCGGGATCGACCCGGACTCCGTCAAGGCCGTCTTTGTCACCCACGAGCACGCCGACCACACCGGGGCGCTGCGGGTGTTCGCGTCCTCCCATCAGCTGCCGGTCTACGCCACCGGCGGCACCCTTGCCGGGCTGCTGAACGACGGCGTGCTGAACGGCAAATTCCCCTATGAAAAGATCATGGAGCAGGGGATTGATATCGGCGATATCCACGTTTCGTTCTTCCACACCTCCCACGACGCGAAGGAGAGCTGCGGCTACCGGGTGGAGCTGCCCGACCGCACCGTCGGCGTGGCCACCGATACCGGTAAGATGACCGGGGAGATCCTGCGGGGGCTGGAGGGCTGCGACCTGGTGCTGCTGGAATCCAACTACGATGAGGATCTGTTGCAATTCGGCCCCTATCCGCTGCCGCTGAAGGCCCGTATCCGGTCCGATATCGGGCATCTTTCCAACGACGTCTGCGCCGAAACGGTCTGCGAGCTGCTGGAGATGAACGTGCGGCGGTTCGTGCTGGGACACCTGAGCCGGGAGAACAACACCCCCGACCGGGCCTACGCCTGCACCCATTCCGCCCTCAAACGCATCGGGGCCGTTGAGAGCCGCGACTATGACCTTCGCGTTGCCCCGGTCCGGGAAATGGAGCGGTATATCGTTTTGTGAAAGCGGATTTGTCGGGGCGACGCGAACCCCGTAGCGCGGCACCTCAGTGCCGCTATCGACTAATGTTGTTTTTTTAATGGATTTTGGGATTTTTAACCGTTTTTCCTTAAAAGATTATTTTTATCTGACGGGAAAAACCGTCTGAACTGTTGTTTGTGCTAATAGCGGCACTGAGGTGCCGCGCTACGGGATAACAGCTCGCCAAACTCCAATTTGTTAATCTGAAACAATGCTGAACATCACCATCATCTGCATCGGGCGGCTCAAGGACGCGTTCTTTGAGTCCGCGTCGAAGGAATACCTCAAACGCCTCGGCGCGTACGCCAAGGTGCATATCGTGGAGCTGAAGGCCGTCGATCTCCCGCAGGAGCCGTCGGCCGCTGAAATCGCTGCCGCTTTGGAAAAAGAAGGCGCGGAGATCCTCAAAAAAATCCCCTCAGGCGCACGGGTGATCGCCCTGTGTGTGGAAGGGAAGCTCTGGTCTTCGGAAGAACTGGCGGCCGATTTCACCGCTGCCGCCAACGGTGGGACCTCCCATATCGTCTTTGTCATCGGCGGGTCCTACGGCCTGTCCGAGGCCGTCAAGCGGGCGGCCCATGCCCGGCTTTCCATGTCCCGCATGACCTTTCCTCACCGTCTTGCCCGGGTGATGCTGCTGGAACAGATCTACCGCGCCTGCAAAATCAACGCGGGGGAAAAGTATCACAAATAAACTGTCCTGCGCCGTCTTTGGGGCGGTTGGCAGGCATATGTTATGTATATGCGCTCTGTTGACCGCGGGTCGATGGAGTGTTTTTTTGCTTTGATTTTGCGCTGCCTATTGACAAATATACGATTCGCATGTATAATAACTGAATAAATATGCAAAAATTAATCTGGCAAATGCAGAAATATTCTTTTTTGGGGGAAGTATTGATGGTTGATCTGAAAAATAAGAGCTTTTTGAAGCTGTTGGATTTCACGCCGGAGGAAATCGCGTGGCTGATCGACTTTGCCGCGGAACTGAAGGCAAAAAAGAAGGCGGGGATCCCGCACCGGCTGTGCGAAGGGAAGAACGTGGCGCTGATTTTTGAAAAGACCAGCACCCGCACCCGCTGCAGCTTTGAGGTTGCGGCGGCGGACCTGGGCATGCACCCGGTGTATCTGGACCCCAAGTCCTCACAGATCGGCAAAAAAGAGAGCATCGCCGACACGGCCCGGGTGCTGGGGCGTATGTTCGACGGGATCGAGTACCGGGGCTTCGGGCAGGAGATCGTGGAGGACCTGGCGAAATACGCCGGGGTGCCGGTGTTCAACGGCCTGACCAACGAGTTCCATCCCACGCAGATCCTGGCGGACTTCCTGACTGTGAAAGAGCATTTCGGCAGGCTTTCCGGGGTCAAGCTGGTCTATATGGGCGACGCCCGCTACAACATGGGCAACTCCCTGATGGTGGGCTGCGCCAAAATGGGCCTGCATTTCGTGGCCTGCGCGCCGAAGCCGTATTTCCCCGATCCGGCGCTGGTCAAAACCTGTCGGGAGATCGCCGCCGGGACCGGCGCGACGCTGGAATTCATTGAGGACCCGGCGGAAGCGGTCGCCGGCGCGGACGTGATTTATACGGACGTGTGGGTCTCCATGGGCGAGCCGGACGAAGTCTGGGAACAGCGCATCCGCGAGCTGCTGCCCTATCAGGTCAACGAGGCGCTGATGCAAAAAGCGGGCCCCCAGTGCCGTTTTATGCACTGTCTGCCCGCGTTCCACGATCTCGGCACCGGCATCGGCCGGGAGATCTATCAGAAATTCGGTCTGGAGGCGTTGGAGGTCACCGACGCCGTGTTTGAAAGCCCGCAGTCCATCGTCTTTGACGAGGCGGAAAACCGCATGCACACCATCAAGGCCGTTATGGCCGCGTCGCTGGCAAACGGGTAACAGAGTCGTAAGTCGTGAGTCGTACAAAATAGTTGTTTTTGTCGGAATTGCGTTTTTCTGCTTTACCATTTTACGGGACCGACCGAAGGGCACTTACGACTCACGGCTTACGTCTTATTGCTTATCAAAGGCCGAAGCTGACGCTCAGCGCCCGGTCCACCCGGTTCATCTCACCGCTGCCGAGACTCCCCATGTGTTCCTTCAATCTGCGTTTATCCAGCGTTCTGATCTGCTCCAGCAGCACGATGGAATCCTTGACGAGGCCGCAGCCGTCCGCGCTCACGCTGATGTGGGTCGGCAGCTGCGTTTTATCTTTCCGGCTGGTGATGGCCGCCGCGATGACGGTGGGGGAGTACCGGTTGCCCATATCGTTCTGCACGATAAGTACCGGCCGCACGCCGCCCTGCTCGCTGCCCACGACCGGGCTGAGATCCGCATAGAAAATATCGCCGCGTTTGACTGTCATTCGTGTATCGCTCCTTTGTTTTGATGACAATCATAGTGTTTCCCGTTTTATCAAAAAGTAAACCCGTGCAATTATGAATTTTTACTATTTACAAACTTTTTCCTTTGCGGTATAATAGGCGGGAAGGGAAACCGAAACCATCAATAAAAAGGAGTTTTTACAATGAAAAAATGGAAATGTTTAGTATGCGGTCAGATCGTTGAGAGCGAAACCTGCCCCAGCGAGTGCCCCCTTTGCCATGCCCCCGGCGATAAGTTTGTGGAAGTGAAAGAAGACGGCGAAATGACCTGGGCTGCCGAGCACGTGGTCGGTATCGCAAAGGGCGTCGACGCGGAGATCGTGGAAGGCCTGCGCTCCAATTTCCAGGGTGAATGCAGCGAAGTGGGCATGTATCTTGCCATGGCGAGAGTCGCCTACAGAGAAGGCTATCCCGAGATCGGCGCTTACTGGGAGAAGGCCGCCTATGAAGAGGCCGAGCATGCCGCCAAGTTCGCGGAGCTGCTGGGCGAGGTCCTGACCGATTCCACCAAGAAGAACCTGCAGATGCGCGTGGAAGCCGAGAACGGCGCCACCGAGGGCAAGACCGAGCTGGCCAAGAAGGCCAAGGCCCTGGGCCTTGACGCCATCCACGACACGGTCCACGAAATGGCCCGCGACGAAGCCAGACACGGCAAAGCCTTCAAGGGCCTGCTGGACAGATACTTCGGTGAATAAGCGGCTGCCGGTACTTGCGGTCGTCCTGAGCCTGATGGCGGCGTTCCTCTGCGGCTGCGGAAAAACAGCCGCGGTGCGGACGGTACACTGCGATCACTGCGGAAAAGAGCTCTCTGTTCCGGAGGATTCAAACATGACGGACAACTGGATTCTGTACTGCACGGATTGCGAGAAGGCGTTGGGGCTGGATACGATCGTCCCGTTGGAGTAACTGGCTGTTGTTTTGTTTCTCCTGTGCCCTTGCGATATCCTTTCGATACGGTCGCAGATTGCAGATTAATAAAAAAGGAAGCAGCTCATGACGGGCTGCTTCTTTTTATCTCCGACGTTCGTCCCGGAAATCAAGCCGCACGGGCGGTTTTTCGGTGAAAACGCTCAAATAATCGGTTGAAGATCGGTAAACTGTCTTGACTTGTTTTTTTCTTCTATGCTATACTGAATTTTGTCAGATGCAGGCGCTGCCGGAAGAGAAAGAATTTCAAAGGACGCAGACCGTCGTTGATCGCGACGGGAAGCCTTCCTTGCTTCGGCAGAAAAACGCCTTGACGACGTGATGTCCCGGTGATTTTTTTGAGAGAGGATGTTTTGAACAATGAACGAAAACCAGACCCCCGGCTATGGCGCCAACGGTTATCCCCAGCAGAACGATCCGGCCAACGGCTATTCCCAGCAGAATCCCGGTGCGTACGGTTATTCCCAGCCGGACGCCTCCAACGGTTACGGCCAGGCGAACGGCAATCCGCAGCCAAACGGGCAGCAGTACGGTTACGGCCAGCCCAACGGGCAGGCGGGCGGCGTTCCGCAGCAGTACGGTCAGCCATATCCTTACGGCCAGCAGGGCGGTTATCAGCAGTCCTACGGCCAGCCCGGCGGTTATCAGCAGCCCTACGGCCAGCCCGGCGGTTATCCCCAGTATAATCAGGTTCCTTCCGGCCCCATGCCGAGCAAGGGACTGTATCTGTTCCTCGTCATTCTCGGCTTCTTCTGCGGCATTTTGTGGGGCGCTCTGTCCATCGGCCCGTACAATCGCATGAAACAGGCCATCTTCGCCAATGACAGCGTAGAAGCGCATGCTCAGGCGAAGAAGATCCTGACATTCGTTCTGATCGGTCTTGCCATCAACGTGGTGTTCATCATTGTCAGATCCTTTGTGGATTTCTGATTTGCGCCGCCGTATTCTGTTGTCAAAAAAAAGGATCGCGTGAAAGCGATCCCCTTTTTTTTGGGGAGGGATTGAACTATATATCGAACTGTATAATGAAAAAAGAAAAAGAATCAATCAGAGCTGCAGCGCGGCCAGCACCGCGTCCGGTTGCTCAAAGTGCGGGATGATCATGGAAGCGCCGGCGGAAAGCAGGCGTTGCCGCTTCCATGCGTCCACGCCCTCGCCGTTCTTTTCGTCGGTGGCCACGCCCACCGCGTACCCGCCGATGGCGGCGGTCAGTTCGATCTCCACGTAGCCGTCCCCGAAGGTGACCAGCTCTTCCGGACGGATTCCCTCCGTCTCCAGCATCCGCCTGATGACGGCTTCCTTCGAGCAGTCGGTCAGCCCGTCCACCGCGCCGCGGATGCCGCCGTCGAAGTATTCCGCCGCGCCCAGCAGCTCCGCCTCGCGAATTACGTCCTTTTCGTCTGTGCCGCTGGCGAGGTAGCACTTTACGCCCGCCTGCCGCAGTTTTTTCAGCATGGTCAGCGCTCCCTTCACGGTGAGCGCCTCTTTTTTTATCGTTCCGTCGGCAAGGCCGTTTTTGCGGTCCGCGATATGGATCGCCAGCCGCCGCAGGTATTCGGTCTTGTAGACCAGCGGGTCCACGTGCGGTCCGCCCCGGCGGACGACGGCCTCGTCCAGCGCCATGCACTGATAAATGGTCTGCTTTCCCGTCAGCCGGTCGATGAATTCCCGCACCTCCGCTTCCACGGCGTCATGGGGCTCGCCGGTCTCCAGCGCCTCCACGCACTCGCAGAAGTAGGGCGTCATGATCTGCTGCCAGCCCTCCCGGATCAGGCTGATCGTGCCGTCGAAATCGAACAGCGCGCAGCGGATCCCTTTGCCCTCGTAGGGGCGGATAATCTCTGTTGAAAAACCCATAGCTGCACCTTGAAAAGTGTAAAAAAATCACACTTTTTCTCTCTTTCAGAATCATGGAAGAAGGAAATCCTCCGCCTTGATTATAGCCCGAAAAAAAATGGTTTGCAACAGAAAAAAATTGCGTTTTCCTATTGCATTTTAATTCCTTTCAGGTTATAATGAGGAGCACAGGGGTGCAAAAAGCATTAAAATCCCTCAAATAGCATTGAAAAGTGCTGTGATTTTTCAGGAAGGAGGCGTAGACGTGTATTACCTTGGTACGTTTTTCCATACGCTGGACGCCAAGGGCCGTCTGTTCATTCCCGCCCGCTTCCGTGAAAATATCGGCGAGGAATTCGTCTTGTTCAAATCTCCTGATAAATGCATCTATATTTACGACAACGCTAATTTTGAAAAACTCGTCGATCAGGTGAAGATGCTTTCCCGCACCCCTAAAGAAAGAGAAATGCAGCGCCACTTTTTTGCTTCCGCCATCACCGTGACCATGGATAAGCAGGGGCGCTTTACCGTACCGCAGGATTTTATCGACTACGCGTCGCTGGGGACCGAAGTGGTGCTCACGGGCGAAGCGAACCGTCTTGAGATCTGGAGCAAAGCCGCGCACGATGCGAGAGAAGCGGCCGCCGCGGAGCTTACGCCGGAAGATTATCCCGAGATCATCTATTAAAGGGGCGGCGAGATGGAGTTTTCACATATCCCCGTTTTGTTCCGCGAAACGGTGGAGTCGCTTCACATCCGTCCCGACGGCATCTACGTGGACTGCACGGCAGGCGGCGGCGGACACAGTCAGGCCATCGCGGACAGGCTTTCCGGCAACGGCCGCCTGATCGCCATCGACCGGGATCCGGACGCCATCGCGAACCTGCGGGTAAAATTCAAGGACCGCCCGAACGTGACGGTGGTCAGGGACAATTTCACGAATATCAGATCCGTGCTGGATTCCCTCGGCGTCGACCGGGCGGACGGCGTGCTGGCGGATCTGGGAGTGAGCTCTTATCAGCTGGATACAGCGGAAAGAGGCTTTTCTTTTCATAAGGACGCGCCGCTGGATATGCGGATGTCCAAAGAGGGGCTCAGTGCGGCGGACGTGGTGAACGGCTATTCCGAACGGGAGCTGTTCCGGGTGATCTCCTGTTACGGAGAGGAAAAATTCGCCCGCAGTATTGCAAGGCTCATCGTCAGCGAACGGGAAAAACAGCCGATCGAAACCACCTTCGCGCTGGCGGAGATCGTCAAAAACGCGATCCCGGCAAGGGCCAGAAGGGAAGGCGGCCACCCGGCCCGGCGGACCTTTCAGGCCATCCGGATCGAAGTCAACGGAGAGATCGAGCACTTGCCGGACGCGGTCTACGCCATGTTCGGCGCCCTTGGGGAGGGCGGCGTGCTGTCGGTCATCACCTTCCACTCGCTGGAGGACAGGGCGGTAAAACAGGTATTCCGGGAGCTCTGCACCGGCTGCCGCTGTCCGAAGGAGTTCCCGGTCTGCGTCTGCGGCAGGACCCCCGCGGGAGAGCTGCCCTTCAAATCGGTCAGCCCGGGGGAAGGAGAACTGGAAAGCAACCCGCGCAGCCGGAGCGCAAGGCTGCGCAGCATCGTAAAATTGAAGGATTACGTCGATTAGTTTTGAGGATATCAAGAGGATAAGGAAAGAGGAGACAGCAATGGCAGCATTGGCGCAGTTGGAGGATACCTACGCCTTCGAAAAATTTGAGACTTCGGCGCAGACCCGCCGCGTCTACGGTACGGCCAAAGGAAACGCCGTACCGAAAAAGCAGGAGGAGCCGCAGGAAAAGCCGCTGCTGAAGAAAGTCAAACCGAAAACGGTGACGCAAAAGCGCCGCGAGGAGCGCAGCAGCAATCTGCGCATCGGCTTTATGCTGGCGTTCGTGGCCGTGGTGTTCGGCGTGATCTGCTGCCAGATCTCCGCCGGCGCGGAGCGCTACGAGCTGATCCGCAAGATCGACGCGGTGGAAGCGGAGATCGAGATCGCAAAAAGCGAAAACGTGCGGCTGAACGCCGAACTGAACAGCAAAATGAACATCACGAAGATCGACAGCTACGCCGTGGACGTGCTGGGCATGACCAAGGTGGAAAGCTATCAGGTGGAATGCGTTGACCTGACGCAGGGCGACAGGGTTCTGTATTCCAACAGCGTAAAATAAAACAACTTCATGCATACCCGGGCGACGGCTGCGCATATTGATGGAATGAACACCGGCGCGTGGGTATGCTTTTGCTTTTCTGCGGCAGACGCAGACGGCACAGAGGAGGCGGCAGTTTTGGCCAGGGATACCTATTTGAATAAAAAATCGGAAACAGCAAGGCGCGGCGTGCTTTTGCTGCTGTTTTTTGCTGTCTTCTGTCTCGGCCTGTGCGTGGCCCGCATCGGCTATCTGACGCTGGTGAAGGGCGACGTCTACAAGAGCAAGGCGGAAGCCCAGCAGCTGAGCGTCAAAACGCTGAACGCCACCCGCGGCACCATCTACGACAGCCGCATGAACGTGCTGGCCCAAAGCGCCTCCGTCTGGCTTGTCTACGTCAACCCCAGCAAAATCAACGACGAGAACCGGCAGGCCGTTATCGACGGCATGGTCAACATCCTGGGCCTCGACCGGGAGGAGATCACCGCCAAGCTGAAGGCGAATGAGAAATACGGCTATCTCAAGGTGAAGGGGCAGATCGAATACGCCGAAAAAACGAAGCTGTCCTCCTATATCAGCGAGCATGAGCTGGGCAGCGTCATCAATATCGACCCCGACACCAAGCGTTACTATCCCAACGGCGATCTGGCCTCCACCGTCATTGGCTTCACCGGCAGCGACGGCAACGGCCTTTACGGCATCGAATACTACTACGACGACGAGCTGACGGGCACCAACGGGCGCATCGTCACCGCCAAGGACGGCATGCAGACAGAGCTGCGCAACGCCTTTGAGACCACCTACGACGCGGTGCAGGGCACGAATCTGGTGCTGACCATCGATTCCGAGATCCAGACGATCCTTGAAAACGCGCTGAAAACCGCCATCGAGGAGAACGGCGCCTCCAACGTCTACGGCATCGTGATGGATCCTCAGACCGGCGCGGTGCTGGCGCAGGCCAACTTCCCGGACTACGACCCCAACGACCCCTACGCCATCCATGACGAGGCCACGCAGAAAGAGCTTGACAAGATCAAGAACGAAGAGGAAAAGCAGGCCGCCGTGACGGAAGCCCGCTTCTCCCAGTGGAAAAACAAGTCCATTTCCGACTTCTATGAGCCCGGTTCCGTGTTCAAGGTCTTTCTGGTCTCCGGCGCCATGGAGGAGGGCGTGATCGACGAAAATACCTCCTATTACTGCGAGGGCACCATCAACATCGCGGACCGTACCATCAAGGACTATACCCCCACCGGCCACGGCGACGAGACGCCGAAGACCCTGCTGGTCAACTCCTGCAACACCTTCTCGGTGTACGTGGGGCAGAAGATGGGCGTGGACCTGTTCTATAAATATTTCGACGCCTTCGGCTTCACCGAAAAGACCGGCATCGACCTGGCCGGCGAGGGCGTGCCGGTGGCCAACATCACCTATCACTCCCCGGAGATCTCCTTCACCACCTCGGACCTTGCCAGCTCCTCCTTCGGTCAGACGGTTTCCGTCACCCCGCTGCAGATCGTCACCGCCGTCAGCGCCATCGGCAACGGCGGCAAGCTGATGACCCCCTATATCGTGGCGAAAAAACTGGACAGCGCCGGCAACATCATCTCCGAAACGAAACCCACGGTCAAACGGCAGGTGATCTCCGAAAAGACCGCCTCCACGGTGGCCTCCTATATGGAAGAGGTCGTCAACAGCGGTACCGGCACCAACGCCTACGTGGCGGGCTACCACGTGGCGGGCAAGACCGGCACCTCCGAAAAGCTGACCAGTAAAGACGTGGTGTACCTGGCCTCCTTCGCGGGCTTCGCCCCACGGGAGGATCCGAAGGTCGCCGTGGTCATTGTTATCGACGAACCCTCCGGCGCCAACTACTCCGGCGGCGTGATCGCGTCCCCCATCGCGGGCGAAGTGATCGAAAAGACGCTGCACTACCTCGGCATCGAGCCCAGCTACTCCGAAGAGGAGATGGCCAACATGACGGCCTCCGCGCCGGACGTGATCGGCATGAGCGTGACCGAGGCGGAGCGGGAGGTCCGCGCCAGCAAGTTCAACGTGCGGGTGCTGGGCAAGGGCGATACGGTCATCGATCAGGTGCCCGAAGCGGACCGGAATACCCCGGTCAACGGCGTGATCGTGCTGTATACGGAGGAATCCAACTACGCGGAATACGCCAAGGTGCCGGATTTCACCGGTCTTACCATGTGGCAGGCCAACCAGCTGGCGATCAGCTGCGGGCTGAATCTGAAGATCTCCGGCGGGTCCTACAACGGGACCGACGCGGTGGCTTATAAACAGGAATACGACGTGGGCGAAGAGCTGTATTACGGTTCCTTTGTCACGGTCTATTTCGCCGGGAAGGGAAGTACCGGCGCGGCGGATGCGGAAGGCTGACGCCGGCGTCATTTTGATTGGTTGTGTGAGAGGAAAGACGGATTTCTGATATCGGAGGGATTCGTTTGCTTCTCAGTGAATTGTTGAAAGAAATCGGACGGGAAAGCCCCTGCGGCGACGTGGAGATACTCCGCGTGACCGACCGGCTTGACGCCGTCCTCCCCGGCAGCCTGTTTGTGGCGATGGAGGGGAAAACGCTGGACGGGCACACGCTGGCGGATCAGGCGCTGGAAAAAGGCGCGTTCGCCGTCGTCACCGGCCGAAGCCTCGGCAAGGGGCGGGAAATCGTCGTGCGGGACCCCCGCGCCGCCTTCAGCGCCCTGTGCGCCGCTTTTTACGGCCATCCCGACAGGGAGCTGCGGCTGATCGGTATCACCGGCACCAACGGCAAGACCTCCACGGCAGAGTACCTGCGCACGCTGCTGACCCGTACCGGCCGCACCTGCGGTCTGATCGGCACCCTCGGCTGCGGCGTGGGGGACGAGCTGACGGACAGCGGCTATACCACCCCCGGCAGCGACGCCTTTTTTGCCGCCCTGCGGCAGATGGCGGACGGCGGCTGCGGGTACTGCGCGGCGGAGATCTCGTCCCAGGCCCTCAGCCAGGCGAGAGCGGAAGCGGCGTCCTTTGCCCTCGGCGTGCTGACCAATATCGGACGGGACCATCTGGATTATCACGGTAAGTTGTCCGAATACGTCGCCGCCAAAAGCAGGCTGTTCCGCCTGTCGGAGACGGCGCTGCTGAACGCGGACGACGCCTACTGCGAGCAGATCGCTTCCATGGCGGGGCTGACGGAGTGCCTGACTTACTCCGTCCGGGGAAATTATGCGGATTACATGGTCCGCCGCCGGCGGGAGAGCGCTTCCGGCGTCCGGTTCGAGATCGTCCGGGGCAAGGAGCGCGCACCGTTTGCGCTGCCGCCGGTCTGCGAATTTACGGTATATAACGTGCTGGCGGCGGTGGCCGCCGCCCACTGCATGGGCGTGCCGCTGGAAGAAGCGGCGACGGCGCTGAAAGACCTGCCGCCGGTCAAAGGACGCATGCAGCGGATCGGCGCGGCGGGGGTGGACGTCTATATCGACTTTGCCCATACGCCGGAGGCGCTGACGGCGGCCCTGAAGGGGCTCCGCCGGATGGCGAAAGGCCGTCTCACCGTTGTGTTCGGCTGCGGCGGCGACCGGGACCGGGGCAAACGGCCGGAGATGGGCCGCGCGGCGGCAGCCTTTGCCGATACGGTGATCGTCACCTCCGACAATCCCCGGGGCGAAGATCCCGAGGCCATCATCGCGCAGGTGACGGCGGGCATGCCGCCGAAAAGCCACGTTTTTACCCAGCCGGACCGGGAAAAGGCCATCGCGCTGGCGATCCATCAGGCGGCCCCCGGCGACGTGATCCTGGTGGCGGGCAAGGGACATGAGGAATATCAGATCGTCTCCGGCGGGAAGATCCCCTTCAGCGACGAGGCCGTCGTGAGAAGGCTTTTATGCGGCGGGAGACAGTAGCGAAAGGACAGGTATTTGACAATGGATTTGTGGTTAGCCGTTTTATTGAGCGTTGTGCTCGGCTTCGTCGTGGCCTTCGGGCTGGGCTTTGCCGTGATCCCGTGGCTGCATAAGCTGCATTTCGGGCAGACGATCCTCGATATCGGCCCCAGCTGGCATAAGAAAAAGCAGGGCACCCCCACCATGGGCGGCATCCTGTTCATCGCGGGTGTGGCCGTCAGCGTGGCGGCGGTGCTGATCACCGATAAGCTGCTGGGCGGCGATCTGCTGATGTGGGATAACGACAGGCCCCGCGACGTGGTCTACGTGAAGATCTTCGGCGGCCTGCTGATGGCGGCTGCCTTCGGCTTTATCGGCTTTATCGACGACTATATCAAGGTGGTCAAAAAACGCAACCTCGGCCTGACGGAAATGCAGAAGACCGCCATGCAGGCGCTGGTCATTGTCGCCTATCTGTTTACGCTGTATAAGTCCGGCGTCAACTATATGTTCATCCCTTATTACGGCGTGTGGGAAAACGGCGCCGTGTTCTGGATCGTCGGCGTGATCGCCCTCTACTGCACGGTCAACGCGGTCAACTTCCTTGACGGCGTTGACGGCCTGTGCACCTCCGTCACCATGGTGGCGGCCGTCGGCTTCACCGTCTGCGCGGTGCTGATGAAATGCGCGGGGCTCAGCGTGCTGTGTTCGGCGCTGTTCGGCGCGCTGGCCGGTTATCTGATCTGGAACTGGAACCCCGCCAAGGTCATGATGGGCGACGTTGGTTCCCTCTTCCTGGGCGGTCTTGTCTGCGCCTTTGCCTACGCGCTGGACGCGCCCTGGCTGATTCTGGTGATCGGCGTGATCTACGTGCTGGAGTTCGGCTCCGATATCGTGCAGATCGCCTACGTCAAGACCCATAACGGCAAGCGCCTGTTCAAAATGGCGCCCCTCCATCACCACTATGAGATGAGCGGCTGGAGCGAGAAAAAGATCTGCCGCGTCTTCTCCATCGTGGGGGCGATCGGAAGCGCCGCCGCCATCGCGCTGGCATGGTTTGGCCGCGTACAGTAACGAATTGATAAAATTGCGGAAGGATAAGGAGTGAAGGCCCGTGGGCTCGATCAAAAAGTATATTAAAAAGCAGGGCGGTCTCTGGGCGGTGGGCCCGGTGGATATCCTGTTCTTCGTCTTCCTGTTGGCAATTATCACCATCGGGTTGGTGATGCTGTATTCCTCTACCTATCCTTACGCCTATTATTATGAGGGAAAATCCTCCTATTACTTCACCCGCCAGCTGCAGGCGGTGGGCCTGGGCTTCGTCGCCATGGTGCTGATCTCCAAGATCAATTATAAAATCTTCGTCGACGTGGGCGCGCATCTGGGCACGCTGGTCTCTTGGGGCCTGCTGATCGTGGCGCGGCTGATGCCGGAATATCAGGGCACCCACCGCTGGGTGTATATCGGCCCCATCCAGATGCAGCCCTCCGACCTTGCCAAGCTGACCCTGATTCTGACGCTGGCCATGTGGCTGGATAAATACCACAGTACCGTCGTCAGCAAAAAACCGATGACATCGGAGTTCGCCAAGCGGATCAACGGCTTCGTCGGTAAGCCCGTCATGAACGATTCCGTCAAAATCATCGCCATCTGCGGCGGCATCATCGCCTGCTACGCGGGGCTGGTGCTGCTGGGCTCGCATCTTTCCGGCACGCTGCTGATGCTGATCGTGGGCGTCATTATGATGGTGCTGGGCGAGGTCCGCTGGAAGTGGTTCGTCATCGGCGGAACGGCGCTGATCGTGCTGCTGGTGGTGGCCTATGAGGCAGGTCTGCTGAAGGACTACATGGAACAGCGCATCGTGGCGTGGCGGGATAAGGACTATGACCCGCTGGGCGTGCGCTGGCAGACCAATCAGGCGCTGTACGCCATCGGCTCCGGCGGCCTCTTCGGCAAGGGCATCGGCAACTCGACGCAGAAATACCTCTACGTTTCCGAGCCTCAGAACGATATGATCTTTTCCATTGTGGTGGAAGAACTGGGCTTTGTGGGCGCGGCGCTGATCATTCTCCTGTTCGCGCTGCTGGTATGGCGCGGCGTCGTCATCGGCGTCAACGCTGACAGCCGCTACGGCGCGCTGGTGGCCATGGGCATCGTGTTCCAGCTGGCGGTGCAGGTGATCCTGAATATCGCCGTGGCGACGGACTCCGTCCCCAATACCGGCATTTCGCTGCCCTTCTTCAGCTACGGGCGAACGTCCATGATCATGAACATGGCGGCCATGGGCTTCGTGCTGAGTATTTCCCGGTCCGCAAGGATCAAACGCAGATAGTTTTGTGTGTTGAGTGTTGTGTTTTGTGTGTTGAGGATCGGAGCTGTTCCGTTTTCCGGCGGAACCGTCAGACCAACGACTTCCGACTCACGACTTCCGACTCACGACTTCCCACTTCCGACTTCCGACTAAAAAGAAAGGCGTGACCTTATGAATATTCTCTTCGCCGCGGGCGGTACCGGCGGCCATATCAATCCCGCGCTTTCGGTTGCGCAGGAGATCAGAAGCCGCTGCCCCGACGCGAAGATCCTCTTCGTGGGAACGAAGGACAAAATGGAGGCGACGCTGGTCCCCAAGGCCGGTTTCGACTTTGCCACCATTGATATCACCGGGTTTCAGCGTTCGCTGGCCCCTTCGGATATCCTTTATAATCTCGGCACCCTGCGCCGGCTGCTATTCGTCACCGGTCAGTGCAAAAAAATCATCGGCGAATTCAAGCCGGACGTGGCGGTGGGCTTCGGCGGCTACGTCAGCGGCCCGGTGCTGCGCACGGCCCATCAGATGGGCGTGAAGATCGCGCTCCACGAGCAAAACGCCTTCCCCGGCAAGACGAATATTGCCCTTTCCCGGTACGCTGACCGCGTCATGCTGACCTACCCCGGCGCGGCGGACCACCTGAAAAGCCGACGCGAGCCCATCCACACGGGTCTGCCCGTCCGGACGGAGATTCTGACCGCCGACCGGGAGGAAGCCCGGAAAAAGCTGGGGCTTCCCGCGGACAGGCTGCTGGTTCTTTCCACCGGCGGTTCGCTGGGCGCGGAGGCCATCAATCTGGCCATGAGCCGCATTATTCCCGCCTACGCCGACCGGATGGATTTCATCCACGGCTGCGGCAAGGCAGGAAAGTGGATGCTGGATAAACTGAAAGAAAACGGCCTTGACCCCGACGGCACGCCGGGCGTCACCGTCAGCGAATATATCTACGACATGGCCACGTACATGGCGGCGGCGGATCTGGTGATCAGCCGCGCCGGCGCCAGCTCTCTGGCGGAGATCCAGGCGCTGGGCAAGGCGGCGGTGATGATCCCGTATCCTTACGCCGCCGAAAACCATCAGTATTATAACGCCAAAGCGCTGGCGGACCGCGACGCGGGAATCGTCATCGAGCAGAAGGACCTGACCGAAGAAAAGCTGAGCGCCATTCTCGACGACCTGCTGGCATTACCCGAAACCTACCGGCGGATGGGCGCAAACGCCCGCGCCATGGCAAAAAGCGACGCGCAGAAGCATATTGCGGATATCGTCTTGTCTCTGATTCAGTAAAACGACAGGCGTGAGGACGCATCTTCACACAAATCAATTCTCAAACCTCAAACCTTGAACCTTATACCTGCGGGCTTGCGCCCGCTAAGTGCTGTCACCCGGACTTGCCGCCCTTCATAGAATAAAACAGATCGTTTTGTTTGATGAGAGGGTGTTTGAGTCATGATATATGAAATCAACGGCGGCCGCCCCCTGCGCGGGGAATGCCGCGTGCAGGGCTCCAAAAACAGCGCGCTGCCGATCCTGGCCTGTACGCTGCTTTGCGGCGGCGAGACGGTGATCCGCAACTGTCCCGTCCTTTCCGACGTGGAGGCAACGCTTCGGATCCTGCGGCATCTGGGCTGCCGGGTGAAGCGGGAGGGGCATATCGTGACCGTGGACAGCACCGCGGTCACGTCGGATGAGATCCCGGACGTGCTGATGCGGGAGATGCGTTCTTCCGTGATCTTTCTCGGGGCCATTCTGGCCCGCAACGGCAGCGCGACGCTGTCCACCCCCGGCGGGTGTGAGATCGGGCTGCGGCCCATCGACCTGCACCTTGACGCCATGCGCAGACTCGGTGCGCAGGTGCGGGAGGAATTCGGCCGGATCGTCTGCGAAGCGCCGAATGGGCTCACCGGAGCCAATATTTCCCTGTCGTTCCCCTCCGTCGGCGCCACGGAGAATATCATGATCGCCGCCGCCTGCGCCAAGGGTGTGACCCGTATTGCCAACGCCGCAAGGGAACCGGAGATCAGCGATCTGGCGGATTTTCTCAACAGCTGCGGCGCGAGGATTGCCGGGGCGGGCGAGGGCAGCGTGACCGTAGAAGGCGTTCCGCGTCTTCACCCCACCGAACACACCGTGATCCCGGACCGCATCGTCGCCGCCACCTATATGGCGGCAGCAGCCGTCACGGGGGGCGCCATCCGGCTGCGCAGCATCATTCCGGCGCACCTGGGACCCGAGATCGCCGTGCTGGAGGAGGCGGGCTGCCGGATCGAATCCGACTGCCGTAACCTGCGCCTGACCGCGCCGAAACGGCTTTCCGGCGTGAAAATGATCCGCACGATGCCCTACCCGGGTTTTCCGACGGATATCCAGGCCCCCTTCGCCGCCATGCTGACGGCGGCGGAAGGAACCAGCGTCATTATCGAAACCATTTTTGAAAACAGATATAAATACATCGGGGAACTGGTCCGCTTCGGCGCGCGCATCCGCGTGGACGGCCGCATGGCCGTGATCGACGGGGTGGAAAAGCTCTACGGCGCCAACGTCGTCATGCCGGATCTGCGCGGCGGCGCGGCGCTGATGATCGCAGGCCTTGCAGCGGAGGGGACCACCCGGATCAGCGGCGTGCGCCATATCGATCGCGGGTATGAAACGCCCGAACAAGTTCTCAGCGGCCTGTCCGCGGATGTGAAGAGGATAGAGGAAGATGGAAAAACAGACCCGGAACAGCAATCAGAACCGCACCGGCGGCAAGGGGAACCCCTCGCGCGGTAACGCCGCGCGGCCTTCCGGCGCGCGCAAAGCTCCAGGCGCAGGCAAGCCCTACAGCCGCAGCGGCGAGGTCTCCGGTTCCCGCGGGGACCGGGTGCGCATCAGCGCCGCCCAGCGTAAAAAAAAGAAAAAGAGAAGAGACGCGTTCGTCGTCTGCGTCATGCTGCTGATGCTGACGGCGGTAGCAGTGATCTTATGTACCACCGTCTTTTTCAAGGCGTCGGAAGTGATCGTCAACAACCAGAAGGAGATGTACTCCGAAGAGGTGATCGCCGACGCTTCCGGTCTGAAGGCGGGCGACAATATGTTCACCGCCAATCTGGATAAGGCCTCCGCCGCCATCGAAAAGCAACTGCCCTATATCCGGGTGGCCAACGTGAGAAGAAAATGGCCCGACGCCTTCTTCATCGACGCGGAATACGCCGAAACGGTCCTGGCGGTGCAGAAGGGTAACGCCTATATCTATATTGATATCGACGGCAAGGTGCTGGAGACCGATATCGCCCAGCCTGAACAGACGGCCGCCGTGGTGGCGGGCGCCTATGCGGAATCCGCCGTGCCGGGGAACCCTGTGACCTTTACCGATGAAAAAGCCCTGAGCAATCTGCTGACCGTGGTTTCGGCGGTGGAGGAGGCCGGTATCCGGGGCGTGACCGCCTATAACGTGACCAACCCCACCGATATCGTGATCGAGCTGGATCACCGGGTGGAGGTCAAACTGGGCTCCGTCAGCACCGTCGCCGGAAAGATCGCTTTCGGCAAAGAGGTCATCGCAAAAAACGTGGTGGAAGGCGCCACGGAAAAACTGATCATCGACCTGACGGCGGACGCCAAGGCTTTCGTCCGTGAAAAAGAGGAAACCACCGTTCCCGCGCCGGTCCTGACGGAGACGGACGCGTCGTCCGAAGAGGAATATGCCTACGAGGACGAGGCGGAAGAAGAAAACGGCGAAGAAGAGGAGAACACGGACGAGGCTGCGGAAGAGGACGCCGCCGCGGAAGAGGACGCGGGCGATGAATCCGGCGACGAAGACGGCGCCGGGGAATGATCGGCAAAAAAAATAAAGAATTCCGCATAATTCTGATTTTTCTTCTTGAAATTCAATCTGCGATATGGTAGTATAAAGTATATTATGGGATCAGAATATAAAGATTAGTGCATCGGAGGATATTGAAATGGGATTTGAAATGTCAAGTGAATATGATCTTGTGACCCAGATTAAGGTCGTGGGCGTGGGCGGAGGCGGCGGCAACGCCGTGAACCGCATGGTGGAATCCGGCGTGCAGGGCGTTGAGTTCATCGCCGTGAATACCGATAAGCAGGTGCTGATCGGTTCAAAGGCCACCACCAAGATCCAGATCGGCGAAAAGGCCACCGGCGGTCAGGGCGCAGGCTCCAAGCCGGATATCGGCAAGAAGGCCGCAGAAGAGAGCATGGAAGCGCTGAACGAAGCGCTGGCCGGCACCGACATGGTCTTCATCACCGCCGGCATGGGCGGCGGCACAGGCACGGGCGCCGCGCCTGTCATCGCGCAGCTGGCGAAGGATAAAGGGATTTTGACCGTCGGCATCGTGACGAAGCCCTTTGATTTTGAAGGCCGCCGCCGCATGCAGCAGGCGGAATCCGGCATTGCCGAGCTGGCCCAGCACGTGGACAGCCTCATTGTGATCCCCAACGAGCGTCTGAAGCTGGTCTCCGATCAGAAGATCACCTTCCTCAACGCGTTCAGCATCGCCGACGACGTGCTCCGTCAGGGCGTGAAATCCATCGCGGAACTGATCAAGGTCCCCGGCATCATCAACCTGGACTTTGCCGACGTCACCAGCGTCATGAAGGACGCGGGCCATGCGCACATGGGCGTGGGCAGAGCCAGCGGCAAGGACAAGGCCGAGGCCGCCGCCAACGCCGCCATCTCCAGCCCGCTGCTTGAGACCACCATCCAGGGCGCCAAGGGCGTGATCATCCTGATCTCCGCCTCCAACGACATCACGCTGGACGACGTGGACGTGGCCGCCACCATCGTGAAAGACGCCGCCGATATCGACGCCAACATCATCTTCGGCGTATCTACCGATCCGTCGCTGGACGACGAGATGCTGGTCACCGTTATCGCCACGGGCTTCGGCACGGACGGCAAGCCCGCCGTCGCCTATACCCCGGCTGAGAAGGCGGAAACGGACGACGCTTCGATCCCCTTCAACGTGCCGCCCGTACAGGATAATCCTGCAGGCGCCGCACCCTCCAACACCGGCGTTGACGATGAGAGCATCATCGACATCTTCAACATCTTCAAGAACAAATAAGCGCTGTGTGCGAAATTAAGAATATTGTCTTCGACCTCGGGAACGTCATACTCCGGTATGATCCCGAGGCGATGCTTTTACGCTATACTTCCGACCCGCAGGAGATCGACCTGTGCGTGAAAACCGTGTTCGGCAGCCCCCAATGGCAGGCCTGCGACAGGGGAGACGGTACCCGGGAGGAGATTCTTCCCGCCTGCATGGAAAAACTGCCGCCGAAGCTGCGCGCCTACTGTGAGGATATCTGCTACCGGCGCAATCTTGAGCTGGTCTTCATGCCGCCGGTCCCGGGGATCGCCGGTCTGATCCGGGAGCTGAAGGCCGCCGGGTACGGGATCTATCTGCTCAGCAATATCGGCGTCAGTTTTCATTGGATCTGCGATGACCTGCCGGAACTGAAGCTGTTCGACGGCCTGTTCGCCTCGGGCGATTACCACGTTCTCAAGCCGGAGCCGGAGATCTTCCGGCTGTTTTTTGAGAAATTCGGCCTCACGCCGGAAAACTGCCTGTTTGTGGACGATAATCCCACCAACTGCGCGGGCAGCAGGGCGGCCGGTATGCGGGCCGTCTGCTTCAACGGAAGCAAATCGGATGCGAAAGAACTCCGCTCCCTGCTGACGGCGGACGGAGTGAAACTATAACGAGAGTAACAAGAGTGAGGAGTCTTTATGGCTGACAACAAGAAAATGGTTGAGGCGATCACCTCCATGGAGGAGGATTTCGCCAAATGGTATACGGACGTGGTGAAAAAGGCCGACCTGATCGACTATTCCAGCGTCAAGGGCTGCATGATCATCCGCCCCTACGGCTACGCCATCTGGGAGCTGATCCAGAAGCAGATGGACGAGCGCTTCAAGGCGCTGGGGCATGAGAACGTCTATATGCCTCTGTTTATCCCGGAAAGCCTGCTGCAGAAGGAAAAGGACCACGTGGAAGGCTTCGCGCCCGAGGTGGCCTGGGTCACCCACGGCGGCAGCGAACCGCTGGCGGAGCGCCTCTGCGTGCGCCCCACCTCCGAAACCCTGTTCTGCGAGCACTACGCCAACATCGTCCACTCTTACAGGGACCTGCCCAAGCTTTACAACCAGTGGTGCAACGTGGTCCGCTGGGAGAAGACCACCCGTCCCTTCCTGCGCAGCCGTGAGTTCCTCTGGCAGGAGGGCCACACGGTCCACGCCACCGCCGAGGAGGCCCAGGCGGAGACCGAGCAGATGCTGAACGTCTACGCGGATTTCTGCAAAGACGTGCTGAATATGCCGGTCATCAAGGGACGCAAGACCGAAAGCGACAAGTTCGCCGGCGCGGTGGTCACCTACGCCATCGAGGCGCTGATGCACGACGGCAAGGCGCTGCAGGCGGGCACCTCCCACTACTTCGGCGACGGCTTTGCCCGCGCCTTCAACATGACCTTTACGGATAAGAACAACCAGCTGCAGTACGTGTATCAGACCTCCTGGGGCACCACCACCCGCCTCATCGGCGCGGTCATCATGTCCCACGGCGACAACAACGGCCTGGTGCTGCCGCCCAAAATCGCCCCCACGCAGGTGGTCGTCATTCCCATTGCCGCTCACAAGCCCGGCGTGACCGAGAAGGCGGAAGAACTGACGGTGCGGCTGTCCAAGTGCTTCCGCGTCAAGTGTGACACCTCCGACAATTCCGCCGGATGGAAGTTCGCCGAGTATGAGATGAAGGGCGTGCCGCTCCGTCTGGAGATCGGCCCCAAGGATATGGAGAAGAACCAGTGCGTGCTGGTGCGCCGCGACAACCGCGAAAAGTATTTCGTGTCGCTGGACGACCTTGAGAACGAGGTGGCCCGCCTGTTGGACGAACTTGGACAGGCCATCTACGACAAGGCTGCGGCCAATATCGAGAAAAGGACCTACCGCTGCACCTCCATTGACGAGATCAAGGCGGCGCTGGCCGAGCATGGCGACGGCTTCGTCAAGGCCATGTGGTGCGGCAGCGAGGAGTGCGAGGACAAGGTCAAAGAGCTGACCGGCGTGGGTTCCCGCTGCATTCCTTTTGAGCAGGAGCATCTGTCCGACACCTGTGTATGCTGCGGCAAAAAGGCCGTCAACATGGTCGTCTGGGGCAATGCCTATTGATGACGTCCGAACGGAGGAGAACCGCATCTATCGTCATTTTGACGAAAATACAAAGAAACGGTTGCAATTGATCGGTGTTTGTGTTATAATACCATTGGATTTCGGGAGACCGGAATTCAAAACTCGCAACTGCAAATAAAAGAAAAGCGCTGCTGGCTTACAACGGCAGCGCTTTTCTTTTTTTTCTCATTCCGGGCAATTTCCGTTGACAGTCCCATCTTCCGGTGTTATACTCAAGAAAAAGGGAAAAGAGAGGTTACGCTATGCTTTCAAAAACACCGCCCATGGGCTTCAACACATGGAACACCTTCGGTGAGAACATCAACGATGAAATGATCCGCCAGACCGCCGACAAAATGGTCGAGCTGGGGCTGAAGGACGCGGGCTATGAATACCTTGTCATCGACGACTGCTGGAGCAAGAAAGAGCGCGATCCGGTCACGGATAAAATCGTGCCCGATCCTGTGAAATTTCCCCAGGGCATGAAGGCCGTCAGCGATTACGTCCACTCCAAAGGGCTGAAATTCGGCATGTATTCCTGCGCCGGCGTGCGTACCTGCGCGGATTACCCCGGCAGCTTCGACCATGAGTTCCTTGACGCGAAAACCTTCGCCGAGTACGGCGCGGATTTCCTGAAATACGACAACTGCAACAAGCCCGAAAACTGCAACGGCCCGCTGCTCTATAAAAAAATGAGCATGGCCCTCAAAGCCTGCGGCAGAGAGATCCTGTTCTCCGCCTGTAATTGGGGCTGCGACGAGGTGAACACTTGGATCCGCTCTATCGGCGCGCATATGTACCGTTCCACCGGCGATATCTGTGACAACTTCAACTCCGTACGCGACCTGTTCATCAGCCAGCTGGACAACTACGCCTATTCCGCCCCCGGCTGCTTCAACGATATCGACATGCTGATCGCCGGCATGTATGCCGAAGGCAACGTGGGCGCGGGGGGCTGCAGCGATACCGAGTACAAGACCCATTTCGCCCTGTGGTGCATGGCCTCTTCGCCGCTGATGATCGGCTGCGATATCCGCAAGATCAACGATACCACTCTCGCGCTGCTGAAAAACAAAAACCTTATCCGCATCAATCAGGACGAGGAAGGGAGACCTCCCTTCGTCGTCTCCCGTCACCGCGACGGCAAGTGCATCTGCCTTGTGAAGGTGCTTTCTGACAACGAATTCGCCGTGATGCTGGCGAATCTGAGCGACGACGACTCCCGGATGAACCTCTATCTGGAGGATATCGGCCTGCCTGTGGCTTCCGGCAAGGGCCTGGCCCTGACGGACGCCTTCACGGGCGAAGGCAGAGGCGTCGCCAAAGAGCGGATCAGCCTGCAGGTGGCGGCCCACGACTGCGAGCTGTTCCTGGCGAAGATCGCCGACGTCTGATGCGCTGTATCGGCTGCGGGAAAGAGCTGACCGTCTGGGACGAGGGCTTTTTTCGAAAAATGGTCAACCGCGGCGCGCAGGAGTGCCGCTGCATCCCCTGCACGGCGGCGCACTTCGGCCTGACGGAAGAAAAAGCGTGGGAGATGATCCGCCGCTTTCAGAAAATGGGCTGCACGCTGTTTCCGGCCGCAGATAAATAACGGATCACAATGATTGGGTTCCCGGGTGGTTGCGCCGTCCGGGAACCTTTTTTGTTTGAAGATGCTGCGATGCTGACGAATCAGGATGAATTTTGCTCATAAGATCGCAATCGGATTTAAAGACTGATTTAAGAAAGTGCTGTTATAGTATAGACACAGCAACGGAGACGGCCGTTGCGGGAATGCAAGCTCCTCACGTTTTCTTCATAAAATATCTCCTCAAAACGCTGAACCCCCGGTTTTGACGCCGGGGGTTCGGTGTTTTTTGTGGTTTATCTCGGATTTATGTGGTGCAGCATAAAAAAAGTTGGTTCCAGTCGTCCGGCAGGCGCACGATCCCGTAGGGGCGGCATTCTGACGCCCCGCATTTTTGGCACACCCCACTTTTTCAATCCAACAGAAATTATAAGCCTCTTACGGATCATTGTGGGATAGAGGCGCTTCGCGCTTAAGGAAGGCCCTCAGAAACATAGTCGCACTGTCGCCTTGGAGCGGCGCCATTGCTCCTTGTTTCTTCACTCAAATCCCTCGCTTGCTCCGCCA
>CADAMO010000023.1 GCA_902788995.1 Oscillospiraceae bacterium
CGGGGGCGGAGGCGGGCTGCCAGGCGGAGGTGGGCTCCGCCTGCGCCATGGCGGCGGGGGCGCTGGCCGCGCTGCACGGCAGATCCCTTGCAGAGATCGAGGCCGCCGCGGAGATGGCTATGGAGCACTGCCTTGGCATGACCTGCGACCCGGTGGACGGGCTGGTGCAGATCCCCTGCATCGAACGCAACGCCGTGGCCGCCATGAAGGCCTATAACGCCGCTTCGCTGGCGGAGGTGGTCAGCGACAACCGGAAGATCTCCTTCGATATGGTGGTGCAGACCATGTATGAGACGGGCCGGGATCTCTCCGCCCGCTACCGCGAGACCGCCGACGGAGGCCTTGCGAAGCTGTATGCAAAATATTTTGAATGAGAGGATACGATCATGACGATGTTGAAAAAGACGGTTTCTCTGGCGCTCAGCGCCTTATTGCTGCTTTGCGCGCTGCTGCCGACCGCCCAGGCGGCGCCGATTCCCGGCGACGTGGACGGCGACGGAAGCGTCAAACCCGGCGACGCACGGCTGGCGCTGCGGGCGTCGGTGCGGCTGGAATCCTATGAATTCGGTTCCCCCGCGTTTCTGGCAGCGGACGCCAACGGCGACGGAGAGATCAAACCGGAGGACGCCAGAAGCATCCTTCGCGCCTCCGTGGGGCTGGAGACCCTGCCGGAGATCCGCCCGGCGGCGGATGAATGCGCCTTTCTGCGCGGCGGCAGCTTCTATCTGCGGGGCACGGTGACGGATGGGGACGGGCAGTCCTCTCCGCTGGCGCTGGCGGTCTCTCCCGAGGGCGTTTACACCCTCTCATCCATTGACGGCGAGCCGGTGGGCGTGCTGATGAAGGACGGCAATACCTTCCTGATCAGCCCCCGCCGTCAGGCGTATCTGACACTGTCCGACGCCATGCTGGACGCCATCGGCGCGGGGGATCTGTCCAACGTCCCCACCGCGGCGGATTTTGCCTGCGATCCCGCTCTGGCAGACCGAACCGAAACCGTCACGGTGAACGGCGTCGCCTGCAACGAATACGTGTTTGAGACCGCCGACGGCGGCGTCAGGCGCATTGTCACGGATGAAGGCCGCCTGCTGCGCATCAGCGTTGAGACCGCCGACGGCAGGACGGAAACCGTGCAGGAGATCGAATACGTCACCGACCGCGTGCCTGCCGCGCTGCTGACCGTGCCGGAGAGCTATGAGGAATACCGGGGCCTGACGGGCCTGTTCGCCTTCGCGCAGCTGCTGGGCGTCCCGCAGGAGGGCTGACGGCCGCCCTTTGAGGCAAATGACCCTCAAAATGACAATATGAAAGCAACCACCCGGACCGTCCCGTCCGGGTGGTTGTATTCCTTTCTATCACGGCTCGTAGATCGCGCCGGTCTCTTCCGCCAGGGCGGTCATAAAGGCCCTTTCCGGCGCGGCGGCAGCGGCGGCGGGGTAATCGCGGCCCAGCGCCGCGTATTTGCCTGCGCCCGTGTCGTGGTAGGGCATCAGCTGCAGGGGCGAACCTTCCGTGAACGCCCGCACCGCCGCCAGCTCCCCGTCGTTAAAGCCGGGGATATAGGGCATGCGGAACACCACGTTTGCGCCGCTCTGTTTCAGCCGCTCGGCGTTGGCGAGAATGACCTCGTTGGAAACGCCGGTGTTCCGCCGGTGCAGCGCCGGGTCGATCCCCTTGATATCGTAATACACGTGATCCAGCAGGGGCAGCAGTCCTTCCAGCGCCTCCCACGGGGCGAAGCCGCTGGTCTCAACGGCGGTGTTCACGCCCTGCTCCCGGCAAAGCCGCAGCAGTTCACGGGCGAAATCCGGCTGGGCGAGGGGCTCGCCGCCGGTCAGCGTCATGCCGCCGCCGGAGGTCTCATAAAACGCCCTGTCCCGCAGCACGGTCCGCAGCGCCTCCTCCAGGGTGATTTCATAGCCGCTGATCTCCCGCGCACCGGACCGACACACGTCGGCGCAGCGGCCGCACCCCGTACAGGCAGCGGTGTGGGTGTTGGGGCACACGCCGGCGCAGCGGCCGCAGCCGGTGCACTTATGGGCGTAGAACATCAATTGGGGGCGGGGGCTCTGGGATTCCGGATTGTGGCACCAGGCGCAGCGCAGCGGGCAGCCCTTGAAGAAGACCGCCGTGCGGATGCCGGGGCCGTCGTGGATGGAAAACCGCTGAATGTCAAAGATTCGCCCTGTCATGGCTTCTTACGCGATGGCGTCCGCGGGGGCGTCCTCCGGCAGAAAACCGCTGAAGCCCAGCTGCGGCATGGCCAGCAGCGTCTTCATGTCCTCGTCGGAGATGGCAAAGTCGAATACGTCCGCGTTGGCGGAGATGCGTTCCGGCCTGGTGGATTTGGGCAGGGGCAGCACGTCGCACTGCAGGGCGAAGCGCACGCAAAGCTGGGCGGCGGTCTTGCCGTATTTTGCCGCCATTTCGTTCAGGGCGGGGTCGGAAAGCACCGCGCCGCTGCCCAGGGGCGACCAGGCCTCCGCCAGCAGGCCGCAGCTCTGGGAATAGCGGATGTTGTCGATCTGCGGATAGCCCGGGTGGAATTCCAGCTGGTTCACCATGGGCTTGATCTCGCTCATGGCGATCAGCGCGTCCAGATGCGCCGGGAAAAAGTTGCTCACGCCGATGGCCCGGATCTTGCCGTCCCGGTACATCTTCTCCATCCCGCGCCAGGTGTCGGCGTTGATCTCCTTCCAGTCGGGGGAAATCTTTGCGACGCAGGGCCAGTGGATCAGGTACAGGTCCACGTAGTCAAGGCCCAGCAGCTTCAGAGAGGTTTCCACGGCGTTCACGGTTTTGGCATAGCCGCGCTCCGTGACCCAGTGCTTGGTGGTGACGAAGATCTCGCTTCTGGCCACGCCCGACCGGCGGATGCCCTCGCCCACGCTTTTTTCATTGCCGTAGGCAAAGGCGGTGTCAATGTGGCGGTAACCCAGCTCCAGCGCCGCCCGCACGCAGTCGGCGGTGGTTTCGCCATCAGGCGTCTGCCACGTGCCGTAGCCGATGCAGGGGATATTCACGCCGTTGGCAAGGGTAAAGCATTCCGTTTTTGCAGTAAACATATCAGATCGCCTCCGGTAAATCATAATCAGGATATTATTATAATAAACGCAAAAATTTTTCCTGTCAACCCGTTTGTGACAGAGAAAGGGGAGGAGACGTAGAGAGCGGAGAGCGGAGAGAGGTCGGTTGTCGGGAAGAATCCCGCGAAAAGATTTTCCCCGTCCTCTTGCATACGGCGAAAAAACGTGCTATAATATCTCCGTTCATTAAAGAACGTGAGGACAAGACGGCGGCTGCGGCTGCCGCGGAGTCTGGCGATTACTTCGGACCACTCTCCCCGCCGCTTTACGGGGCGGAGTCAAGGCCATACGGACAGCCGGGTCCACTGCCGAAGGGCGGCGTTTGCCGCGTTATTGATTGAGTTGAAAGCTCAGTTTTATAAGTTGGTTGCTTAAAAACCGAAATGCGTTGCCGCGCAGACTTGTGAAATGGTCAATAAAGAGTAGTAAAAGTATTCTTGCTGTATAGACTCTGAGTGCCCTTTATCTCCTTTGTCAATACCGGAAAGCATCGGTGCGATCCTTCCGCCGATGGGCCCGTTTGCGGGCGAACGATTTGTCAGGGTAAAACGCAGGTTGTGTGAAAACGGCTTGCGTTTTTTGTTTTTTCTGCGAGGTGTGAAATGGAAGAAGAGAAAAAGCTGGATCAGAACCGCGCCCCCATTTATGAGGCGCTGCAGACCTTCCGTCAGATGCGGGTGGTCCCCTTTGACGTGCCGGGCCATAAGCACGGCCGGGGCAATCCGGAGCTGACCGCCTTTTTAGGCGAAAAGTGCGTTGGCATCGACGTAAACAGCATGAAACCGCTGGACAACCTCTGCCATCCCATCTCCGTGATCCGCGAGGCGGAGGATCTGGCGGCGGACGCCTTCGGGGCGGCCCACGCGTTCCTCATGGTGGGCGGCACCACCAGCGCCGTGCAGAGCATGGTGCTTTCCACCTGCAAGCGGGGCGACAAGATCATCCTGCCCCGCAACGTACACCGCAGCGTGATCAACGCGCTGGTGCTCTGCGGCGCAGTGCCGGTTTACGTCAATCCCGAGGTGGATCACCGTCTCGGCATTTCGCTGGGCATGCGGCGTGAGCAGGTGGCAAAGGCCATCCGCGAAAACCCCGACGCGGTGGCGGTGCTGGTCAACAACCCCACCTATTACGGCGTGTGCAGCGACCTGCGGGCCATCGTCACCATGGCCCACGACGCGGGCATGTACTGCCTGGCGGACGAGGCCCACGGCACCCACTTCTATTTCGGCGACAATATGCCCGTTTCCGCCATGGCGGCGGGGGCGGATATGTCCGCCGTCTCCATGCATAAAAGCGGCGGCAGCCTGACCCAGTCGAGCCTGCTGCTCACCGGCCCCGGCGTCAGCGAGGGCCACGTGCGGCAGATCATCAACCTGACCCAGACCACCTCCGGCAGCTATCTGCTCATGTCCAGCCTTGATATCAGCCGCCGCAACCTGGCCCAGCGGGGCCGTCAGGTCTTTGCCAAGGTCATTGAAATGGCGGATTACGCAAGGGAAGAGATCAACGCCGTGGGCGGCTATTACGCCTTCGGCCGGGAGCTGATCGACGGCAACGCCATTTACGATTTCGACCCCACCAAGCTTAGCGTCCACACCCGGGATATCGGCCTTGCCGGCATCGAGGTCTACGATATCCTGCGGGATGAATACGACATCCAGATCGAGTTCGGCGATATCGGCAACATCCTCGCCTACCTCTCCATCGGCGACCGGCCCCAGGAGCTGGAACGGCTGGTCAGCGCCCTGGCGGAGATCCGCCGCCGCTACCACACCGACAGCAGCGGCTCGACCCCGAGGTGGTCACCAG
Organism: Oscillospiraceae bacterium; assembly: GCA_902788995.1. Classification (GTDB taxonomy): domain Bacteria; phylum Bacillota; class Clostridia; order Oscillospirales; family Acutalibacteraceae; genus RUG806. The sequence continues at coordinate 4,899 of CADAMO010000023.1, forward strand.
CCCGCAGGAGGCCTTCTACGCCGAAAAGCGCAGCGTGCCCCTGAAGGAGAGCGCGGGCCTTGTGTGCAGCGAATTCGTCATGTGCTACCCGCCGGGTATCCCGATCCTGGCCCCCGGCGAACGCATCACGCAGGAGATCCTGGATTATATCGAATACGCCAAGGTGAAGGGCTGTTCCATGACCGGCCCCGAGGACCCGGATATTCTCAACATCAACGTTCTGAAATAAAGGAGGCCGACGGAAGTGGAGTTATGGTTCAGTGAGTTCCACGCCCCGGACGTGAAGCACAGCATCCGGGTCAACCGGCATCTGTATTCCCATAAGAGCGAATACCAGCAGATCGATATTTTCGATACCCCCGAGTTCGGCCGCGTGCTGGCGCTGGACGGCAGCGTGATGCTGACCGAGCGGGACGAGTTCATCTACGACGAAATGATCACCCACGTGCCCCTGTCGGTCCACCCCGGCGTGAAGGACGTGCTGGTCATCGGCGCGGGGGACGGCGGCGTGGTCAAGGAGCTGACCCGCTACGACAGCGTCAACCGCATCGACCTGGTGGAGATGGACCCGCAGGTGATCGAGGCCTGCCGCGCCTACCTGCCCGAAAACGCCATCCGGCTGGACGACAGCCGTGTGCATATCTACTACGACAACGCCCTGCGGTTCATCCGCCGGTGCACCGACGAATACGACCTGATCATCGTGGACTCCACCGATCCCTTCGGCCCCTCGGAGGGCTATTTCACCAGGGAGTTCTACGGCATCTGCTACAACGCTTTGCACGAGGACGGCATCATGGTCAACCAGCAGGGCAGTCCCTTCTATAAACACGACGCCGACGCCATGCAGCGCAGCCACAAGCGCATCGTCAACACCTTCCCCATCAGCCGGGTGTATCAGGCCCACATCCCCACCTACGCGGCGGGCTACTGGCTGTTCGGCTTTGCCAGCAAAAAGTACCACCCCATCGACGACTTCGATGAGAACCGCTGGAAGGCGCTGAACCTGGGCACCAAATACTATACGACGAAACTCCACATCGGGGCCTTCTATCTGCCCGCGTATCTGGAGAAAATGCTGGAGGAGGTGGAATAAATGCGGCAAAACGTTGAAACCTTCATCGGGTGCGACGCCCCCTATGAGGTTGCGAAGATCGTCCTCTACGGCGCGCCCTTCGATTCCACCACCAGCTTCCGCCCCGGGGCCCGGTTCGGCCCCGCCGCCATGCGCCACGAGAGCTTCGGCATCGAGACCTGGAGCCCCTACCAGCAAAAGGAGCTGACAGAATACGCCGTCTTCGACAGCGGCGACATGGAGCTGTGCTTCGGCAGCGCCGAGAGCGCCCTCGCCGACATTGAGGCCCGGGCGGAGGAGATTCTGACCGACGGCAAATTCCCGCTGCTGCTGGGGGGCGAGCATCTGGTCACCCTGGGGGCGGTGCGGGCCGTCGCCAAGCGGTACCCGGACCTGCAGATCATCCATTTCGACGCCCACGCGGACCTGCGGGACGACTACCTCGGCGCGCGCCTCAGCCACGCCTGCGTGATCCGCCGGTGCCACGATATTCTCGGCGACGGGCGCATCCACCAGTTCTGCATCCGCAGCGGCGACCGGGAGGAATTCCGCTTTGCCGATACCCATACGGAGCTGCACCCCTTTGATTTCACCGGGCTGGAGGAGACCGTGGCCGCGCTGAAAGCGAGCGGCGCGCCGGTCTATTTCACCATCGACCTTGACTGCCTCGACCCCGCCGTGTTCCCGGGCACGGGCACGCCGGAGGCGGGCGGCGTCACCTTTCCCCAACTACTGGGGGCGATTCTGCAGGTCGCCGGGGTCAACGTGGTGGGCGCGGACGTGAACGAGCTGGCCCCGATGCTGGACGCCAGCGGCGTTTCCACCGCCGCCGCCTGCAAAGTCCTGCGCGAGCTGCTGCTGGCGCTGGGATGAATAATCCTTTAATGTAGTGCGCGGAGCGAATAAAGTTTTCGGTCCAGCCTTTTTCAAAAGGCTGGCGGGTTCTCAGGGCAGCGCCCTGAGGCGTTCGCCGCAGCGAACGCAATTCCTGCGCTTCACAGGCGCAGGAGGTTGTTAAGGAACCCTCGCCGGGGGTTCCTTAAGCGCGAAGCGCAATTGCCTGCGAAAGCGGTAACACGCAGCACGGCGTATCACGCCGTCCGGCGCTTCCCCATGAGGACAACTTCCCGTCTGTAAAAAACCTACCCCATATCACGTAGCACGGCGTATCACGCCGTCCGGCGCTTCCCCATGAGGAACCGCAGCACGCTGCCTCAGCAGCGTAATAAACGGACGTTGAAACGGAGCTGAGGTTCCGTTCTGCCGCCTTTACGTTAATGAACATGGCGTGGTCAAAATGCGCTTCGCGCCGGGGGACCCCCGGCGAGGGTCCCCCACAGTAAAACAGTCCGGCGGACTGTTTTACTTCCCCTCCTGCGCTTGCTGAAGCGATAAGCGTTTCGCCCGCTGCGGCGGGCGACCAAAGGCGCCGCCTTTGGATACCGCAAGCCTTTTGAAAAAGGCTTGACCGAAAACTTTCATTGCTTCGCGAAAACCGTGTGGATTACATATTTCATTTATGTAAAAATAATATCATCTGACGATATCTGAAAAAAAGGAGCTAAGAACATGAGCAGAGTTTTAGTCATCGGCTGCGGCGGCGTCGCGAACGTCGCCATCAGAAAGTGCTGTCAGGTCAGCGAGGTCTTCACCGAGCTGTGCATCGCCAGCAGAACCAAATCCAAATGCGACGCGCTGGCCGCCGCGCTTTCCGGCAAAACCGCCACGAAGATCACCACCGCTCAGGTGGACGCGGACGACGTGAACCAGTTGATTGATCTCATCAACGGCTACAAGCCCGATCTCGTCATGAACATCGCCCTGCCCTATCAGGACCTGACCATCATGGACGCCTGCCTTGCCTGCGGCGTCAACTATATGGATACCGCCAACTATGAGCCGGAGGACACCGACGACCCGGCCTGGCGCGCCGTCTATGAAAAGAGATGCAAAGAGGCGGGCTTTTCCGCCTACTTCGATTACAGCTGGCAGTGGGCCTACCGTGAAAAATTCCAGCAGGCCGGCCTTACCGCGCTGCTGGGCTGCGGCTTCGACCCCGGCGTGACCCAGGCCTACTGCGCCTACGCCAAAAAGCACGAGTTCGACGCCATCGACACCATCGACATCCTCGACTGTAACGGCGGCGACCACGGCTATGCCTTCGCCACCAACTTCAACCCCGAGGTGAACCTGCGGGAGGTCTCCGCCCCCGGCAGCTATTGGGAGGACGGCCACTGGGTGGAGATCCCCGCCATGTCCATCAAGCGGGAATACAACTTCGATCAGGTGGGCGAAAAGGATATGTACCTGCTGCACCATGAGGAGATCGAATCCCTGGCCCGGAACATCCCGGAGGTGAAGCGCATCCGCTTCTTCATGACCTTCGGCCAGAGCTACCTTACCCACATGAAGTGCCTTGAAAACGTGGGTATGCTTTCCACCACCCCCATCAACTTTGAGGGGCATGAGATCGTCCCCATCAAGTTCCTCAAGGCCCTGCTGCCGGATCCCGCCAGCCTCGGCCCCCGCACCCACGGCAAGACCAACATCGGCTGCATCTTCACCGGCAAAAAAGACGGCAAGGACAAGACCTACTATATCTATAACGTCTGCGACCATCAGGCCTGCTACCGCGAGGTGGAAAGCCAGGCCATCAGCTACACCACGGGCGTGCCCGCCATGTGCGGCGCGCTGATGCTGCTGACGGGCAAATGGACCGAAAAGGGCGTTCACACCGTGGAGGAATTCGATCCCGATCCCTTCCTTGACGCGCTGGATAAATACGGCCTGCCCCGCAGCGAGAGCCATTCTCCGGCGCTGGTGGACTGATGGACCGGACGGAGACCCGCCCCGTGTTCCGCAGCCTGAACGGAGGGCTGCCGGAGGACCTGTTCGGCGGGCTGAAAACCCCCTGCTATATCGTGGACGAGGCGGCCCTGCGGCGCAACGGGGAGATCCTTTCCGGCGTGGCAAAGCGCACCGGCTGCCGTGTCCTGCTGGCGCAGAAGGCCTTTTCCAACTACGATTTTTATCCGCTGCTGGCGCCCTTCCTCGCCGGTACGGAGGCCAGCGGCCTTTATGAAGCGCGCCTCGGCAAAGAGGAGATGCCCGGGGGGGAGGTGCACGTCTTCTGCGCCGCCTACCGGGACGATGAGTTCGACGAGCTGCTGCAATACGCCGACCACATCGTGTTTAACTCCCCGGCCCAGCTCAGGCGCTTCGGCCCCGTGGCGAAGGCGCGGGGCAAAAGCCTCGGCCTGCGGATCAATCCGGAGCACTCTACTCAGGAGGGCCACGCCATCTACGACCCCTGCGCCCCCGGCAGCCGCCTGGGGACTACCCGCGCCGCCTGGGACGCGGCCATGACGCCGGAACTGACCGACCTGCTGGACGGCCTCCACTTCCACACCCTCTGCGAGCAGGATTCCGCCCCGCTGGCGGAAACGCTGCAGGCGGCGGAAGCCAAATTCGGCGATATCCTGCCCCGCATGAAATGGCTGAACATGGGGGGCGGCCACCATATCACCCGCGACGGCTACGACCTGCCGCTGCTGGAACGGACGATCCTGTATGCCCGCGGAAAGTGGGGCGTGACCGTCTATCTGGAGCCTGGGGAGGCCGTCGCCCTCAACGCGGGGTACCTGGCGACGCGGGTGCTGGATCTGGTGACCAACGGCGATACCCGCACGGCCATCCTCGACGTGAGCGCCGCCTGCCACATGCCGGACGTGATCGAAATGCCCTACACCCCGCCGCTGTACGGCGCGGGGGAGGAAGGGGAGGTCCCTTATCGGCTGGCCGGCCCCACCTGCCTGGCCGGGGACGTGATCGGCGAGTACCGTTTCCCGTCGGAACTGCGGACCGGCGACCTGCTCCTCTTCGGCGATATGGCCATCTATTCCACCTGCAAGAACAACACCTTCAACGGCATGCCGCTGCCGGATCTCTGGCGGCGGGGCGAAGACGGCCGTCTCACCCGGCTCACCGGCTTCGGCTACCGGGATTTCAAATACCGGCTGGGCTCTTCCGCCGAAAAGGAAAAACCATGAACGCGTAATGCGGAAGGAAGAGACGGCTGCGGCGTTTGACGCCGCCCTTTCGGTGCGGTCGTTGCCCGGATTCCGCTCCCGTTCCGCATCCTTTCTCCAATATTAGTCATCAAACAATCCCCGGCCGTTCGGTCGGGGATTGTTTAGCGTTTTTTGGGTTCATCACGGAAAATTGTGGGATACAGCAATTAGAATTTGCCGAAGCAATGAAATTTCCCGGTAGCGCGGCACCTCAGTGCCGCTATTTACAAAAGCTACATTCAGCAACATGAAAAATCCGTTGATCCGTTTTGTTCAGACAATACCTTCTTTTCGCCGCGCTACCGAAAATCACATAACCGCACACTTATTTGAATCCCAATCCCACAATTATCCGTGATGATCCGTTTTTTTTGCTGAACAGGTCCGGGCGGTGTTCAGCGCTCCAGCGGGAAGGTAATCTCCCAGTCGCCCACAAGGGGGCCGTTGTTGGCGGTGGTGAAATCGCCGTGGACGGCGTATTCCGCCAGCGCTTCTTCCGGGAGCTCAAAGAGGTACTCTTCGATGCTGTCGTTGTTGCCCGTGCCGTTGTTCAGATGGCCGGGGGCCCAGAAGCTTTCGGAAAGCACGGGCTCGATCCTGTCCCCGTCCGCGTTTTCCAGCCACAAAAAGCCGTGGTTATCCGTGGAAAGGATATCCGCATAGCGGATCTGCACCCGCAGATGGCCGTCCGTGTAACCCGCCGCGGTCAGGGTCACGCCCTCCGTCAGCGTTTGCTCCTGCGCCGGGTCTGCGGAAAGCACGCTGCCCAGCTGGCGCATGGTGTGTTCGGAGAGGCGTTCCTCGATGCCGGGCATATCCGCGTAGCTGCCGCCCCGGTAGTCGTCGTCGGAGAGCGTTTTCATCTCCGGCGTTCTCGTCACGGAAGCAAGCGACAGCGGCAGGGTCAGGTCGTCATAGTTCCGTTTGTTCAGCAGCAGCTCGTGAACGGAGAAGGTGGCCTTGTCGCCCTTGTAGGCCTTGCCGCCCATGTTCTGCTGTATCACCGTGTAGACCGCCACGCCCGTCGCGGGATCGTAGCTTTCCATGCGGCAGGTGCCGGAGGTGTCGTAGGGGGTGCGGAGCATGAAGCTATCGTACAGGTCCGTGGTGGCGTCGATGCGGTCGCCCTCCAGGTCCTTGAAGGCCACCAAAATCTCTGCCGTGTCGCCCTTGATCTCGGCGGAGACCACCTCCATCTGAATGCCCTCCTTTACGTCGGAACGCTGCACCGGCTTCATCTTCTGGGCCAGCGACGGGGCGATGGAATACAGCAGCTCATAGGCCGGCTTTGAAACCGGCGTTGCCGCCACCGGAAAGACGCACAGCAGCAGCACGGCCACGGCGGCCGCCAGCGCCACCACGCGCTTCGGGGTCATTTTCACCCGGCGGCCGTTTTTGGCCGCGTCTATTTCACGTTCGTCCGCCTCGTTCAGGGCGAACAGCAGGTCTTCGGTTTTCATCCGTCAAATCCTCCTTCGGTCAATTCCTCTTTCAGTTTGCCGCGCAGCCGGAACAGGAGCGAGGTCACCTTCGCGGCGCTGAACCCCGTGGCCTGGGCAATCTCGGGCACGGATTCAAAATACCAGTATCGCAGCAGGAACACCCGGCGCTTGGCCGGGGGCAGCCGGTGTACGAAATCCCGCAGCAGCTCCCGCAGCGCGTCGGCGTCGGCGGCGCTTTCTGCCGTTTCCCCGGCGGGCAGGCATTCGCTCAGCTCGTCAAACACGGCGGCGCTTTCGCCCCCGCCCCGCTTTTGCGCGGTGTCGAACCGCACCCGCTTCAGGGCCAGATTGCGCGTCAGCTTGCCCAGATACGCCCGCAGCGACCGGGGCTGCGCCGACGGGATCGCGTTCCACGCCGCGGCAAGCGCGTCGTTGACGATCTCCTCCGCGTCCTCCCGCGAGCCGAGGATGTGGTAGGCAACGGCATGGCAATAGCCGCCGTAGGCGGTTTCCAGCGCGGTCAGCGCGGTAGCGTCCCGCGCCTGCAGCCCGCGCAGCAGTTCCCTGTCGTCCAATCCGTCCGCTCCTTTCAAAAGGCCTTTCACCCATACAGTACCCTTCCGCGAGGCATCTCTTTCACATTACCTTACAATTTTTTTGCCGAAAAATCAACCTATCAATTCAGTATGTAAAAAATTTCGCAAAGGGGTTGACAAACCGCCGCGACGGTGGTATGATTTGATAAAAATTGACAGGAGGATACCGCAAATGACACGCACCGCGACCAACAGAACAATGTGCATGTGCATGATGAAGCCGAACGGAAATCGCTTGATCATTCGGTATCCCACGCGCTGATTTTTTCGGGACGATGAAACGCGATTTCCGGAGGCTTGCCGTCAAGTCTCCGGTTTTTTGTTTTTCTGTTCCCGGATCACGTTTTCTCTTGAAATTTGCTCTATATTGGTATAAGATAGAGTTAAATTTAAATAATTCCGAAAAAGGAGAATGAAACCATGAAAAAGACAATTGCCCTTCTGCTTGCGCTGGTGCTGACGGTCGGCCTGCTGGCCTCCTGCGCCAAGAAACCCGGCGATGAAGCCACCGCCACCTCGGCCGGCTCCATCCAGATCGCCATTCCCAACGACACCACCAACGAAGCCCGCGCGCTGATCCTGCTGGAAAACCTCGGCGTGATCAAACTGAAAGAGGGCGCCGGCGTCACCGCCACCGTGCTTGACATCGAAGAGAATCCCTTCAACGTGGATTTCAAAGAGGTGGAAGCCGCGCAGCTTCCCGGCGTGCTGCAGGACGTTGACTACGCCGTGATCAACTCCAACTACGCTATCGCCGCCAATCTCGTTCCCGCCACCGACGCGCTGGCGCTGGAAGGCGCCTACTCCGCCTACGGTAACATCGTGGCCGTGAAGGAAGGCAACGAAGAGACCGCCAAGACCAAGGCGCTGGTGGCCGCGCTGGAGAGCAAGCAGGTGGCCGACTTCATCAACGAGAAGTACAGCGGCAGCGTCATCAGCGTGGTGGAGAACCCCGGCGACGGCTTTGCCGCCGACGTGGACTATGACGCCCTGGCGGGCGAAACCATTACGGTGGGCGCTTCCCCCGCGCCTCACGCGGAGATTCTGGCCGTCGCCAAAGAGATTTTGGCCGAAAAGAACGTGAATCTGGAAGTCGTGGAGTTCACGGATTACGTCCAGCCCAACACCGCGGTGGATTCCGGCGAGATCGACGCCAACTACTTCCAGCACAACCCCTATCTGCTGGACTTCAACGAGAACAATGGCACCCACGTCAACGCCGTCTCCTACATCCACGTGGAGCCCCTCGGCATCTACGGCGGCAAGCAGACCAGCCTTGACGCCGTCACGGCAAAGTAATACCGGTCGGCTTCGCCTTCCGGTATCAGTCGCCAGTCGCCAGTCGTGAGTCGCCAGCCTTTTTTGGGGAGCGACAGAAAAGACTTCTCCGCTTTCCCATGCGGAGGACGTTTGTTCTGACGATCGGCTGCTGGCGGCTGATTCTTTTAAATTATATTACGGAGATATGGTTATCATGAGCTTGGGAACCTATGATGATCTGGTCAACACGGCAGCCGTTGACGCTGCGATTGCGGCGGCGGAAGCGGATATTCAACAGGGCGGGAAACTGCATTCTGCGGAAGACGTTCTTGCGGCTTTGAGGAGGAAGCATTAAAAAAGCGATGATTGAATTAAAACACCTGACAAAAACCTTCCACACCGCCGACGGGGACGTGACGGCGCTGTCCGACGTGACCCTGACGGTGGCGGACGGCGATATCTACGGCATCATCGGCATGTCCGGCGCGGGCAAAAGCACGCTGGTGCGCTGCATCAACATGCTGGAACGCCCCACCGACGGGCAGGTGCTGATCAACGGCAGGGATATCGGCTCCCTCTCCAAAAAAGAGCTGCGCAGCGAGCGGCGGGATATCACCATGATTTTCCAGAGCTTCAACCTGCTGATGCAGCGCACCTGCCTGAAAAACGTCTGCTTCCCGCTGGAACTGGCGGGGGTGAAAAAGGCGGAGGCGAAAAAGCGCGCCATGGAACTGCTGGAGATCGTCGGTCTGCCGGACAAGGCGAACGCCTACCCGGCGCAGCTTTCCGGCGGGCAGCAGCAGCGCATCGCCATTGCAAGGGCCCTTGCCAGCGACCCCAAGGTGCTGCTGTGCGACGAGGCCACCAGCGCGCTGGACCCCAAGACCACCCATTCGATCCTGGAGCTGATCCGGGAGATCAACGCAAAAATGGGCATCACGGTGATCGTGATCACCCACCAGATGAGCGTGGTGGAGGATATCTGCCGTCACGTGGCCATTCTGGACGGCGGCCGGGTGGTGGAGGAGGGGAGCGTCAGCGACGTGTTCGCCTCTCCCAAATCCGATGCCGCCAGACGGCTGGTGTTCCCGGAGGGCTACACCCCCTCCCTCTTCGACGAAAATCCCGACGTGCATAAGATCCGCGTGCTGTTCAACGGCGACGACACCGCCACCGAGCCGGTCATCGCCAAAATGGCGGTGGAGCTGGGGGTCTACGCCAACATCATGGCGGCCTCCACCAAGACGGTGGAGGGCAAGGCTTTCGGCACCATGCTGCTGGGGGTCGACAGCACGGAGGACGCGCTGCGGCTGATCGCCTATCTGAAACAGTACGGCGTGTATGCGGAGGAGGTGCACTGATGTTCAGTAACGTATTTACCCCTGAAACCTGGGCGGAGGCCGTCTCCGTCGTCAAATCGGAATTTCTCTTCGCCATCTGGGAGACCTTCTACGTCACCGTGGTGGCCACCTTCTTCGCGCTGCTGCTGGGGCTGCCTTTGGGCGTGCTGCTGGTGGCGGGCGACAAGGACGGCGTGCTGCCCCTGCCCCGCCCCGTGATGCAGGCGCTGAACGTGATTATCAACCTGCTGCGGTCCATCCCGTTCCTGATCCTGATGATCATGGCCTTCCCCATCGCGCGGCTTCTGATCGGCACCACCATCGGCACCAAGGCCAGCATCGTACCGCTGGTCATCGCGGCGTTCCCCTTTGTGGCCCGGCTGGTGGAATCCAGCCTGCGGGAGGTCAACCCCAACGTCATCGAGGCGGCCCAGAGCATGGGCGCGTCGCCCCTGCAGATCATCTGCAAGGTGATGATCCCGGAGAGCGTCCCCTCGCTGATCTCCAACGCCACCATCGCCATCACTACCATTCTGGGCTATTCCGCCATGAGCGGTATCATCGGCGGCGGAGGCCTCGGCAAGATCGCCATCAACTACGGCTATTACCGCTATAAGTACCTCATCATGTACGCGGCGGTGATCCTGCTGGTGCTGCTGGTGCAGCTGTTCCAGACCGTCGGCACGCGCCTGGCCGTAAAGACCGACAAGCGGCTGAAAAACAACTGAATCAAAACGAACGATGCCGACCGCCCGTCGGCATTTTTCGGTTGAAAAAAAGGGATTTGTCGGGGCAAAACCGCCGAATCGCCGCCAGTGGCGGAAAAAGCGAGGCGGTTTTGGTGAGCAAACACAGAGCGGTGCGAGCGCTCCAAGCGAAGCAACGCGACAATGTTTGCGAGGGGCAATATGATGTAGCGCGGCTCCGTGAGCCGGTCTCGCCTGCCGGCTCGGTCGGTGCTTCTGCCTGCGGCAGAGGTCTCCACTGGAGACCCGCACCCCGCCGAAGGCGGTTTCTAACGTAAACAACTTTAAAATCCAACATATAATAAAAACCTACCGCTCAAAAATCGGAATCGCGTTGCGTCGCGGGTGTCCGGTGGACACCTCTGTGGCGCAGCCACAGAAGCGATGCCTGAGCCGGCAGGCGCGATTGCGGCTCACGGAGCCGCGCTACGATTATAGCGGCGCTTCACACCGCGTGTATCATCCAAAGACCTCGACAAACCCCAATTTACCATCTGTCAAAGGAGCTACTATGAAACTGATCCTGTGCGGGGATATCTGCCCCACGGAACTGACGCGGCCGGCGTTTGACGCCGGGGACGTTGCCGCGCTGCTGGGCGGCGCGGAAGACATCATCAAAAGCGGCGATTTCGCCCTGGCCAATCTGGAATGCGCCCTGACCGACGGAGATAAGGCCATCCGCAAGCTGGGGGCGCTGCTGAAGGGCCGCCCGCAGGACGCGGCGGTGCTGGCCGGGTGCGGCTTTACCCACATGGGCCTGAGCAACAACCACACGCTGGATTACGGCGTGGCGGGCATGCGCGACACGGTCCGCTCGGTGCAGGAGGCGGGTATGATCCCCTTCGGCTTCGGCGAAAACGATCAGGATTCCCGCAAAACGCTGTTTCTGGAAAAGGACGGCCTGCGGGTGGGGATCGTGGCCGTGTGCGAGCACGAATACACCTACGCCTTGCGGGACCAGTTCGGGGCCAATCCCTTCGACCCCTTCGACACCATGGAGGATATCGCGCTGGCAAAGGCGCAGGCCGACCGGGTGATCGTCATGTACCACGGCGGCAAGGAGCACAGCGTGTACCCCTCCCCCCGGCTGCGCAAGGCCTGCCGGGCCATGATCCGGGCGGGGGCGGACGTGGTGCTCACCCAGCACAGCCATTGTATCGGCTGCCGCGAGACCTACCGGGGCGGCGAGATCCTCTACGGGCAGGGCAACTTCCTGTTTCTGGACGCCCTTGACAACCCCCAGTGGCGCAGCGGCCTGATCGCCGTGGCGGAGATCAATGAAGCCGTGACCGTGGAATACGTCCCCGTGGTGGTGACGGAAACCGGCGTCCGACCGGCGCAGGGCGGGGAAAAGGACGCGCTGCTGAATCAGCTGGCCCGGTGCAGCGAAGTGCTGCAGGACGAGGACGCCTGGCTGGCGGAGTGGGAAGCCTTCTGCCGCGCCATCCCGGATTACGTCAACGCGGTGAAATACGCCTATCAGGACGTAGAGGAGGGCGAGCGGTGCAGTCAGGTGTTCCCCCACTATCTGGACTGCGAGGCCCACACGGACGTGTGGCACACCGTCTACCCCAGCTGGCACGGCGAGAAGACTTCCGGCGCGTGAGCGGCTCCAAACCGTGATGGATTTGTTGCGTTTTTTTGAATTATTTGAATGAAGCAAAAAAATAAGGTTGACAAAAAAAGAAAGGAAACATATAATCTTAGAATAAGAGGCGTTGAGGAAGAAAAGTAGCGCGAAAGAGTGTTTTCAGAGAGCGTGGGACGGTGGAAACCGCGCAGCGGCGTTCGTGTGAAGAACCCTTCTTAGCTTTGACCTGAACGAATAATCGTAGCACGCCGTCTCACGGCGTTCGCAACGCGATTCCGATTTTTTCAGTAGGTGATACGGTCGTCGCCCGTTACCGCGACAGGCTTTGTGATACCAACGTGGTATTCAGAAGCCGTAAAGAGAGGCCCTTATCGGGCAAAATAGGTGGTACCGCGGGTTACAGTTGCTCGTCCTATGAAACGCTCTGGCAGACGTCGGAACGGGGACAGTCAACTGTATTTTTTATTACCATAGGAGTGAACGAACATGAAACACACCGACATCAGCAAGATCATGAAAGACGCTTCCCTCATCGGGCAGCGGCTGACCGTCTGCGGCTGGGTCCGCACGGCGCGGGATTCCAAAAACGTGGCCTTCCTGGCCCTCAACGACGGCACCACCCTGAACCACCTGCAGATCGTCATTGATAAAACCGGCGACGTGGTCCTGCCGGAGGAGGCCGCCAAGCTGGGCGCGTCCCTCAAGGTGGTGGGCACCGCCGTAAAGAACGAGCGCAACGACACCACCGAGATCAACGCGGAGGAGATCACCGTGCTGGGCGTGTGCCCGCCGGACTACCCCCTGCAGAAGAAATTCCAGAAGCTGGAGACCCTGCGGGAGATCCCCCATATCCGTGTGAGAACCAACACCTTCAACGCCGTGTTCCGCGTGCGTTCCGTCATGGCGGCGGCCATCCACCGCTTCTTCCAGGAGCGGGGCTTCGTCTACGTGAACACGCCCCTGATCACCGGCTCCGACTGCGAGGGCGCGGGCGAGATGTTCAAGGTCACCACCATCGGCTATTCGGATAAGTACAAGAACGCCGAGGAATACTACGCCGACGACTTTTTCGGCAAAAAGGCGGGACTGAGCGTCTCCGGCCAGCTGGAGGGTGAAGTGGCCGCCATGGCCATGGGCAAGATCTACACCTTCGGCCCCTCCTTCCGGGCGGAAAAGAGCAACACCCTGCGCCACGTGGCGGAGTTCTGGCACGTGGAGCCGGAGATTGCCTTCTGCGAGCTGCCCGACCTGATCGAGTTCGCCGAGGAGATGATCAAATATATCATCAAGGACTTCATGGAGAAATGCCCCGACGAGCTGAAATTCTTTGAGGACCGCTTTGAAAAGGGCCTGACGGAAAAGCTGCTGAACGTGGTGAACAACGACTTCGCCGTGGTGGACTACACCGACGCCATCAAGCTTCTGGAAGAGGCCAAGGTGGAGTTCGAATACCCCGTCTACTGGGGCTGCGACCTGCAGAGCGAGCACGAGCGGTATATCACCGAGCAGGTCTACAACAAGCCGGTGTTCCTGATCAACTATCCCAAGGAGATCAAGTCCTTCTATATGAAGCAGAACCCCGACGGCAAGACCGTGGCCGCCACGGACCTGCTGGTGCCGGGCGTGGGCGAGATCATCGGCGGCAGCGAGAGAGAGGCCGATTACGACAAGCTGGTGGCCGCCATGCAGGCCAAGGGCATGAGTATGGACGACTATGCGGATTACCTTGACCTGCGCAAGTACGGCACCGTGCCTCACAGCGGCTTCGGCCTGGGCTTCGAGCGCATCATCATGTACTGCACCGGCATGAGCAACATCCGCGACGTGATCTTCTATCCCCGCACCGTCGGAAACATCAGATAACCCCGTAGCGCGGCGCCGTGCGCCGTTAGCAATGTAGCGCGGCACCTCAGTGCCGCTCGGAACAAATGTTACTTTCCTTTGTAAGATATCAATTGCCGGTTGCATCAGCCCCCGCAGCTGAAATCAAATGCGGATGCAAGCAGTTGTTTCCGTCAGGAGCGGCACTGAGGTGCCGCGCTACCCCTTTTGATTTTTGACCTGCGTGGAATCACATCACGGCAATCATTCTTTTGCAGCAAAAGAGGTGTTATTGATTATGAAAAACATGGTCTACCCCGAAGGTTACCGCTCTGCGCTGTCCCAAAGGGATACCCAGCGGGCGATCAAAATCATCAAGGATACGTTCCAGCAGGCGCTCTCTGAGGCGCTGAATCTGGACCGGGTCACCGCCCCCGTGATGGTGACGAGGGATTCCGGCATCAACGACGATCTGAACGGCGTGGAACGGAAGGTCCATTTCACCATGAAAGAGATCGAGGGCGTCGCGGAGGTGGTGCAGAGTTTGGCCAAGTGGAAGCGCCTGGCGCTGTACCGCTACGGCTACGCCCCGGGCGAGGGCATCTACACCGATATGAACGCCATCCGCCGGGACGACGACTGCGACAACCTCCACTCCCTCTTCGTGGACCAGTGGGACTGGGAAAAGGTGATCCGCCGGGAGGACCGGACCACGGACTACCTGAAGGATACCGTCAAAAAGATCGTGGCGGCGCTGGTTGCCACCAACGAGGCGGTCAAGGCGAAATATCCCGTCCTTTCCTGCGAGATCAACCCCGACGTGACCTTCATCACCACCCAAGAGCTGGAGGACCGCTATCCCGACTGCTCCCCCAAGGAGCGGGAGAACCGCATCGTCAAAGAGCACGGCACCGTTTTTCTCATGCAGATCGGCGACGTGCTGAAGGGCGGCGCGAAGCACGACGGCCGCGCCCCGGACTACGACGACTGGCAGCTCAACGGCGATATCCTCATCTGGAACGCGGTGCTGGGCTGCGCCTTTGAGATCTCCTCCATGGGCATCCGGGTGGATGCGGATTCGCTGAAAGCCCAGCTGAAAAAAGCCAATGCCACGGAGCGGGAGCGCTTCCCCTACCATCAGGGCATCCTGACGGGCACGCTGCCCCTGACCATCGGCGGCGGGCTGGGCCAGTCCCGCATCTGCATGCTGCTGCTGCAAAAGGCCCACATCGGCGAGGTGCAGGTTTCCATCTGGCCGGAGGACATGCGCAAAACCTGTGCGGAACACAACATCATTCTGCTGTAAGCCGAACGGAGGACCTCTGATGCGTAATGCCGACTATCAGACCCTGCTGGGGCAGGCGGACGCCCTGACGGCGGACGTGCCCTACCCGGTGGCGAACCTCGCCAATCTTTCCGCGCTGCTGTATGCTTCGCTGGAGGAGATCAACTGGGCGGGCTTCTATCTGCGGCAGGGGCAGACGCTGGTGCTGGGGCCCTTTCAGGGCAACCCGGCCTGCGTGACCATCCCCTGGGGCAGAGGCGTGTGCGGTACCGCCGCCGCAAAGGACGAGACCCAGCTGGTGCCGGACGTGCATCAATTTCCCGGCCATATCGCCTGCGACAGCGCCTCCCGTTCGGAAATAGTGGTGCCGCTGCACCGCGGCGGTGAGGTCGTGGGGGTACTGGATATCGACAGCCCGGTCCCCGGGCGGTTCACTCCGACGGACAGGGAAGGCCTTGAAGCGCTGGCTTTGCTGATGGAAGGCTGGCCTGACCGGTTTTTCCCGGCGGAAATATCCCTATGACAAGGAGACGTTATGAATATCCATCACGTGACCTTTGAGGCGTCTTACGGCACGTCGAAGCAGCTGCCGGTCTCCGATCTGCCGGAGATCGTGTTCGCGGGCAAATCGAACGTGGGCAAGTCGTCCCTCATCAATAAATTTTTCAACCGCAAAAATCTGGCGCGGGTCAGCGGCGTGCCGGGCAAGACCACCACGGTGAATTTTTTCCGGGTGGACGGGGTCCGCTTCGCCGACCTGCCCGGCTACGGCTACGCCAGACGCTCCGACGCCGAACGGCGCCGCTGGGGCGAGCTGATGGAGGGCTATTTCGCCTCCCGGCGGGATATCCGCCTGATCATGCAGCTGCTGGATATGCGCCACGAGCCCACCGCGGACGACGTGACCATGCTGCGCTTTCTGACGGAGAGCGGCTATCCCTTTATCTGCGTGCTGACCAAGTGTGATAAGCTGAACAAGACCGAGCGTCTTGCCCGGCGGGAGGCCTTTGCGGGCAACCCGGAGCTGCGGGCCGCCCGGGGCGTGATCGAGGCCTCCGCCGTCAACGGCGAGGGGATCGAAGCGCTGAAAGCCGCCGTGGAGGCGGCGCTGGGAGAGCAGGCGTAAGCGCGGCGCACCCAGCAAACGGCAACGACAAAAGCGTTTTCCATCATTATCAAAAAAAGGGGTTCGATCCTTATGAAGATCACCGAGGTCCTGCGGCAGGAAAAGCTCCTGCTTTCGTTTGAGGTGTTCCCGCCCAAGACGGACACCGCCTTTGCGTCGGTCAAAAGCGCCACAGAGGAGATGGCCAAGCTGAAGCCCTCCTTCATGAGCGTCACTTACGGCGCGGGGGGCGGCACCAGCCGCTACACGCTGGAGATCGCGAAGAATATCAAGGACCGCTACGGCGTGCCCACGCTGGCGCACCTCACCTGCGTTTCCTCCTCCAAAGATACCGTTCACGCCCGTATCCGTGAGATCATCGACGCGGGCATCGAAAACGTGATGGCGCTGCGGGGCGACCTGACGCCGGAGCTGGAAAACGCCGACCGCTCCGCGTGGGATTACCGCCACGCGGTGGATCTGGTGCGGGAGCTGAAGGAGAGCGGCGCGGACCTGTGCATCGGCGGCGCCTGCTATCCCGAGATCCACCCGGAAAGCGCCAACCAGCAGGAGGATATCCGCCACCTGAAAGAAAAGGTAGACGCGGGCTGCGAGTTCCTGACCACCCAGATGTTCTTCGACAACAACCTGCTGTATAACTTTTTGTATAAGATCCGCGAGGCGGGGATCACCGTCCCCGTGATCCCGGGCGTCATGCCCATCACCAACGCCAATCAGGTGGCAAGGGCCGTCAAGCTGTCCGGTTCCTTCATGCCGGTGCGGTTCAAGAGCCTGGTGGATAAGTTCGGCACCTCTCCCGCCGCCATGAAGCAGGCGGGCATCGCCTACGCCACGGATCAGATCATCGACCTCTACGCCAATGGGATCAAGAACGTCCACGTCTATTCCATGAACAAGCCGGACGTGGCCGAAGCGATCCGGCGGAATCTGTCGGATATGATCGGATAAGCGTGAAGACGCAGTCGGAAGTAAGAAGTAGCGCGGCACCTCAGTGCCGCTATTGACGAAAGTTGCATTCCGGAAAGCTGAAAGTAATCCGGCAAGACGGTTTGAATGTTGAAAAAACAGTCGGTTTTCAGGTTTCAGAATAGTTGTTGACGTCATGAGCGGCGCGGCGGTGCCGCGCTGCCGTCGACTTTATAAAGAGGGAAACAAAATGTCATTTCAAACGCTGCTGCAAAAAGGACCGGTGCTGCTGGACGGCGGCATGGGCACGGTGCTGTGTTCCATGGGGCTGCGCCCCGGCGAGCACACGGAGAGCTGGAACCTGACCCACCCGGACCGGGTGGCCTCCGTCCACCGCGCCTATATGGATGCGGGCAGCCAAATCGTCTGTGCCAACACCTTTGGGGTGAACACGCAGGCCTACACGTCGCAGGAGGCGGACGCGCTGATCGGCGCGGCCTTTGACTGCCTTCGCCGGGCAAAGGCGGAGACCGCCGGGACGCAGGAGGTTCTGTTTGCGCTGGATATCGGCCCGCTGGGGCGGCTGCTGGCTCCCTTCGGCGATCTGGATTTTGAGGACGCCGTCACGGTGTTTGCCGACGTGGTGCGGCTCGGTGTGAAGCATGGCGCTCAGGCCGTCGTGATCGAGACCTTTACCGATCTCTATGAAACAAAGGCGGCGCTGCTGGCGGCGAAGGAAAACTGCCGCCTGCCGGTGATCGTCTCCAACGCCTACAGCAAGGACGGCCGTCTGCTGACCGGCGCGCTGCCGGAGGCGGTGATCGCCGTGCTGGAGGGCATGGGGGCGGACGTGATCGGCGTCAACTGCTCCTTCGGCCCCAAGGCGCTGCTGCCCATCGTGAAAACCTATCTGGAGCGGGCCTCCGTGCCGGTGATCTTCCAGCCCAACGCAGGGCTGCCGGAGACCACGCCGGAGGGCGTGCGCTATAACGTGGGCCCGGCGGAATTTGCCGCGGACGTGACGGAAAGCCTGCGCCTCGGCGTGCGGCTGGCGGGGGGGTGCTGCGGCACCACGCCGGCGTATATCGCCGCCCTGCGAAAGGCGGCCGAAAACGTCGCGCCGGTTCCGGTCGTGAACAAGGGCCGCACCGTGGTCGCTTCCCGCGTGTATGCGGCAGAGCTGGATGAAAAACCGGTGATCATCGGCGAACGCATCAATCCCACGGGCAAGAAAAAACTGAAACAGGCCATTCTCGATGGCAATTGGGACTATCTGATGGGCGAGGCCGAGGCCCAGGAGGCGGCAGGCGCGCAGATCCTGGACGTGAACGTGGGCGTGCCCGGCACGGACGAGCCCGCCAATCTGCGGCGCGTCGTGGAAGAGCTGCAGGCGGAATTCACCCTGCCCCTGCAGATCGACACCTCCGATCCCGCCGCCATGGAGGCCGCCCTGCGCCGCTACAACGGCAAGGCCATGATCAACTCGGTCAACGGCAAGAAAGGGAGCATGGAGACGGTCTTCCCGCTGCTGAAAAAATACGGCGGTGTGGCGGTGGCGCTGACGCTGGATGAAAACGGCATCCCGGAAACGGCGGAGGGCCGCGTTGCCATCGCGGAGCGCATCCTTACGGAAGCCGAAAAGTACGGCGTCGACAAAAAGGATATCGTCTTCGATCCGCTGTGCCTCACCGTCAGCGCGGACGGCGCTGCGGCGGCGACCACCCTTTCGGCGGTGAAGACCATCCGGGAACGCTTGGGCTGCCATACGGTGCTGGGGGTCTCCAACGTGTCCTTCGGCCTGCCGGAGCGGCCGAATATCAACAGCGCCTTCCTGACGCTGGCCTTTGAAAACGGCCTTTCCGCCGCCATCATGAATCCCTGCTCTTACGACATGATGCGCGCTTATTACGCGTTTAACGCTCTCAGGGGCTTCGACCCCAACTGTGGGGAATATATCGCCTTCTGTCAGAAATACGGCGGCGCGGCCGCTCCTGCCATGACCGCCGCCCCGGCGGCCGGAACCCCCGCCGGAGAACAGAAAGAAGCGGGTCTGAAGGCCGCGGTGGTCAGGGGGATGCGGGATAAATCCGCCGCCCTGGCGAAGGAGCTGCTGCAAAGCAGACCTCCCTTGGAAATCGTCACCGGCGAGATCATGCCCGCGCTGGAGAAGGTGGGCGCCGATTTCGAGCAGGGCAAGGTCTATCTGCCCGGCCTGCTTATGAGCGCCGAGGCGGCCAAGGCAGCCTTTGAGGTGATCAAAGCCGCCATGCCCCAACAGGACGCGGCGGCGGAAAAGAAATGCCCCTTCGTGCTGGCCACGGTCAAGGGGGACGTACACGACATCGGGAAAAATATCGTGAAGCTTCTGCTGGAGAATTACGGCTTTGAGGTGATCGACCTGGGTAAAGACGTGCCGCCGGAAACCGTCGCCGAGGCGGTGGCGGCGCACAGCGCCCCCTTCGCGGGCCTCAGCGCCCTGATGACCACTACCGTCCCCGCCATGGAGGAGACCATCCGCCTGCTGCGGCAGACCGCCCCCGCCTGTAAGATCGTGGTGGGCGGCGCGGTGCTCAGCGAAGCCTACGCCGCCAGAATCGGCGCGGATAAATACGCCCCGGACGCCATGGCCACCGTGCGCTACGCCAACGAGGTGCTGGGGAAGTGACCGCCCGCCGGGGCGAAGCGTCCCGATCCCCATAGACAGCAAACAAGGATCTCTGAATCAATCAGGGATCCTTGATTTTTTATATTGATCCATGCGTCAGGTCTGTCTTTCCTTCAAAAACGCCTCGGTCTGCGCCCGGTCGGGGATGGTCTCCGCCGCGCCTTTTTTCGTCACGGCGATGGCGGCGGCAGCGGCGGCGTCGCGCAGCGCCTCCTGCGGCGATTTGCCGCTGAGCAGCGCGAAAAGGCTGTAACCGGTGAAGGTGTCTCCCGCGCCGGTGGTGTCCACCGCGTTCACGGCAAAGGCCGGGGTTTTTACCGTGTTTTCGCCGTCGTAATACAGTGCGCCGCGGCTCCCCAGCGTCAGGATGATCCGGCTGCCGCCCAGGGCAAACAGCGCCCGGGCGACGGCGTCGTCCTCCGTCTCCCCGGTGATGCGCCGCCCTTCATCCTCGTTCAGGATCAGCCAGTCGATGCAGTGATAGGGCAGGTCCTTGACCGCGTCCACATAGGGGGAGGGGTTCACCGCCGTGGTTATGCCCTGTTCATGGGCGCGGCGCAGCATATATTCCACGCAGGCGGTCTCATACTGGGTCAGCAGCAGGTCCGCGTCCCCGTGCCTGGCGAGCACCGCGTCGCAATACGGTTCGGTGATGGCCCGGTTGGCCCCGCCGAAAATAATCATCTGATTGCGGCCCTGCGGGTCAATGCCGATAATGGCATGTCCCGTCGGCACGGCCGCTGTGCCGATCTCCTCGGCGCAAACGCCGCTGCGGGTCAGATAGTCCGTCAGAAACGCGCCGTCCTTTCCCACCATGCCGGCGACCACCACGTCCGCCCCGGCTTTTTTCAGCGCCAGCGCCTGATTGAGCCCCTTGCCCCCCACGTGGGTTTCCAGCTCCTCGCAGCCCAGCATTTCGCCCTTGTCGGGCAGATGGGGCAGGGAATAGACCTTGTCAATGTTCAGCGAACCGAACACAAGTATTTTCAAACTTATCCACCTCTGTCTCTGAAATCACGTCAGGCGGTATGCTCCGGCAGAACGCAGCCTCAACTGCCGTCCGGCGATCCCGCCGTCCCGCTCTTATCTCCGAATTCCGCTCTCCGCTCTCACTCACGCTTCCGCCAGCAGCCGCCGCATCCGGCGGATGTTGCCGTTCAGGTCGCCGGGACCCAGCACGCTGGAGGTGCCCACCACGAAGATATCCGCCCCGGCCCTGCGCATCAGCGGGGCCTTTTCATAGTTGACGTTGCCGTCCACCTCGATCCGGCAGTCAGGCCTTCCGGCCTCGTCCAGCAGACGGCGGGTGCGGGTGATCTTTTCAAGGGACCCCTCCACCATCTTTTGTCCCGCAAAGCCGGGGTAGACGGTCATCAGCAGCACGCCGCCCAGCAGCGGCAGGTAGGGGAGGACCACCGTCTCCGGCGTGTCGGGATTGATGGCGAGAAAGGCCGCTGCCCCCCGTTCCCGCACGGCGTTCAGCGCGCCGGTCACGTCCGCCGTGCTCTCGTAGTGGACGGAGACGAAGTCGCCCGGCCCGAAGGGGAAGGCCTTCAGCTTTTCTTCCGGCTCCGTCACCATCAGGTGGATATCCAGCGGAATGGACGCGCCCGCTTTCATCCGGCGGCAGTAGTCGGTGCCGAGGCAGAAGTTCGGCACGAACTGCCCGTCCATCACGTCGATATGCAAATACTCGATCCCGTTGGCCTCAAAAACGTCGATGATCTCTCTCAATCTGAAAATATCCGCGCACATCAGCGACGGGGAAATGGCAGGTTGCAGCATTTGTTTTTCTCCTTGTTATTGTCGGGCGTCCCCCGGCGGTTTCTGACGGTTATTGCAGCAGTGCCAGCGCGAAGCCGTAGGGCGGAATATCGCTCAGCGTCACCGTGTCGCCCTGTATTGCCGCCTCGCACCGGAAGCCCTCCGCTTTCGTAAACGCGCCGTCCACCGTCACCGTCGGCGCGTAAATGGGGTCCGGAAAGGCGTTCCACAGGCCCACCGCCAGCTTATTTCCGTCGGCCTTTGCCAGCAGGTACAGCTCCGGGTGGCCGGGGCAGAAGGCGGGCAGCCGTTTGCCGCAGCGTTCAATGAAGGCCGCGATCTGCGGTCCGCGGACGTACTGGCGGAACCAGTCCTGTTCGCTGAAATACCCCTCAAAGGCGTAGATCAGGAACTGTTGTCCCGCTTGATTCTGATATTCATAGGAAAGGGGCCGTCGTTCGCCCGTCTCCGTCTCCGTCCATGACAGCACCCGGGCCTCCGGCGCAAGGGTCAGCGTCCGGGCGTCGGCGGCGTTGGGAATGGCCACGGCGCAGCCGTCCCGATACGTCTCTTCGCTCGCCTTGAACAGCGCCCCGAAGGAGACGACGCCCACGTCCACGCCCCGCTCCGCCAGCCGCGCGGCGGCGGAAACGTCCAAAATCATGCCGCCCTGCAGCGCCTCCTCCGGCACGCAAAGCACGTCGTCGCCGAAGGCCGCGCCGATCACGCCGTCGCCCTCGTAAACGGTGGGGATGCTGTTGGCCGCCAGAAAGCGTGAGGTGGCGGAAAAGGCCAGCTCCTGCACCTTTCCCGTTCCGGCAATGCGCGCCGGGATGGGGTACGTGCGGTATTTGTCCGCCTTGTCCCAGCAGCGCACCCCCGCGCAGGGCAGCCCGCCGAAAAACCGGTCGATGACCTGATACGCTTCCGCGTTGCGCTTCGCCGCTTCCAGATATCCGGTCTCATAGTCCGCTGTGGCGGTGTAATCCAGCATATATTTCAGGATCCCGTCCGTGCAGCCGGCGGCCCGCAGGGCAGTGTCAAAAATCTCCAGAAACGCGGCGGGCGTCTTATAACGGGGGCGGGGGTAGGTGTCGCCCTCGCTGAATATCTCGGTCGCGCCGTCCTGCCGGCGGGCGCTTTCGCTGCGCTCCAGCTCGATCACGTCGCACAGCCGGTTGCCCCAGGCGCGCATGGCCGCCCAGTAGGGCGCGCCGATCAGCCGGTAAAAGGGACGGGTCCGCCCCGCCATGACGGCGCTGAGGCGGTCCGGTGTGGTCCCGTCCAGATCCCACGAGGTGATGCAGCTGCAAAAGCCCAGCCGCACGGTGGGGTCGACCCTGTCCACGTGGGCGCGCATGGCGGCTGCAAAGGCCTCCAGCGCTTCGCCGTTTGCCCGCACAAAGGCGGTCCGTACGTCGCTCTCCCCGCCGGAGAGCAGCTTTTCTTTCAGTTCCTCCGGGGAAACCTTCCGGCCCAGCAGCGCGTTGATCCGGCGGCGGTGGTTGGGGCAGGTGCAGCCGAAGCCCATCTCCTGAAAGCCGTAGCGGAAGTCGTCGTCGAACTGGATCAGATCCACGCCGCAGCGGGCGATCTCCTCCAGAAAGCCCCCCATGGCGTCGGTGTAGGCCGCGTCCGTGGGGCAGACGGTCATGGCGGAGACCTTGCCGTCCGGCGCTTCCATGCGGGTATAGCCTCGGTCGGGCTTCAGCAGAAAGGTCCACAGCCACGCGCCGGTCTCAAAACCGGCGCTTTTCAGAAAGGCGCAGTTGTCCCGCAGCGCCGCCAGCTCCTCTTCCCGCCCCGGGGAGAGCAGACTGCTTTCCTTCAGCGCCAGAAAGACGCGCCTGACCCCCGCTTCCCGCAGGCGCCGGGCGATCTGTTCCCGCAGGGACTGCCGGAACAGGCGGTTCGTCACCGGTACGGCCACGTCGTATGATCTCATGAGGGCTTCTCCTTTCTCGTCGTTACGTGTTTGCGGTTTTTCCTCCGGCCCGGTGCAGCATCCGGGCGGCCTCCTCCGCCGCCGCGTCCCGGCGGGCCTTGGCCGCGGGGTAATCTTCCATAAAGCTGTCGATATCGGAATAGGCCTCGCTCAACTGCACGTGGCGCACGGCCCACAGATAGGGCTTCATCGTTCTGCCGTAGGAACGGCGGTCCCGGTTGCCCGCCCTGATGGCGACGTTCTTGGCCTTCTTTTCTTCTTTTGTGTCCTCCGGCAGGTCGTAGAGGGCTTCATATTCCGCCGGAGAGAAGGACGTGACGGCGCCGCGGGGAAGGGTGGCCTGCCGTTTCGCGGCGCGGGCCATGCGGATCATATCGCCCCGCAGCTGCTTTTCTTCTTTCGTCTCCGCTGGGGGCAGATGCACCGCTTTTTCTTCCAGGCGGCTGTTGTCCTGCCCGGGGGCGGCGTTTGCCAGTTCGCGGCACAGCGCCAGCGCCGCTTTGCCGAAGGGTGTGGTATAGCGGGTCAGCTCGCTGTGGACGAACCGGGCGATGGTGATCTCTTCGTTCTCTGCCTTGATCTGCTTGTTCGCGCGGCGGCGTTCCCGCTTGTCTTCGCCGCTCTTGCGCAGCGCCAGCGGGGTCTTTTCCAGATGCTCCCGCATGGCAAAGACCGCTTCGCAGGCCTCGCAGTAGATATCGTCCGCCGCTACGCCCGCGTTTCTGTCCTCCACGGCGCTGCGGATGCGGATCACCCGCAGCACGGATTTCTGATCCGTATCGGTCAGGTCGTAGAAAAACCAGGGGATCACGTCCACGGCCGCGCCGATCAGCGAGAATTTCAGCAGTTCGTCCAGCAGGGGATAGAGCAGGTTGTCAGGCTTGTAATTGCCCTTTTCGTCATAGACGTTCAGCACGGAATAGTCGGTGCCGTCAAAGCCGTTGCGTTTGTAGACCCAGGGCACGAACAGGTTGGTCAGCGCCCCGACGGCGCCGCCCACGTAGGTGTCGATCACGCCGAAGGAGCCGTCGATCCGCTCGCCGCTGAGGTACTGCTGGTAGTCGCGGATATCCGATTCGATGGACCGGTCGATGACCTCCGTCGTTTCCCAGAACCGGTTGAGGAAAAAGAAGATGAAGATGAACGCAAGGCTCTTTTTATAGGTCAGCGCCAGCCCCAGCGTGATGAACACCTGGGAGATATTTTTTACCAGCTTGAAGCCCCGCTTGCCGAATGTTCCGATCATCCAGGGGGAAAAGATCATGGCCCACATGGAGGAGTTGTAGGAGACGGTATCCATGATACCGTAGGTGGTCATGGAGCCCATCTTGCCGTAGTAGAACACCCACTGCATCAGCACGTTTTTGCAGTCCTCCATGAAGTTGTTCCAGTTGTCGGAGCATTTGATCCAGAAGAGCTTGTTCTTGGCCACCTCCCGCAGGGCGTCCCGCAGGCTCACGCCCGCCGCCCGGGAGCGGGGCTCCACGATACGCTCGCTGACGCCGTAATAGGCCGTCAGGCTCATGGCCACGCCCACCACGATGATGCCGGGGTAGACCAGCCGGTAGGTCTTCATGCTGAACAGATCCCCGCCGGCCACCACGTCGCTCATCACCGGGATCAGCAGCCCCGTGATGGTGGGGGCCAGATTGTGGATCAGGGAGGAGACGGTCATGATCTTGACCCGCTCGGCGGAGTTGGGGGAGATCACGTACACCAGATTGCTCACGCCGGTCATATACCAGTTCTGGATATAGCCCTGAATCTGGCTGAGCACGAAGAGGGAGACCACCATGGGGTAGTAGGAGAGTTTTTCATAGGGATAGAACAGCGCCAGCAGCGACAGCAGGCCGCTGGGCACCGCCAGCTTCACGAACACCCGGTATTTGCCCGCCCGTGAACGGAGGTTGTCGATGATCCATGCGTTCAGCGGGGCGAGGGCGTAGCCGATGGCGGTGCAGATATAGCCGAGGATCAGCAGGTCCCGGTGGGTCATGTGCAGCGTCATGGCGGTAAAGGGGTTGTTGACGGTAAAGCTGATGCCGAAGGTGGTGGCCAGCCGCATGCCCATCCACCCCACTGACAGCATGAGGTATTCCTTATACGCCACGTATTCGCCTTTGGCGGGGATCTTCCAGTAGGCGACCACGTCGCCGATCAGGGTCTTCGCTTTGTCGATCAGTACCATCGTCAGTCCTCAAAAATGAGCGTGATAACGCTTTTTGCGGGCAGAAAGAAGAGCCGCTCCGCGTCCGTTTCCGAAAGATCGTGTGTCGGGTCGGTGAGATAGACCGCTTTCGGGGCGGTTGGCAGCAGGATATGCCGCCCCGCGCCGGGGTTGGCGACCACCGCGACGGTCCTGCCGTTCTTCATGAACGCCGCGCAGGAAAGGCCGTTCCCCGCGTCGGCTTTGATGCGTACGCTTCCCGGCTCGATGAACTTCGTGAAATTGCCGAAGGCGTAATAGCGCTTGGTGGTCTCAAAGGTGCGGCTGTCGTCGTTTTCATAGAGCAGCCCGTCGCAGTAATCCACGTTGGAAACCGCGATCCACAGCTGCCACGCGGTCACGTTCAGCAGCGTCAGGTCCTCGAGAATGACCTTCGTCTGTTCCAGCGCGGAATCCATGCCGTAGTCCCTGCCGCCCTTCATGTGGGTCCATTCGCTGGTGCGCACGGCCACGCCCGGGTAACACAGGTCCATAAACGCCCGGTAGCGTCTGAGAAAGGAGGCGCGGGAGGGCATGAGCTTCGCCGCCAGCGGGATGTTCGGCGTGAGGAAGTAGGAATGCACGTCCACCGCGTCCACCCGGCGGCGGACGGCCTTGTCGTGCAGCATCACCGCGGAATAGGTCTTGTTGAACCAGCGGACGTCGCCGTTCTCCGCGCCGGAGAGTTTCAGCTCCTTCAGGGCGGGGCGTTTGTCCATCTCCCGGGCGAAGACCTTCATCAGTTCATACACCTGATGGGGGCGGTAGTGACAGCCCTCCTGTCCGCCGGTCCACACCCACACGGGCTCGTTGACCGGCGAGACGGACTTCACCGGCACCCCCTCCGCCAGGAAGTGCTCAGCGCAGTCGAGGCAGTAGCGGGCGAAGTCGCCGTAGTGCGCCCGGGACAGATTGGTGCGCCCGGCCTTTTCCAGATGGGCCATGCCGTTGCGGGTCCAGCGCTCCGGCGGGGAGTTGACAAAGAGGATCACCTCGTCCGCGCCGCGCTTCACGGCCTCCTTCATCATCCACACGGCGTTGGCGTCCCGGCCCCAGTCGTAGTCCGTTTCGCTCACGTCGAAGCTCTCCGCCCGGCGGCATTCATGGTCGTAGCGGCCCTTGCCGCTCTGCATGGAGCCGGCGCCGAGGTTATAGCGATAGCAGCGCACGCCGATGCCCTTGGCCGGGTCGAACAGCAGCTGAGCCACCCGTTCGCGTTTTGGCAGGCCGCTGGCTTCGTCGGTCTCCTCCCAGCCGCCCACCACCTGCGCCCACCAGGCGCCGCTGACGCCGAAGCGGTCAAAGGTCTGATAGGTTTTCTTCCTGTCGAGGATCAGTCGGTTCATATCATGCCTTCTTTCCGGCAACCGCCGCCCGGCGTTTGCCTGTCATGGGGAACTGCATGGGTCGCCTCAGTCTGAGAACGCTGTTTAAGCTTATCATAACAAACCCGCGCGGAAAAGGCAAGGATAAACCGCTTTTCCGCACGGGTTTTCAGATTCACAAAATCCTGTTCTTGTGTTGTTTTATGGTTTCCACTTTTCGGGATCTTCCAATCCCACGCTGGCGCGGAGGATCAGCCGCGCGTCGGCGGAGGTGACCTTGCCGTCGCGGTCCACGTCGCAGGCGAGATACCCGGCGGAATCCTTCGCCACGTCGCCCTTTTCCGTCAGCCCGACGGAAGCCCGCAGCGCCAGCCGCGCGTCGGCGGCGGTGATGCTGCCGTCCCCGTCCACGTCGCCGGGGGCTTGCGTCGGGGCGACGGTAGTGACCATCACCGGATCGGATTTCTCCGCAGTCAGGGTCTTTTCCGCGGTCACGGCGGCGGCCTCCACCGCCAGCGCGTAGGCGGTCGCGGGCGTTAGCCCCGTGACCTCACAGGGAGCCTGTGTGACCGTGGCCAGCAGCTCATAGGTCTGCGTCTCCGCACTCATGCCGTACACCCGGTATTCCGTGGCGCCCTTGGCCGGTTTCCATTGCAGTGTGACGGAACGGTCGCCGGTTTTGACGACCTCCACGCCGGTCACCGTCTGCGGGGTCAGCATCGCGCCGAAGTGTTTGCGCGCGCCGGTAAGGGCTTCGTTTCCGGTCTTTACGCCGATGGAAGCCCATTCGTCCGCCGTGCCGTTAAAAAACACGTCGTTAAGTCCCGCGCAGCCGGAAAACGCGTTTTCCTCGATCATGCCCATATCGTTGGACATGGTGACCGTAGCTAAAGAAGCGCAGCCGGAGAAAGTATGTTTGCCGATGCGGTCCACGCCGTAGGGGATCGTCACCGCCGTCAAAGCATGACAATCCATAAACATCCGTTCCGGAAGCGCCACCGCGCCCCCGCCGCAGACTGCAGTTGTCAGATTGTTGCAGCGAACAAAGCACTCCTCGCCCAGTGAATTGATGCGGCTGGGAATGCGGATCTCCGTCAGATTCTGATTGTCGGCAAAGGCTTCGTCCGCAATTGCCGTGACGGTCTCCGGGAAGGCGAACGTTGTTCCTTCCTTCGCAAAGGGGTATTTGATCAGTTCTGTTTTCTCTTTGTTGTACAAAACGCCGTCTTCGGAGGAATAGAAAGAATTGTTCTCTGTAACGGTGTATGAGGTAAGAGCGCTGCAATTGTCAAAAGCAGACGCTTTAATGCTCGTCGCCCCGTCTGTGATCACAACCGTTTTCAAGCTTTTCTTCGGTATGGTCATCCCGGAAACGGTAAACAGTTCGATCGGTTTTCCTATCGTCATCGTTTCGATCTCGCAGTCGTAAAACGCGCCTCTCCCGATGCTCGTCACGCCGTTTCCGATCTTCACCGAGGTCAGCCCCGTGCAGCCGTAAAACGCGGAATTCCCGATGCTCGTCACGCTGTCCGGGATGGTCACCGAGGTCAGCCCCGTGCAGTATTCAAACGCGCGATACCCGATGCTTGTTACGCTGTCCGGGATCGTCACCGAGGTCAGCCCCGTGCAGCCGGAAAACGCGCCACCTCCGATGCTCGTCACGCTGTTTCCGATCGTCACCGAGGTCAGCCCCGTGCAGCCGTAAAACGCGGAATTCCCGATGCTCGTTACGCTGTCCGGTATCGTTATTGACATCAGCCCCGTGCAGCCGGAAAATGCGGATCCTCCAATTCTCGTCACGCTGTCCGGGATGACAAGATTGATTACTTCGTTTCCGTTCAGGAACAGATGATGTGCATAAGAAAGCGGATTGGATCCAAATGAGATATGACACCAAGATTCTAAACTGTTGATGTTTACACGTTGCAGTCCTGTGCAGCCGTAAAACGCGTAATCCCCGATGCTCGTCACGCTGTCCGGGATTGTCACCGACGTCAGCCCCGTGCAGCCGTAAAACGCGTCTTTCCCGATGCTCGTCACACCGTTCCCGATCGTCACCGATGTCAGCCCCGTGCAGCCGCGAAACGCGGAATCCCCGATGCTTGTTACGCTGTCCGGGATCGTCACCGACGTGAGTTTTGTGCAGCCGGAAAACGCTTCATACCCGATGCTCGTCACGCCGTCCGGGATAACCAGCTTTGTCACTTCTTTGCCGTTCAGATACAGATGATGGGCATAAGACAGCGGATTGGAATCATAATCGCTGAAAGAAATCCCGCACCATGCTTTTATGCTTTTGATATGGACCTGTTTCAGCTCCTTGCAGCCGTAAAACGCGTCTTCCCCGATGCTCGTCACGCTGTCCGGGATCGTCACCGACGTCAGCCCCGTGCAGCCGGAAAACGCGTATGCATTGATGCTCGTCACCCCGTCTGTGATTACAACTGTTTTCAGGTTATCTTTTGGTATGGCCATCTTGGAAACGGTAAACTGTTCGATCGGCTTTCCGACCGTCAGCGTTTCAATGGCAGTGCAGCCTTCAAACGCGTAACCCCCGATGCTCATCACGCTGTCCGGGATCGTCACCGACGTCAGCCCCTTGCAGCCGGAAAACGCGCGATACCCGATGCTCGTCACGCTGTCCGGGATCGTTACCGACGTCAGCCCCGTGCAGCCGGAAAACGCGCCACCTCCGATGCTCGTTACGCTGTCCGGTATCGTTATTGACATCAGCCCCGTGCAGCCGGAAAACGCGGAACTACCGATGCTCGTTACGCTGTCCGGCATCGTCACCGACGTCAGCCTCGTGCAGCCGTAAAACGCGTCTTCCCCGATGCTCGTCACGCTGTTTCCGATCGTCACCGACGTGAGTTTTGTGCAGCCGGAAAACGCGGAATTCCCGATGCTCGTCACGCCGTTCCCGATCGTCACCGACGTCAGCCCCGTGCAGCCGGAAAATAAGTATTCCCCGATTCTCGTCACGCTGTCCGGGATGGTAACCTGCTTGATTTTGGTATCATAGACGGTTTGAATCATTGTTTTT
>CADAMO010000024.1:0-24648 GCA_902788995.1 Oscillospiraceae bacterium
GCTTATGGATACCGGGATGAAGACTACTTCTTCACCCTGATTCGTTACCTTGCTTTGCCTTCAACTAAAAGCTTATCCCCCAACTTTCCGTGATGAACCCGTGTTGTTGAATCTCAATCACACAATTATTCGTGATGAACCGAAAAAAATCCCCCGCGGCAGCATTTGCCGCAGGGGAGACGGTAGATCAGACCGTTCACTCGTCTTCTTTTGCCTGTTTTTTCTGTTCCTTCGCGCGGAGCTTTTCTTCCTTCACGCGCTGTTTTTCCTCTTTCGCGCGCAGCTTTTCCTCTTCCTCCCGCATGGATTCCATATCCTCGCGGCGGCGCTCCTCGGCCCTGGCGATGCGCTTTTCCTGTTTTTCCAGCGCTTTGGCGGCTTCCTCCGCCTTTACGCGCTCCTCCTCGGCCTTCAGGCGTTCTTCCTCCGCCTTTTCATACTCCCGGAACACCCGCTGCTGGGCCTCCTTGGCCCGCTCTTCCGCCTCTCTGGCCCGCCGGGCGGCTTCCTCCGCCCGCTGCAGCGCCTCCTGCTCCTGCTTCGCGTGCAGCTCCTTCTGGCGTTCCTCCTCGCCCTTCAGCCACTCGATGGTGTCCTTCAGGCTTTCCTCCAGCGGACGGGGCGAATACCCCAGC
Source organism: Oscillospiraceae bacterium (assembly GCA_902788995.1). GTDB lineage: Bacteria > Bacillota > Clostridia > Oscillospirales > Acutalibacteraceae > RUG806. Next base: position 636 of record CADAMO010000024.1, read on the forward strand.
TCCCGCTGGGCCTTGGCGTAGGAGAAGTTGCAGTTGGAGCAGAGCTTGCGGATGGCGTAGCGGGTGAACAGGGGCGTTTCGTCCGCCGCCTTGTAATAGACCTCCATCACGGGGGCGGCCATGTCGATGAGCCGCTTGCCGAGTTTAAAGCGCGGCGGCTTGTTGCCGCTGGCCTTGGCCAGCGTGCGGATGAACTCATCCACGGTGCAGGATTTGTTGCAGAGGATATAGACCTCTCCCGCGCCGCCTTTGTCGCCCGCCGCCACGGTGCCCTTGGCCACGTCCCGCACGTCCACGAAGTTGTAGCCGCCGAAGGTCATGGTGATGGGGAATTTCCCCGTGGAAAACATGCGGATCATGCTGCCCACGCTGGACACCTTGAAGTCGTAGGGGCCCATGCAGGCGCTGGGCTGGCAGACCACCGTCTCCAGCACGCCGGGCTTGTTGGCGTCCAGCACCAGCTGGGTGGCCTCCGCCTTGGTCTTGGCGTAGGTGCCCTCCAGTTCGTCGGGGTCGTAGTGGTAGACCTCCGTCATCTCCTGATTATCCGGCAGGGGGACGTAGGTATCCACCGAGGACATATAGACCACGCGCTTCACGCCGCACTTGCGGGCGGCCCGCAGCACGTTTTTGGTGCCGTTGACGTTGATGTTGTAGACGTGCTCCTCATGGCCGGGCTTGATCTCCACGCACCCGGCGATGTGATAGACGATCTCCACGCCCTCAAAGGCCCGGATCAGGGACTCATAGTCCGTGATATCGCCCTTGACCTTTTCGCAGCGCATCCCTTCAAAAATACCCGGGTCCTTCCGCAGGATGATCCGCACGTCGCGGTCGTCGTAATCCTGCAGCTCCTTCAGCAGGGCAAAGCCCACGTGGCCCGTGGCCCCGGTCATACAGCAGAGTTTTTTGTTCACACCGATCTCTCCAATAAGAAATATTTCCTTTCTGTTTATTTTCTCTTCCCAAATATCGTAGCGCGGCACCTCAGTGCCGCTTTTCACGCAAACAACCGTTACAGGGCTACCGTCCTGTTCTGTGTTTCTGTAATTTATGTAATTTCACCTAAGAGCGGCACTGAGGTGCCGCGCTGCCGTACAAAAACGCCCGGCGTGATCGTTATTCCGTCAGCACGAACGTCAGATCGTTCACGTTCGTCCCGGTTGGTCCGGTGACGATCAGCGTATTGGCGGCTTTAAGCGCGTGGTAGGAGTCGTTCTCTTCCAGCGCCGCCTCCGGCGAGACGCCGGCGGTTTGCATGGCGGCGTAGGTGCCGCCGTCCGCGTAGCCGCCCGCCGCGTCGGTGGGGCCGTCCGTGCCGTCGGACCCCACGGAACAGAAGGCGACGCCCTCCCGGTCTTTCAGGGCGATGGCCGCCGTCAGCGCCATTTCCTGATTGCGCCCGCCGAGCCCCTTTCCCCGCAGGGTGACGGTGGTCTCGCCGCCGTACAGGTATGCGCGTTTGCCGGGGCGGTCGGGAACGCTTTCAACGATCTCCCTTGCCCGGTCCCGGGCCTCCCCCGTGAGGGATCGGCTGACGATCTCCGCCCTGTAGCCGAGGCTTTCCGCGGCCTCTTTGGCCGCCTCGCACAGCCGGTTGATATCGCCGACGAAGTGGTATCCTCCGTCGTTGACTCGGCAGTTCTCTTTATGATAAAGCGCGTCAAGCAGCGCCCCGTCGATATCGTATAAATACCGGTCCGCCACGGCCTTCACGAAGGCGTCCGGCGTTTCGTCCGGCACGGTAATGCCGGAGGCGATCACGCTCTTGTCGTTGCTCAGCACGTCCGACAGGGCGAAGGTGATCACCCTGGCGGGGTAACACCTGGCGGCGAATTTGCCGCCCTTGACCGCCGAGATCCGGCGGCGCACGGCGTTGATCTCTTCAATTTCCGCGCCCCGGGAGAGCAGCTTTTCCGTGATCGCCCGCTGGGCCTGCGCCGGGATCAGGCTCTTTTCAAACAGGGCGCTGCCGCCCCCGGAGAGCAGCACCACTGCGGTATCCTTTTCCGTCAGCCCGTCGGCGACGGCCAGCGCCGCCTCGGCGGCCCTGACGCTGTTTTCGTCGCTCACCGGGTGGGCCGCTTCGATGACTTCAAAATACGGCGAGGAAAAATCCCCGGTGTGGCCGTATTTTGTCACGACGAGGCCTTTTTTGATACGCCCGCCCAGCACGTCGGCGGCGGCCTGCGCCATGGGGATGGCCGCCTTGCCGATGCTGAACACGGTCACGGCGTCTCCCCCCGGCAAGAAGCGTTTCAGCGCTTCACAGGTGGTATCGTATGGATCGGCGGCCTTCACCGCCCGCGCCGCAATGGTCAGCGCGTCCTCATATAAACTCATAATGCAACGGTACAGTCTTTGTTGTCCGGGCCGGAGGGGTACATCAGCTCCTGCGCGATGGCCCCGATCTGGTCGGTGGTCCGTCTGATTTTTTCTTTTTTCGCCTTCCCGATGGGCAGGCCGTCCACCACCTTCGAGGCGCAGTGGCCCACGCTGACGGTGATGCGTTTGACCTCCTCTTTCTGCGTGCGGGCCAAATAGGACCCGTCGAACACGTTGAGGAAGTCGTCGATGATATGCGGCAAAAGCAGGTCGTCCTTCACCGCCTTGATATCCCGTTTATCCGCGCCCTTGCCCAGCGTCAGGGTGTTGAGCAGACGGCCCGCCGCGCCGACTTTAATGGTCAGCGCTTTTTTGGCAGCCTTTCGGATGACGGGGTAAAGCGTGTCGTATTTGGGAATCTTGATGCCGTCCGCGCCGAGGCGTTCCCGCAGGTCCTCCTTGTCGGCCGCGGCGGCGTTCAGGAGGTTGTACAGTACGTCGGCGGTGTGGGTCTTGAAAAAGTCCGCGCCGTAGTGCTTTCCCTCGTAGTCGAAGCCGTCGAGAAAATCCGTCCGGAGCTCCGCCTTGCCGCCTTCCACCGTGAGGTACAGGATGGGTGCGGGATAGCCCGTCAGGGAACCGAGGTTCACCTGGGTCAGCTTGTTGCCGGCCGGGGAGACGATCTCCGTGGTGCGCATCATGTGGGAGTGGCCCACGAACATCAGCCGCAGCCCCGCGTCCGCCAGCTCCGCCGCCACGGCCTCACCGTTTGCGATCATCTGGCCGCCGTTGATCAGCTTGCCGATACCCGGCAGCAGCAGGTGGTGCTCCATGGCGATCATATACGCGCCGTCGGCCTTCGCCTGTCGCAGCTGCTCCTTCATCCAGGCAAGGTGCGCTTCGGAATAGCCGGATTTGCCGCCCTCGCCGTCGCAGTCGTCGTTGACCGCGATCAGGCGCAAGTCGTCGCTGAGGCGGAACACCCGGGAGGCGAACCCCTTGGAGGTGGTGAACCGGGCGAGCTCCGCGTCCTTGCCGAAGTGATCGTACAGTCCCGGCAGGTCCTCGGCGGAATAGGAGGGCACGTCCCAGAAGGTCTCGTTCCCCTCGTAGCGCCTTGCGCGGCCATCGGAGCACCAGTCGTGGGTGGAGGTGATCACGTAGACCGGTTTTTTTTCGTTCAGGGCGTTGAGCTTTGCCAGCATCTCGTCGTGGCTGGCCCGTTCGCCGTCGTTGGTCACGTCCCCGGCGATGCACACGCAGTCCACGTCGCTGTCGCAGAGGCGCTTCGCTGCCGCGTCAAACACCGCGCCGCTTTCGGCCAGGCACTTCTGATCGCTGCCGCTGCGCAGCTCATAGGCCCGCCCCTTTGTTCCGAGGGTGGGGGAAAAATAGTGGATATCCGCCAGAAACGCGGCTTTGAAAACGGCCATTCGACAACTCTCCCGTTGCTGTTTTTACGACGCCGGAGAATACCGGCCTGCAGGGCCAACAAACAAAACAGCGCAGAATCGCGGTTTTGCCGGAAAGCAAAGACATCGTCTGCGCTGATTCAATGAATATTATACTGATTTTGGACAAATCTGTCAATCTGCTGCCGGAAAAGTCCATGTTTTTTTACCAAAACGGCACAACAATGACACAATTCGCCGTTCTGTCACTCTGCCAGCAGCGTCAGCACCTTCACCATGGTCTCCATGGCGGGGACGGAGACGAACTCGTGCACGCCGTGGAAGTTTTCGCCGCCGGTGGAAAGGTTGGGGCAGGGCAGCCCCTCATAAGAGAGCCTTGCACCGTCCGTGCCGCCGCGGATGGGGCAAAATTGCCGAAGCGCCGCCTGTGGCGGAAAAAGCGAGGCAGTTTTGGTGAGCAAATACAGAGTGATGCGAGCGCTCCAAGCGAAGCAGCACGACAATATTTGCGAGGGAGGGCGCTATCCCATGTCGCCCGTTTTTTTATTCAGTCAAATAAACTAACACCTTCACCATCGTCTCCATGGCGGGGACGGAGACGAACTCGTGCACGCCGTGGAAGTTTTCGCCGCCGGTGGAAAGGTTGGGGCAGGGCAGCCCCTCATAAGACAGTCTCGCGCCGTCCGTGCCGCCGCGGATCGGGACCGTCACTGGCTCCGCCCCGGCCCTGCGCATGGCCTCCTGCGCCGCCTCGATCAGGTGGAAGTGGGGCAGGATCTTTTCTTTCATATTGTAATAGCTGTCTTTGATCTCCGCCATAAAGGTCCCCTCGCCGTAGACGGTGTTCAGGTACCCGCACAGGTTCTCCACGAACCGCTTTCTTTCTTCAAAGAGCGTCCGGTCGTGGTCGCGGATGATGAGGCGCACCTCCGCGCTCATCTCGCACCCGGAAAGATCCGTCAGGTGGTAAAAGCCCTCGTACCCCTCCGTGTGGGCGGGGGTCTCGGCGGCGGGCAGGCGGCTGACGAACTCACAGGCCAGCAGCGCCGCGTTCTTCATCTTGTTTTTGGCGGAGCCGGGGTGGATGTTCACGCCTTTGACCGTCACCCTGACGGAGGCGGCGTTGAAATTCTCATATTCGATCTCGCCCAGCGCGCCGCCGTCCACGGTATAGGCGAAGGGCGCGCGGAATTTGTCATAGTTGAAGTGGTCCGCGCCCCTGCCGATCTCCTCGTCCGGGGTCAGGCAGACCGCCACGCCCCGGTGGCTGACCTCCGGGTGGGTCTTCAGGAATTCCACGGCGGTGACGATCTCCGCCGCGCCGGCCTTGTCGTCGGCGCCAAGCAAGGTTGTGCCGTCGGTGACGATCAGCTCCTGCCCCACGTATTTTGCCAGGCACTCAAAGGTATCGGCCCGGATGGCCTCGGTGTCGGACAGGGGGATATCCCCGCCCTGATAGACCACGCACTTCGGGTGGATATTGTCCCCGGGGGCGTCCGGCGCGGTATCCATGTGGGCGATGAAGCCGATGGCGTCCTTCTCCGCGCAGTCGGCGGAGGCGGGCAGATAGGCGTAGACGTAGCCCATTTCGTCCATCTCCGCTTCCACGCCCATGGCGTTCAGCTCGTCGGCGATATGCTTCCCCAGCAGCTTCTGCCGCTCCGTGGAGGGCACGGTCTCGCTGTTTTCGTCAGAGGTGGTATAATAGGAAACGTATTTCAGAAAACGGTCTTTGATGGTCATTGAAGTGGTCCTTTCTGTTAAGTCGGAAGTCATCAGTCGGAAGTCGGAAGTCAAAATCGGCTTACGCCGATCAGGTCGCTTACGCTCCTCGGTTTGCCGTCTTGCGACGGCAGATCATATTCCGGATCAAGTAAACAACAGTTTTCTGCATTCCACGTTCCTTGTGCCGACACGTGTCATAAATTAGATGAACTAGGCAGACTCGGGACTTCCGACTTCCGACTGATGACTTCCAACTGGTTATTATTTCCATTCCGCCTTCTCGGCGCGGGCTTTTTCCTCCGCCTCGGCGGCTTTGGCGCGGACTTCGTCCTGCATTTTGGTGAGGGCTTCCACCATTTTTTTGCGGATCTCCAGCTCGCTCATGCCCTCCTCCACGTACTGAAAATACTCGTCGCTGGGAATGCCGCCGATGTAGCAGACGGTCTTTTTGACGGGCAGGCCCCGTTTGGCAAGGTACAGGTTATAGACCAGCAGCGCGGCCAGCAGGCCGATATAGACAAATCCGCCCCAGCGGAGGTCGTCGGAGGAATAATCCGGCAGCGCGGCGCGGATATCCGCCAGCGAAAAGCAGACGGCGGCGCCCACGGCGCTGCCCGTCTGAATCAGGTTCAATATCAGGTTGCGGGACTTGCCGTGTTTGCCGAGGGACATGACGGAGCAAATGAGGCACACCAGCACCATGGCAGCCGAAACCAGCAGCAGCGCCGCTGCCAGTGAGAGGCGATCCCCCTTGATGGCGGAAGAAAACACGTTCCCGAAGCCCTGACCGGACAAATACTGATAGACGTTTACCGCGTTGAAGGACAGCACGTATTCCTGATTGACCAGCCGCCCCAGGGGCAGCATCAGGCACGCCCAGGGCAAAACGGTGAGCACGATGCGCGCGATGGCCCACGGGGAGCCGAAAAACGCCGCTTTGGCGCGGTCCACCTTCGGCTGGAATTTCGCGTGCTCGATCTCGGTTTTTTCCGACTCCGCCAGCAGCCGTTCGTTGGAGGCGAAATAGATCATATTCACGCCGCAGGCAGGACACTCCGGCCGCCAGTGATACAGGCGCAGCTTTTTGCCGCATTTCGGACAGGTTGCCATACGGGTTCCCCCTTTGCGTTTTTTCTGTTATTCCGTCACCAGCGCGCTGTAGAAGGACGTGATGGCAAGGCCGATGATGACCGCGCCGACGATATCCGTCAGCCAGTGGACGCCGGAGAGCATTCTTGCGCCGACGGCGACGATCAGCAGCAGCACCGCGCAGGTTTGCAGCAGCCGGGCGACGACGGAGTGGTTCTCCAGCAGGCGGCCCCAGGCCACGGCGGCGGTGGCGAACACCACGAAGGCCAGCACCGTATGGGAGGAGGGGAAGGAGGCCTCCGGGAAGAGCTCTCCCGCCTCCAGCACGGGACGGTAGTTGACCACGTACATTTCAAACGCCAGATAGACGATACCGGCCAACAGATAGGCGACGCCCAGCCCGATGACCTCGCGGCTGACGCGGAAGAGGCTCTTGCGGCGGATCAGCTGGATCAGGCCGACGAGCCCGAAGGAGCCGGCCACCGCCGCTGCCGCCAGAATCGACAGGTCGCTGATCTTGTCGAAAATCTCCGCCGAGCCCAGCAGGGTAGTGACGATCTTGTTCAGCACGGTGTGGGTCCAGCCGTTCAGCGTGGCAAGGCCCACGGAGGTGCCCGCCGGACCGATGGCCCGCACGTCCACGATCTTCAGCGCGGCGATAAACGCGCCGAACAGCAGCAAAAACATCGCCGATACGGCAAATCTCAGTTTCTTTTCCATGTCGCACATCCTTTTGGAGAGTATTTCCTGCGTTCCAAAACAAGTATATCACATTTTTGCCGTTTGTAAAGAAAAAAGCGGAGATTGATATTTCATATTTTTTTCTTGCTTTTACGCTGCGGTATGTTGTATAATAATTCATACTCTTAAAAAGGAGCGCTTTTGTGATGGCAAAAACAAAGACGCCTTCCGGGCAGACGCTGAACCCGCTGCTGCCGCCGGAAGAACAAAAGAATATTACCAAAATCGAATACGTTTCGCTGATCATTTCGCGCATCGGCGGCATGTTCGGCACCACCCTGACGGGCACGCTGGCCGCCACCTTCCTTTACGAGCTGTTCTTTGCCGACTTCCCGCAGGTGGGCGCGGAGCAGATCGCTTCCATCTCCGCCCGGCAGATCACCATCTCCACCGTGCTGGGCATCATCATGCCGCTGGTGGCCGGTATCATCGTGCAGAAGTGGAAGACCAAATGGGGCCGCTACCGCCAGTGGTACCTGATCATCATGATCCCCTATTTCCTGATGACCATCTCCTTCTACTGGGTGCCCAAGGGCTGGACGGTGGAGCAGATGGCGTGGCTGCGCTACGGCATCGCCGCGTTCCAGACGGTGCTCAACGCCTTCAATACCCTGAGCCAGAACATCATTCAGGTCATCACCCCCAACGGCAAGGAGAAAAAGACCCTGGCAACCCTGTGGCAGATCTCCTATTACCTCGGCTACGGCCTCGCCTATCTCAGCCCCGAGATCTTCAAGCTGTTCGTGCCCAAGGGCGATCCCCGCTACTCCGACCGCTACGTGGTGCTGACGCTCTTCGCCGCCGGCCTCACGCTGATCGGCAACCTGATGGTGGGCCTGTTCTGCCGCGAGCGGATCGAGCTGCAAAAGAAGGAAAAGGCCAAGCTGTCCAAATCCCTGTTCTCGCTGTTCAAGTATAAGAATTACCGGGCGTATCAGTATTTCACCTGGGTCAACGTATTCGCGGGCCTCGGCAAGTGGTCGACGCTGCTGGCGGGCATCACCGTGGGCTCCTCCCACGTAATCCTGCTGACGGTCCCCACCGCCGCGGGCACCGTGGTGGGCAACGTGCTGTGCGGCGTTATCGCCCGCAAGAAGGAACCCACCAAGATCCTGAAATTCTGCGGTCTCTATTCCATTACCGCCGCCGCGGTGCTCTTCGGCCTGTGCTACGGCGAAAAGGTCGCGGGCATCAACTTCTGGGAGGGCGGCACCGCCATCTTCTTCTACATCTTCTACTTCCTCTTCGGCGTGGGCGTGGGCTTCCAGGAGCTGTCCATGAGCCACTTCACCGTGGAATACATGGACTATCTGGAGTGGCAGACCGGCCAGCGGATGGAGGCCGTTCAGGGCATCATCCCCGGTTGGATCAACTCCGGCCTGACCTACGTCAAGGACATGCTGATCCCCTATATCCTGGTCTGGATCGCCTATCCCACCAACGACGACTCCACCAGAGAGCTGGTGGACGTGATCCAGGAGCGCATCGCCTCCGGCGCGCTGTCCCGTGAATCCTACCTCAACACCTGCCTGTGGCTGCTGGCCTTCCTGCTCTTCGGCTACGCGCTGACGAACCTTTTGCGCGCCGTCGTGCTCAAGTTCTTCTATGACGTGGAGGGCGAAAAGAAAGAGCAGATGTATAAAGAGCTGGAGGAGATCCGCAAAAAGCGCCATGAGGAGAACGAGACCGTCGCCGCGGCGCAGTGATCCTGTAGCGCGGCACCTCAGTGCCGCTGTTCGGTAAAACAAGCTTTCACACGGACGCCTGTTCTCTGGGTATCCTTCCCGGGGATCGGGCGCCCGAAATGATGAAACGACAAATCAAGCAACATCGTTGAAGAGCGGCACTGAGGTGCCGCGCTACCCACATGGGGGAGGGTTACCTATGGATTTCAGAACTATTCTTGCATCCGCCAAAAAGCCTTTGTCCGACTACGCGCTGTTCGCGGCGGAGGGCATCGACCATATCTGCAACACCTACGGCCCCCGCAAGTGCGGCGGCGACGCGGAGAAGCTGGCGCAGGACTATCTTGCCAATGCGCTGAAGCCCTTCACTGATTCCGTCTCCCGGGAGACCTTCGACGTCCATCCGGACGCCTTCATGGCCTTCGTGCCCATCGCGGGCGGTCTGCTGCTGGCCTCCACCGCGGCCAATATCGCCGGGGCGCTGAAAAAGAACAAGCTGGCGGCGGCCTCCGTCGGTCTTGTCGGCACGGCGCTGGGGGCGCTGATCGGCGAATTCGCCCTGTATAAAAAGCCCCTTGACCCGCTGTTCCCGCTGGCAAAGTCCGGCAACGTGATCGCCGTGCGCAAGGCAAAAGGCGAGACGAAGCGGCGCATCATCCTCTCCGGCCATACGGATTCCGCCCCGGAGTGGACCTATACCTATAAGCTTGGTTCCAAGGGAGTGCTGACCGTGGCAGGTTACGCCGTGGCGGGCCTCGCCTACGATATCTCCTCCACGGCGGTTTCCCTGACCTCCAAAAACCACAAGCTGAAAAAGGGTCTGGCGTTGGGCCAGCTGGCTTTTGCGCCGGGCTTTGCGGCGCTGTTCGCCTTCACGAACCCCAAGCGTTACGTGGACGGCGCCAGCGACGACCTCTCCGGCAGCTACGTGGCGGCGTCTGTGCTGAAATTCCTGTCCGACAACGATATTTCCTTTGAGAACACCGAGGTGATCGCCCTGCTGACCGGCGGCGAGGAGTGCGGCCTGCGTGGCGCGGAGGCCTTCTTCAAGGCCCATCCGGAGCTGCTCAGCGACGGCGTGGAGACGGTCTTCGTGGGCTTTGACACTGTGCGGGACGAGGAGTTCATGGAGATCTATACCAACGACCTGAACGGGCTGGTGAAGAACGATCCGGGCGTCTGCACGCTGGTGCAGAACGCGGCCAAAAAGTGCGGCAGGAACGTGCCCTTCGGCTCCATCCCGCTGGGTTCCACCGACGCGGCGGCGGCCTCCCGGGCAGGGTGCAAAGCGGCCAGCTTTGTGGCCATGGACCCCGCCCCCGCCCGCTACTATCACACCCGCCTCGACACCGCCGACAATATCATGCCCACCACCATCGAAAAGGGCGTTGAGATCGCGTTGCAGACGGTGTTTGATTTCGACGAAAAGGGGCTGCCGGGGTGATTCAACTCCGTAGCGCGGCACCTCAGTGCCGCTATTCGCACATACTTTTTTGTGAACCCTGCGTACTTTTTTTGCCGCATTTTGCAGGGGACCGCATTTGCAGTTACAATCGCAGACAGCGGCACTGAGGTGCCGCGCTACATTATATGATTGGGAGAGAGAACGACCATGTCAAAAGTATTCGATCTGATCGAGAAAGAACAGCACCGGCAGAACACCACCATTGAGCTGATCGCCAGCGAGAATTTCGTCAGTAACGACGTGATGAAGGCGGTGGGGTCCTGCCTGACCAACAAGTATTCCGAGGGGTATCCCACCCACCGCACCTCCGGCAACACCGGAAGGTATTACGGCGGCTGCCACATCGTGGACGAGATCGAGGAATACTGCTGCGACAAGTGGCGCGAGGTATTCCATACCGATTACCACGTGAACGTGCAGCCTCACAGCGGCTCTTCGGCCAACCTGGCGGCCTATCTGTCCGTCCTCAAGCCCGGCGATACCATCCTCGCCATGGACCTGAACAACGGCGGCCACCTGACCCACGGCAGCCCGGTAAACTTCTCCGGCAGGCTGTTCAACATGGTGTTCTATAACGTCACCGCCGACGGCTACATCGACTATGACGATATCGCCGCCAAGACGGAGCAGTACCGCCCCGCCCTGATTCTGGCCGGCGCCAGCGCCTATTCCCGGGTGATCGAGTTCGACCGCATCGCGGCCATCATCGCCGCCGCCAACGCAAAATACCCCGATTACAAGCCCTGGTTCATGGTGGATATGGCTCACATCGCGGGGCTCATCGCGGCGGGGGTGCATCCCTCCCCCTTCGGGCTGGCGGATATCATCACCACCACCACCCACAAGACCCTGCGCGGTCCCCGGGGCGGCATGATCTTCTGCAGGAAGGAACTGGCCAAAAAGGTGGACAGCGCCATCTTCCCCTGCACCCAGGGCGGCGCGCTGCAGCACGTGATCGCGGGCAAGGCCGTGGCTGCGGAGGAGGCCTGCACCGAGGAATACAAGGACTATATCTTCCGCGTGCGCGACAACTGCAAGGCCATGTGCGACGAGTTCATCCGCATGGGCTACAAGGTGGTCACCGGCGGCACGGACAACCACCTGTTCCTGGTGGATTTCTCCGAGACCCATCCGCACCTGACCGGCAAGGCGGTGCAGGACGAGCTGGACCGCCACGGCATCACCCTGAACAAGAACTGCGTGCCCGGCGAAAAGCGCTCCCCGGCCCAGGCCAGCGGCGTGCGCATCGGCACCGCCCCCATGACCACCAAGGGCTTCACCGCCGAGGATTTCATCAACACCGCCCACAAGATCGACGAGATCATCCGTTCCATGGCTCCGCAGGCGTAAACCATTCAAACAGGATAAAACGACAACGATCCCCGTGACCATTTCCCGGTCGGGGATCGTTGTCGTTCTTTTTTTTGCTCATCGACGCGTCGTTCCGGCGTGAATAATCATCTTGATTTTTCGGATAATATATGATAAGATAAACTGACTATTTATAAACAACGGAGTCGATTTTTATGGACGATTATATCAAACGCGCGCTGGAGGGCGTGACGGACCACGCCGAGGTGCGCCGGCAGACCATGCGGGGACGGAACGTCTCGGTGGTCAGCGGCAATCTGGTGGGCAACGCCTCCTTCGTGACCCATGGTCTCGGCGCCAGATTTTATAAGGACGGCGTGTGGGGCTTCGCCTCTGACAGCGCCTGCACCCCCGAAAGCGCGGCGGCGGTCATCGCGGCGGCGAAGGAGAACGCGGCGCTGCTTCACTCCCGCAGGCCCAAGAACAAGCCCGCCCTGACAAACGCCCGGGCGGCGCAGTTCACCGAGGCAAGGCCCTTCCGGGATACGGACCAGAAGACGCTGACCGACTTTGCCCGGGCGCTGGACGCCTATATCGAGACGACCTATAAGGATCTCACCTCCCGCAGCGTGATGATCCGGGCCAACTGCATCGAAAAGACGCTGCAGACCTCGGAGGGCACCTTCGCCTACCAGCTCTTTCCCCGCACCTACGTGATCGCGGCCATGTCCATGGAGACCGCCGACGGCGCCACCGTGGAGCTGTTCGACGTGCTGGGCGGCGGCGAGGGCTACTTTGCCGACTACTATTCCGACCCGTCGCTTCTCTATCCCGCCCTCGACAAGCTCCACGGGGAGCTGGCGGCGAAAAGGGAGGGCGTGTTCCCCAGCGCCGGCGAGCGGCTGTGTATCATTGATTCGGAGATCGCGGGCATGGTGGCCCACGAGGCCGTCGGCCACACGGTGGAAGCCGATCTGGTGCTGGCGGGGAGCGTGGCCGCCACCAACTTGGGCAAGCAGGTGGCCTCTCCTCTCATCAGCCTGACGGACTTCGCCCACACCGCCTTCGGCAAACGGGCGCCCCTGCCCGTCTTCGTGGACGACGAGGGCACCGAATGCAAGGACGCGGTCATCATCAAGGACGGCGTTTTGGTGGGTTATATGAACAACCTGGAAAGCGCCATGCACTTCGGCATGGAGCCGGCGGGTAACGCCCGGGCCTACAACTTCTCCGACGAGCCGCTGGTGCGCATGCGCAACACCGCCCTGCACCCCGGCAAGGACAAATTAGAGGATATGATCGCCTCCGTGGAGGACGGCTACTACCTCACCAAGACCCAGAACGGTCAGGCGGATACCACCGGCGAGTTCATGTTCGGCATCACCATGGGGTATGAGATCAAAAACGGCAAGCTGGGGCGCGCCCTGCGGGACACCACCATCTCCGGCGTGGCCTTCAATATGCTGAAAACGGTGGATATGCTCTCCGATACCGTCTCGTGGGATTTCGCGGGCTACTGCGGCAAAAAGCAGCCCATGCCCGTCTCCATGGGCGGACCGGCGATCAGATGCAGAGTGAACATCGGAGGGAGATAAGATGGAACGACTGAAACAGGCGGCCCGTTATACGCTGGACGCCCTGAAAAAAGCGGGCGCGGACGACGCCCAGGTGAGCGTCAGCGAGGGCAAGACCGAGGAATTCAACGTGGACGCGGGCGAGTTTTCGCTGATCCGCAGTGTGTACAGCTCCGGCGCCTCCATGAAGATCATCAGAAACCGGCGCAAGGGCACGGTGGCCGTGAACCAGCTGGACCGGGATACCATTGATGCGGCGGTGGCGGAGTGCATCGCAGCCGCGGATTCCGGCGTGGAGGACGACGCTCTCTCCATCGCGTCGCTGGAGGAAAACGCCGATTTCGAAGACGGCGCCCTCGTCTGCGACAAGGCGGCCTTCTTCGACTCCGTCATCAAGCTGACGGAGGACATCAAGCGGGAGTACCCGCAGATCATGATCGAGCAGCTCATCGCCACCCACTCCTACGGCAAGCACGTGCTGGCCAACACCAACGGCGTGCTGTTCACCGAGGAGGACGGCAGCTACAACGTGAGCGTGATGTATTCCGCCCACGACGGGGAAAACGCCACCTCCTTCAACTATTTCGACTTTGAATTTCTCGATCCCCACGCGGATATTCTCGCTATGGACGGGGCCCGCACCATGCTGGACCGGGCCGTGGCGGAGCTGCAGACCAAGCCCTTCACGGGTAAGTTCGTGGGCACGGCGGTGTTCTCACCTGCCTGCCTGGGGGATCTGCTGGGCATCGTCACCGGTTCCTTCACCGGGGACCTGGCGCTGATCGAGGGCACCTCCATCTGGAAGAACAAGCTGGGGCAGCAGGTGGCGGACGACCGCTTCACCCTCTCCGTGATCCCTCACGACCCGCGGATCGTCTGCGGCGAGCGGATCACCTCCGACGGCTACCGCTCCGAGGATTATGATATCATCAAAGACGGCGTGCTGAACAGCTTCTGCCTGTCGGAATACGCCGCCAACAAGACGGGGCTGACCCGCTCGAAGAGCACCAGCGGCTGCATCGGCGTGAAGCCGGGCGAGGAGAGCCTTGACAAGCTGATCGCCGGTATCGAAAAGGGCATCCTCGTCTGCCGGTTCTCCGGCGGCGAACCCGCCAACAACGGCGATTTCAGCGGCGTGGCCAAAAACAGCTTCCTGATCGAGAACGGCAAGATCGCCTATCCCGTCAGCGAGACAATGATCAGCGGCAACATGGCAGAGATGCTCTTCCACGTGCGCGGCTTCTCTGCCGAGACCGTCTGCGACGGCTCCTCCGTGCTGCCCTACGCGGCGTTTGACGGCGTGACCGTCAGCGGCGGCGGAGCGGACGGCGAAGAATAAGCAACACATCTTCGCGCCGCCGCAGCTAAATTCGCCTATGGCGAGCTAAATTTGCTTCGCAAGCGAAATTGACCTGCGGTCAGCTGAATTCGCTTCGCGAGCGATGAAGGCGAATTTAATTTAGCTGCGAGCAAAGCGAGCAATTTAGCTGTCCCGGAAGGGACAATTCAGCTGCCGATCTGATCGGCAATTTAGCTGAAAACCATTCAAAAATCATACGCAACGAACGGAATTATGGAAAAACTGAACGCTAACCAAAAACTATACCCCGTCGTGCCCATGCGGGGCGTGACGTTATTCCCGGATATGACGCTGCACTTCGACGTGGCGCGCAAATTCTCCGTGGCGGCGCTGAAACACGCCTCCCGCGGGGGGAACGAGGCGCTCTTCGTCACGCAGAAAGATATCTCCGTGGAAAATCCCACTCCCGACGATTTCTACGCCGTCGGCGTGGTGGGCGAAATCAAGCAGATCATCCGCCTGCCGGAACAGAACGGCGTGATGCGGGTGGTGGTGGAAGGCAAATTCCGGGCGAACGTGGCTTTCTTCGCCCAGACAGAGCCCTATTTCACCGCCGCGGCGGAGCCTATGGCGGAAAACCGCGACCTGCCGGAGGGGTTTGAGGGCACCGTGGCCTTTTTGCAGGAGGCCAGCGCCTTCAGCCTGCGCAAGTTCTTTGACGACTACGCCATGCACGTGCCGCAGATCACCCCCGCGGTGATGGGCGCGGTGCTGGAGATGAAGGATCCGGGCAAGCTGGCGGATTTCATCGCCGGCAACATCTTTATGGACGCGGAGAAAAAACAGCTGGTGCTGGAGGAGGCCAACGTCTTCTCCCGTGCGGAGGCGCTCTGCGGCCTGCTGGCCCGCGAGACCGAGATCATCGTGCTGGATGAGGAGCTGCAGAACCGCGTGGAAGAGCAGATGGACAAAAACCAGCGGGAATACTATCTGCGGGAAGAGCTGAAAATCATCACCGACGAGCTGGAAGAGCTGGACGGCGACGACGCCACCGGCCTTGCCGGGGAGATCGAAAAGAGCGCCATGCCGGAGGAGGGCAAGCAGAAGCTGCGGGCCGAGCTGGAACGGATGAAGCGGATGCAGTCCGCTTCGCCGGAGGCCTCCGTCTCCCGCTCTTACATAGAAAAATGCCTGGAGCTGCCCTGGGGGCAGTTCACCAAAGAGAACAAGGACCTGGTCAAGGCGGCGAAGATCCTCGACAAGGACCACTACGGCCTCAAGGAGGTGAAGGAGCGGGTCACCGAAATGCTGGCCACCTTCATCGTCTCCCCCGATATCAAGGGGCAGATCATCTGCCTGGTGGGCCCGCCCGGCGTGGGCAAAACCTCCGTCGCCAAAAGCATCGCCCGGGCCACCAACCGCAAATACACCCGCATCGCCCTGGGCGGCATCCATGATGAGGCGGAGATCCGCGGCCACCGCAAGACCTATATCGGCTCCATGCCCGGCCGCATCGTCAACGCCCTGATCGACGCCAAGAGCATGAACCCGCTGATCCTGCTGGACGAGATCGACAAGCTGAGCAGCGACTTCCGGGGCGACCCGGCCTCCGCCATGCTGGAGGTGCTGGACGGGGAGCAGAATTTCTCCTTCCGTGACAACTACATCGAGCTGCCCCTCGACCTGAGCCGGGTGCTGTTTATCACCACCGCCAACGACAAGAACAGTATCCCCGAGGCGCTGCTGGACCGCATGGAGCTGATCGAGCTGCCCAGTTATACCTACGAGGAAAAATTCCATATCGCCAAAAAGCATCTCATTCCCAAGCAGTTCAAGGCCCACGGGCTGAAGCGGACGAACCTGACGATCACCGACGCGGCCGTGCGGCAGATCATCGACGGCTATACCCGTGAAGCGGGCGTGCGCATTCTGGAACGCCGCATCGCCGCCGTGTGCCGCAAGGAAGCGGTGCGTCTGGCGGAAGGGGAGACCGAAAAGCTGACCGTGACGCCGAAGAATCTGGAAGAGCTGCTGGGCCCCCGCAAGTACCGGCCGGAGGACGTTCAGCACACCGACGAGGTGGGCCTTGTCAACGGGCTGGCCTGGACCGCCGTGGGCGGCGAGCTGCTGCAGGCGGAGGTGGCCGTGCTGGAGGGCACCGGCAAGCTGGAGCTGACCGGATCCCTCGGCGACGTGATGAAGGAATCCGCCCGCACCGCCATCAGCTTCGTGCGCAGCCGGGCGAATCAGTTCAACATCGACAAGGATTTTTACAAGACCAAGGATATCCACATCCACTTCCCGGAGGGCGCGGTGCCCAAGGACGGCCCCAGCGCCGGCGTCACCGTGACCACGGCGCTGGTTTCGGCCCTGACGGACAGAAAGGTGCGGGGCAAGGTGGCCATGACCGGCGAAGTGACCCTGCGGGGAAGGGTGCTGCCCATCGGCGGCCTGCGTGAAAAGGCCATGGCGGCCTACCGGGAGGGCATGAGCGAGGTGCTCATCCCCGAGGCCAACGTGCCCGATCTGCAGGAGGTAGACCCCGCCGTGAAGGAAAAGCTGACCTTTACTCCCGTGAAAAACGTGGACGAGGTGCTGGCAAAGGCGCTGCTGTCCTGAAGCAAGCTGAAAAAACCGAGGAAGGGGAGAAAGACGCTGTGCTGAAGCAAACGATCAGGAAATGGAGTTCACTTGACGTCCTTTCGGGGATTGGGATCCTGCTGTTTATCGTGGGCTGCCCGTATTTCCTGCGGGACCGCTACTTCTCCATGACGCTGGCTAAAACGTTCTTTTTTTACGGCTCCTCTGCGTTGTTTGCGGTTGTTTGCCTGATTGAGCGCAGGGCGCTGCGAAAACGGGTGAAGATCCCGCTGATCCGGAAAAACCGGACGGAGCTGTATTTTCTGCTGTTTATCGCCCTGGCTTTCGTTTCCTGCGTGCTGGCGGTATCTCCCGGCGACGCGATCACCGGAGCCACCGGCCGGAATATGGGCATGCTGATGTTTCTGTGCATCTTCCTTGCCTACGTGTTCGTCTCCCGCTTCGGGCAGTTCAAAACTCCCGTCGCCGTCGTTTTCGGCGTCAGCGTTTTTGTGATGAATCTGATCGCCTTCCTGCAGTTCTGCCGACTGGATCCCTTCGGTCTGTATGAAGGGACCAAGGATTCCGTCAAAACCGGCTTTATGTCCCTGCTGGGCAACAAGGACGTCTACTATTCCTACCTTTCCATGGCGACGCCCTTTGCGCTGTACCTGATCTTTGAAGCGCAGGAGCTGTGGGAAAAGATCTTCTGGTATGCGGTGGGCTTTTCCTGCTTCATCGGTATCATCGTCTGCAACTGCGAGGGCGGCTATCTCTGTCTGGCGGCGTCCTTCCTGTTCTTCCTGCTGGCAAAGTGCGGGGACAACGCGCAGCTGCGGACTGTTTTGCGGATATTCATGCTGTTTTTCGCCGCGGGGCTGCTCATCTCGCTGCTGAAATTCAACTTCAAAAAGGGGCATATCCTGGAGGATCTGATGACCCGGCTGTTGATCCGCCCGCTTGTCTGCGGACCGGCGCTGGCGGTGACGACCGGGCTGTATGCGGTGCTGCTGAAAAAAGAGCTGCCGGCAAAGGGCTTCCCGATCCTGAAAAAGGTCGTCGCCGTTGTGCTGGCGGTGTGCATCGTTCTTTTTGCTGCTGCGTTCGTGTATTTTACCTTTATCAATCCTACGGTCGATATCGGCAAGTTCAGCCGTCTGCTCCGATTTGACGACAGTTGGGGCTCCGGCAGGGGAGAGATCTGGCGGCAGATGGCAACGATTTTTGCCCGTCAGCCCCTGTTGCGGAAGCTCTTCGGCGCTGGGCAGGAATCCGTCGCCGCGCTGGTGAATCGGTACTTCCCCGCGGAAGCGTCCGCCAGCGCCAAGGTGCTGGATAACGCCCACAACGAGTATCTGCATTATCTTGTCACGCATGGTCTGCTGGGCCTTGCCGCCTATCTGCTGTTCGCCGTCAGCGCGTTGCGCCGCGGCTTCAAGGAGGGCGGCCGCTACCAGCGGGCGGCGGCGCTGGGCGCCGTCTGCTACATGGTGCAGGCTGCCTTCAACCTGCTGCAGGCGCTGACGACGCCCATGTTCTTCGTCTTTCTGGCGCTGACGCAGACGCGGGACCTGGAGGTGCCGCCGAAAACCGCGGCGGGGCCCGATCAGAACGCCCTCGCAGCGCCCGCAGACGACGCGGATGCAGCCGGTTTGCCGCAGGCAGGGGAGAACGCCGCCGGGACACAGACGGCGGAAACGGCCGCTGACGCGATGGTGACAGCCGCGCTGTCGGAGACAGCCTCAATCAATTGATCCGGAGAGCATACCTATGAAAATCCAAGAGATGCCCGCCTTCGTCTTTTCGCACCGGCACGTGCGCAACGCCGTGCTGTGCGCGCTGGCTGCCAGCCTGATGCTGGTGGTGCAGCTGGCGCTGATGAAAAGCGGCGCGGTAGCGTTGATCTTCAATATCATCATCCCCTTTACGGCGGCCATCACCTTTGGCTGCCACGCCATCACCATGGCCATGGACCGGCCGGTAATGCTGCTGGATTCCACCATCGTCTACTTCGTTTCGCTGCTGCTCAACCAGCTGGTGTCGGTGGAGATCGGGGTGGAGGAGACCTATCCCGTGTTCACCTTCATCGAGATGATCCCCTTTGTCTTCTTTTCCATCGCCGCCGCCACGGATAAGATCAAAAAGCTGGCCCGGCGGGTGCTGGAGGCGGCCTGCGTCATTATTCTGGTGGGGTGCCTTGCCATCGCCGTGCTGGCGGTCTTCTTCAATATGAAGCTGTTCTCCGAACGGCATTATCTGAAATATACCTTCAGCATGATCAGCGGCTTTCTCAGCGTGTTTTTTATGTATCTGGGCATGGACGAGCTGCTGATCATCTCCGGCACCCAGCGCCGCGTGCGCGTGCCGAAGAAAGACAGGCTGAAATGAGCCGCCCCGTCCGCAAAGAGGGATTTGTGTTGATCCACAAAAAAAAGACCGCTTTCGCGGTCTCTTCTTTTTATGCGCTGAAAAAATCAGTTATCGTACACGCTGACCTTTTTGCGGTCTTTGCCCAGACGCTCAAACTTCACTTTGCCGTCGATCAGGGCGAACAGCGTATCGTCGGAACCCTTGCCCACATTGTTGCCGGGATGGATGCGCGTACCGCGCTGACGAACGATGATGGTGCCCGCGTTGACAAACTGACCGTCGCTTCTCTTCGTGCCGAGTCTCTTGGATTCGGAATCACGGCCGTTACGGGTAGAACCCATACCTTTTTTATGCGCGAAGAGCTGAATGTTTATCTTAAGCATTACTTACACCTCCGTTGTGATTGTGACATAATCGGGATATTGCTCGGCCAACTGCTCCATGTGCAGCCGGAAGCCTCTTACAATATCCGCCGCGGCCTTGCTGCCGCATGACCTGAAATGCATATATCCGTCGCTGTCTTCGGCCTGCGCGTCAACCCCGAGAATTTCCGTCACGGTGTTGACCGTCATATAGGCCGCCGAGGAAACCGCCGCACAGAGGATATCCGTGCCCTGTTCTCCCGCGCCGGAATGTCCCTTTACGGTAAATTCCGCGTCGCTGCCCCGGATCTGAAATGCCGCCCGGATCATTATGCGTTGATGGCTGCGATCTCTACCTTCGTGTAGGGCTGTCTGTGGCCGAGTTTTCTCTTCTCGTTCTTCTTGGGCTTGTAGGTCATGACATAGATCTTCTTGGCCTTGCCGTTCTTCAGCACCTTGGCGGTCACCGCGGCGCCTTCAACGTAGGGAGCGCCTACCTTGATGCCGTCGTCGTTCGCCACCGCGATCACTTTGTCAAAAACGACCTCGCTCTCGGCTTCAACGTCAAGCTTTTCGATAAAAACAACATCGCCTGCTTCTACCTTATACTGCTTTCCGCCGGTTTCGATAATTGCGTACATGAGTTTTTCTCCTTTGTCAGTCTCGCTACGCAGGGCAGGCAAGCCTTTCAGCACATAGTGCGCCCTGAATATGCGGCAACGCAAATTTTAGCACATTTCCCCCGCCGTGTCAATCCCTTTTCTTTTATATAAAAAAGTTTTTTTTATAGCGGTTGACACTTGTATTTTCCCCGCCGAACTAATATAATAATACTATATTTTATCATGGGAGAGGAGCGGACGGCCGATGAGCAGGGACGGAAAGATATCCTTTGCCCCCAAGGGGGTCAACGGTAAAAACCGGGTGCCCAGATACATCTGGATGACGGCGATCGCCGCCGTCGTTTTCGGCGTCGTCTCCTTTTTTGTGATTCTTGCCATGAATGATTTCGACCTTTCCCGGGCGCTGGGCAAGCGTCAGGAGACGGAGGAGACGGCGGAAGAGAGCACGACGGAAGACGCCGTCGACGGCGCGGCGCTGCAGGACCTGACGGACGCGCTGAATTTTCTTGCGATCTGCACCGACGAAAAAGAGCTGACCTTCTGCACGGTGGTCTCCGTGGTGCCCTCCCAGGGCACCATCCGGGTCAAACCCATCTCTCCCGATTTTGTGCTGGAGACGGCGGAGGGAAAAATGCGGCTGGCGGAGGTGGTCCGCCGGGGCGCGGTGCAGGACGTGATCGAAGGGCTTTCCCGCCGTGAGATCCCCATTGCCAAATACGTGCTGGTCACCGAGGATAACTTCATCAGCCTGCTGCAAAAGCTGGGGCCGGTGAATATCTATCTTGAAACGGGCTACGACTTTACCGACGGCGCGGTGCGCTACACCTATTCCGCCGGATCGGTCTCCATGGCGGCGGAGGCCATGCTCAGCTATATGAAGTCCGCCGCTTCCGGCGACGATCTGCTGCGCTTGCAGGCGGGGGCCGCCGCGGCCATCATCCGCACCCATTTTACCCCCGAGAACGTCGCCCGGGGCGAGGATTTCTTCGCCACGCTGATCAACCTTGTCACCACGGATATCTCCGTATTCGATTATACCCCCGCCTACGCCGCGATTCAGGCGCTGGCGGAAAGCGGCGTGAGGATCTCTGTCATCAGCTGACGGACGTCTGCTGCCGGATCATTTTCAGGAAAGGAGACGCGCGATGAAACACGTCAGACTGCGGTGCATTTTCATGCTGCCGCTGATCGTGGCGCTGATCTACTTCGGCGCGTCCGTTTCCAGTCTTCTGCCGGAATCCGTGCGGGAAAAGCACGTGACGGAGACCCTGCCCGGCAGCGGTCCTGCCGACGGCAGCGTCGCGCCGGCGCCGTCCTCCGGCGAGGCCTTCCCGGAGCCGGAATGGATCGACTTCACCGTCTCCCGTCTGCTGTATGCCGGCCTCTCCGAAAAGGAGCGGGAGGCCTACCGGGCCCTCTATGACGCGGTGCTGGAACACCGTGAGACGGTCTATATCCCCACCCTCACGGCCCGGGAGCTGGGCAACGTCCACGCCGCGCTGAAATACGACAATCCCCAGTTGCCCTGCATTTCCGACGAGTTTTCCTACGGTTCCTTCGGGGCGCTGAGCTACGTCAAAATGGAATATGACTACACCAGGGCTGAGTGCGACGCCCTCTGCGCCGCCCTGATCGCCTCCGCCCGTTCCGTCTGCGCGGACTGCGAGGGGCGCGAGGCCTTTGACCGGGAGCTGTATCTGCACGACAGGCTGGTGCGCCTGACGGACTATTCCGACGAAGGCGTCAATTCCAACAACGCCGCCGGGGCGCTGGTGGACCGCAAGGCGGTCTGCGCCGGGTACGCCCTCGCCATGAAGCTGATGTGCGATATCTCCGGCATCGAGAGCTGCGTCATCCGCGGTACGGCGGAGAGCGAGACAGGCAGCGAGGCCCACGCATGGCTGGTGGTGCGGATCAACGGCGCCTGGTACCACGTGGACCCCACCTGGGACGACCCGGTGAACGAGTATGACGGCGACCAGCTGACCCACGCCTATTTCAATCTGCCCACCGCGTGGATCTCCGCCGACCACCGGGATTTTACGCTGCCCCCCGGGGTGACATGCGACGACGACGCGGAGAATTATTACGTCCGTTC
Source organism: Oscillospiraceae bacterium (assembly GCA_902788995.1). Taxonomy (GTDB): domain Bacteria; phylum Bacillota; class Clostridia; order Oscillospirales; family Acutalibacteraceae; genus RUG806. The sequence continues at coordinate 23,296 of CADAMO010000024.1, forward strand.
GGGGCTGTACTGCGACGTGGGCAACTGGAAGAGCGTCGTCAGAACCGAGTTGGCGCGGCAATTGCCGTCGCTGCCCGTGGATATCGAGCTGCGTTTTGTCGACGCATCCCTGTTTGACAACGTCTACGACGACATGATGGACGGCGCCATCAATAAAATCATCAATGAACTGATCCGTGGAAACAGCTACGGGATCGAACGCTGGCGGGTTTCCATCCAGACGTTCAACGCCATGAACTGTTTACGGCTTATCATATCGGAAGACAATACCTGAAAGGAGACATATATATGGCAGTACTGATTACGGGAGGCGCGGGCTATATCGGCTCGCATACCTGCGTGGAATTGCTGAACGCGGGGAAGGAGATCGTCGTGATCGACAATTTCTGCAATTCCTCCCCCAAGGCCTGCGACCGGGTAAAGGAGATCACGGGGAAGGACTTTCCGGTGATCGAATGCGATATCCGTGACGGCGCGAAGCTGCGGGAGATCCTCGCCCAATACCCCATTGATTCCGTGATCCACTTTGCGGGCCTCAAGGCGGTAGGGGAGTCCTGCGTGAAACCGCTGGAATACTACGACAACAACATCGGCGGCACCGTCACGTTGCTGGAGGCCATGAAGGAGGCAGGAGTCAAGACCATCGTCTTTTCCTCCTCCGCCACGGTCTACGGCGAGCACAACAAGGTCCCCTTCCGTGAGGACATGCCCGCCGGCGGCACCACAAACCCCTACGGCACCACCAAATATTTCATTGAGATCATTCTGAAGGATCTGTGCGCCTCCGACCCGGAGTGGAGCGTCAGCCTGCTGCGGTATTTCAACCCCATCGGCGCCCATGAGAGCGGCAAGATCGGCGAAGCCCCCAACGGCATTCCCAACAACCTGATGCCCTATATCGCTCAGGTGGCCGTGGGCAAGCGGGAAAAGCTCTCCGTCTTCGGCAACGATTACGACACCCCCGACGGCACCGGCGTGCGGGATTACATCCACGTGGTGGATCTGGCCAAAGGGCACGTGGCTGCCGTGAAGCGCGCCGAGACCGTGAAGGGCTGCGAGATCTATAACCTGGGCACCGGCGTCGGCGTCAGCGTGCTGGAGCTGGTGCACGCCTTTGAGAAGGCCACCGGCGTGAAGATCCCCTACGTTATCGCGCCGCGCCGCCCCGGCGATATCGCCTATTCCTATGCAGACGCCTCCAAGGCCCTGGCGGTGCTGGGCTGGAAGACCGAGAAGAATGCCGAGGACGCCTGCCGCGACACGTGGCGCTGGCAGAAAAACAACCCCAACGGTTACGACGACTGACCCGGCCCCTGAAAAAATCGAAAAAGATCAAAAAAAATGCTTGACAAA